>JBFXGO010000007.1:65756-69272 GCA_050239825.1 bacterium
CTGCATTGGCAGTGGCAAAGAATGCGATTACTGCAACGAAGGCAAAAAGGTAAGACCATGACCTGCCTGAGGAGACATTGGCCGCATCGGAAACCGGCGTGAGAGAGCCTGACAGAAGGTTGCCGGGTAGCACTCCAATTATCAGAAAAATTGTCGTGAGGTAAATGAACATGACTGACACAAGGGATATCAAAAGCCCCTGAGGAATCTTCTTTGAAGGATCATCAACCTCTTCCGCCATTCCGGCTATTTTCAGAAGTCCGCCGTATGAGACAAATACATAACCTGCTGTGGCTATCATAGCTGAAAAACCATGCGGCGCAAAGGGTTTGAAGTGATTCGGATTGACATGCTTGAATGTTGTGAAAGAGAAGACTGATATAAAAAAGAGAACAAAGATAACCATTCCGACCTGAGTTCTGCCCGCTTTTTTTGCTCCGAAGATATTTATAATTGTGAATATGACTGAGAAGATGACTGCAACGAATCTTATATCAAAATTAAAGAAGAAGATTCCGAACTCGGCTATTCCGATAAGAGCGAATGACGATTTCAGGCAGAGGGCAAACCAGCTTGACAATCCGGATACAGTGCCAACCATAGGACCGAGAGAACGGGTTATGTAATAATAGTCGCCTCCCGATTTAGGCATCGCGGATGAAAGCTCCGAGATGCTTAAAAGACCCGTGAATGCAAGAACCCCCGCTATTACATAAGAGAAGAGTATGCTCGGACCAGCCTCCTTGAATGCGAGACCCGGAATAATGAATATTCCCGAACTTATCATAGCTCCGGCTGCTATCGAAAAGATGTCCACCAGATTTAATTTTTTGAGTTTTTTCTCCATACTTCTTTTATACTTAAAATATATTTTATGTCAATAGAAAATAAAAAGGGCGGGGTAACCCGCCCTTTTTAATGAAACATGAGAGATTATTTCGTCACTATTATCTTTCCTTCAAGAGTATCTTTTGAATTCATAATCTTGAAGAAATAGACACCCGCTGAAACCTTTTCATTGTTTTTGTTTTTCAGGTTCCAGCTCACTTTGTTTATGCCTGTTTTGGCATTTTCGATTGAAAGGTCTCTGACTTTATTTCCGAGAAGCGAGTATATTTCTATGGAAATTCTCTCGTTTGTCGATGAGTAAAGCATGAAGTCAAATGAGGAGTTGGGTTTTGCCACCAAATCCATATTTGAAAGCTTGAAGACTCTTTCATAAGGTGAATTTATACCTGTGGGTCCAGTCGAAAATCCTATTGTGTAAGGCACTGTTTTAACAATGCTTCTATAACCCATTGTGTCATAGAATATATCAAATGAAATGTAGTAGGTCTGATTGTCCTTAAAATCATCATGGAATATGAAGAGAGAGTCAAGGCTTTCGTTGAATGCCATAAGAAGAAGGCCCGGATCGGGACTCACAACGGCCTCAACCCAAAGGGATGTGTCTATGGGTTCGGAGAATGCCACTGACACGGTCTGCGCAAGATAAACATCGACCTGTCTGTCATACGGTTTTGTTGAAACAATGTAGGGAGCATAAAAATCGCCTTCCGTTTCACCGGGAACGCACATCTCAAACGGAGCAGGAACAATGGCGTATGAACCAATCGTTCCGCCGTGGACACGGAGAGTGTCATTGAACATCCATCCCACATTGCCCTCGACCGATGTATTGAGATTGAATCCTATGTCATTCCACAAATTATCGTGTGCGTCATATTTGTATGCTTTGTTGGAGTATGCTCCCCAGTCTCCCAAGTAATCTCCGGCAATGCAATATATTTCGCCGTTGTTTGTCACAAGAGAGGGATTCTTTCCTCCCACATCTGCAGGAGTGGGGGCAAGAGTTACCCATGGTGTTCCGCCAACTGTGTCAGCCGCAGGCTCAAATCTGTAAAAATCATGGTATCCCTGATAAGCGCCTGTCACATACGCATACTGATTTTCGCCAGACACTCCATAGAAAGGAGAGCCGAGAAGAACTCCGTGGCCGGGGTAATAGAATGTGTGAGTCGTCCAAGGTGTTCCTCCAGCAGTGTCGGCAGTCACATCATACGAAAATGTAAAGACTGTGTCCTGAAAATTACCAGCAGTGAAACCGCCCAAAAGGTACATTTTGCCGTCAACCACTCCGCCTCCCATTCCGAGAAGACCCTTGGGGGAGAGGGTGCCGGTTGTCCATGATGCTGTTCTAAAATCATAAATCTGAGTGGCATGTATTGCACTGAATGAGAGATTGCCTCCGTCTATCACTATAAGTTTGCTGTCAATTACAGCGCAGGCAGGCGCAAATGTTGCGACAGGCATTGCAGGAAGGTTTGACCAGCCGCTTGCCGAATTAAATATCTGAACAGTGTTAAGAAGGTTTGGCACATTGTCAAGTCCGCCTACAATATAAAGATTCCCATTGTCATCCATGCATCTTCCAGCCCACTGCGTGGATGTTGAAGTTGTCGGGTCAAGAGGCGTCCACATTGATATCGGCCCGTTTATTGTTATGTCATAGGAAATTGTGTCATTAGTCCTGTCAACATCGTGCTTCATATTTGTATAGAATACAACGGCGCTTGTGCCCGGGTAATGAGGAGCGTAGAAAGTGTTAAATACCACCCAGTCTGTATTTCCTGCGGTAAGGTTTGTAACTAAAAATGAATCGCTGTAAGCTTTCTGATTGTTTTCGTATATGTCGCAATGGGCATAAAATGTCAGGGTCTGCGTTCCATTGTTGGTGAAATCGGCATTAGGCGCATAATTGGTCATGTAATTCTGCGGAGAAACAGGATCGTATGTCGCGCTCACCATAGCGTCAGCATCGTATGTGCTGAAATAAACTGTGTCAACTCCCGTGAAAGTGTCTTTCCACACCTCTGCGTATGCAAAGTACTGCATAAGATACTCCAGAGCAAATTCAGGCAATGCCCAGAATGTGTCTGCGGCGCTGTAAAGCGAATCAGGCACCTGTAGAGAATCCCTGTATTTCAGTTCATTAGTATTTGCATCCTTTATTGAAACTCTGATCCAGTAATCTGCCATTGTTTCGGTTGATGCGTTCATTACCCATATCTCGGGCTTGAATGGAATCGGATTTATCACTGATGTCGCCGGAGTTAAGAAATCAACCATGAAGAGAACCGCCTTCGGCGAATCAGCTTTATTCAGAGTTGTGCTGTTGTTGGGTGTTGCATCAAATGCGGTGATATCAACCGCTGATACAAAAACAGCTTATATAAGAATCAGCGTCAATAAAAACAAATTTTTCCTCATTTGCACTCCTTGTGAAATTTGACTTTAATAGTCAATCAAATATTTTAAAAAGTCAAATAGAAAAAAGCAACTTTTTTCAAGATTATTGACATTTGCAGAGTATGGGATAAAATTATATAAATTAAAATCGGGAGGATAAATGAAAAAATGTATATTGCTCTTGCTTACGGCGACT
Organism: bacterium; assembly: GCA_050239825.1. GTDB lineage: Bacteria > Hydrothermota > 32-111 > 32-111 > 32-111 > UBA2202. The sequence goes on from JBFXGO010000007.1 coordinate 69,202, forward strand.
GTTTTCATTGCCGCATTTGCAGTTGATTTTGAGAGGAAGAATTTTGATTCATTCGGATTCTCCATGAAGGT
>JBFXGO010000066.1:0-3107 GCA_050239825.1 bacterium
CCATTTTCCTTATTTCCGAAGAACTTAGGAAGCTGAAAAACTCTTTTCGTTTTTTATCTGAAATTCTCCCATTGTTCTGAGAACAAATTCTTAGAAATAAATCTATCTGCCTGTCAGGCATATCAATTATCTCTTTAAGCTTTTCTTTTGTTCTATCATATCTTTTAAGATATTCCAACTCCTTAATGAGTTCATTTTCTATCGTGTCATCTATGAATTGATAAAGAGATTCGACCTGTTTTGTCATATCTATGAACTTATACCATTTTATTGTATCTCCTTTAACAGTCATCTCTCCATCTTCTCTTAGTATATAATTAAGGTGAGTAACAACCTGCTTTGAAAATGCCTCAAGAGAATTATTATACTCCTGTTCATTATTCAGCATTACTGCAGAGATCGGAAAAACAAGTCCTTTGGGAACAAATCCCCTCATTGATAGAATATTGTGAATCAAAAATCGGTGAATTCTCCCATTCCCGTCTTCAAATGGATGAAGAAATACAAATCCATAACCCGTTACTGCCGCCTGCACCACAGGAGGTGTAGCATCTGTTGACATCTGCCTATTCGCTTTTATCAGCCCATTCATCAACACCTTTATATCTGATGGCTTCGGACATACAAAGTGGATTCTTTCCTTACCTATAAAAGTCGTCTCTCCAACATAATTTTGCACTTTTCTATAATCTCTTGCCGCAAATCTTTTGTCAACTATTCTGTTTTGCGCTTCTATAAGTTTGTTCTTTTCACAATAATCATCCTTCTCCGCCTCCTTTAGCATTTCCACAAACCTTTCTGTCCTTGTCGCATCCGCCTTTATTCGCTCCAGTTCAAATGATGATTTCGTCTCTTTTGAATAAAGGTAACTCACTGCTCTCTTTAACAACCCCGCACTGTATTTAGCCACCTTTTTTTTACATTGCTGAGACAGTTCTTTATTCTCTTTCTCTTTGATAATGTCAGTGCGCCTGACAATCGGACAAAAATCATCATTCCCAAGCATATTATAATACAATCTCTGCCTTTTCACTTTTATAGAAACACCTGTATAATACTTTTCCGGCTCCAGAAGATATTCGTAATTCCCTTGACTCAAATCATCTATTGATAATCTCCGTTTCGTTATGAATTCATACAAAAACCATATTCTTCGCGCATATTTACTATTCGGTTTTGATTTCACATAATCAGTTATTTCGCCCTCTTTTACCTTCCTGAATAGTTCACTGATTATCAATAAGTTGATCCCGTCATACTTAAGGGCAAATTCAAGCTGTTCCCCAAAACTGTCAAGCGGCTTATATCTCTTAGTAAAGGTCTCCTCAACTATCCCTTCATTTTCCTCTCTTCTATGTATTCCGCTATTTGCTATTTTTGATTTGTGCCAATTTTCATATATATGTAAGTCATACCTCTCCAATAATGCAGAATAACCGACTAAAACACCTTGTTTTTCTCTCTCTTTTCTATTAAGAATAACATCCTCCTGATAAAAGACTTACCAAATGAGAATTATACTTATTTTTTGCCATTAGTCAAGAAATATACTTATTTTATTCAATAGAAGATTCAGGGATTCCGAGTATCGGTGCTTGGATTCTTTACTTCTTTGCAGTTGGAACATGCCGAACATCCCCCGTAACTCTTAAAATAATGTATTGAAGATTTGATTCTTTCAAAACTCTCTATCAAATGCTCCTCTATCTTTAAATCTATCCTTTTTTTTGACTATATCCCGAAACTGCTAAAAATCAACATCATTACTCTCCGAGTTGTCTTTTACAAGCTTATTCTTTTGTTTTTTGTATTTTTCTCTCCCGCTCCCCAACTATCCACTATCAACTATCAACTATTAACTCTTTTGTTTTGCTTTTTACAAGCTTACCAGTTTACGAGCGTACAAGTTTACTGTTTTGTTTTTGCTCCCGGCTCATTGCCCACGCCGCGTGACGTCTTCGCCTTCAACTCTCCACTATCAACTATAACTGTTTTGTTCTTGTATTTTTCTTGCCCCCATCATTTTCAACTATCAACCATTAACTATCAACTATTAACTATTTTTCGCCCCCGGCGTCTTGTCAACTCGTAACTCGCAACTCGTAATTAATTGACTCGCCTTTGGTCTCTGTTTCTTGAAAATGTCAAGATGTCATGCACCGTCCCCACCTGTCTTTCCACCGGTTTCTGTTCTATGACCACAATTTGTGATTTTGCCAATCTGCTGAAAATCCAAGATCTCTTCTATATGAATCTCCATATTTCACAAACAATTCTGTTACGCTATTCTTCAATCCGATAGCATTTTGGGTGTTTTTATTCAAATAATTCACAATTGTTAAAATTCCAAATATCGTTAAAGTATCAATAGGATAAGGTTCATGCCATTCTGGATGATATTTCTCTGTCGGGAGCGATGCGCGAATTAAAATACGCCTTTTCCATATCCTACCATAATGTGCTATAATATTTCTATATGTATTCATCGTTAATATCCAAGAAAAAAATACTTCTGAATCGAGATTATATTCATATGCAATTGTTTTCTTATCTTTTGCTCTCAAACCATCAAATAGATTCAGCAGCATTCCAAAAGTCATCAACTCGGATAGCATCCAAATTGGTAGGTTTTTATGAATGTCACCATATTTCTTTTTAAATGATATTATGAAGAGCTCTTTTGACTTGTCATAAGATTCTTTGAAACTTAAAACAAGTTTATCGTAATCATCCTTGGATAAATTTGGTAAATTATTTTCATCAAGATATCCAAAAGAGCCGTAGTTGTGCGCAAAGACATACACCACTTTTGCCTTTAAACTTACCTCTATAAGCTCAATTTGTCTGTAAAGAATTTCTCTTAGCTCACAATCAAAGTTGTAGTTTCTTTTAATGACTTCAAGTGTTATTCTTGGATAGAATTTATCATTTACATCTAAATAATGATACCAGTACCCGCTAACCCTATAATAATTCTTTTCTCGCAAAAACTCCACAAGCTCATTCTTGTCTGCAATAAGATTTCTCGAAATCAGTAAATCTGCTTGCTCTGAATAGTTCAATGCTTTTTTCTGATATTCCAACTCATTCCTCCATATAAGGAAAAA
>JBFXGO010000067.1:0-3077 GCA_050239825.1 bacterium
CTTTTTTTATTACCATTATTCCTCCTTGAGTTTAGATTATATATGATAATCAAAATTTAAAATAATGCAAGGACCCCCACAAAAGTATAAATGGGCACTGGGTAAAGGAAGTAAGAAAGTTACAAGGCTACAAGGTTACAAAGTTACAAGGTAAAAGAGTTTAAAAGTTAAAATACAATACGGGGAGATGATTAAGATTTTGGCTTGTCAGTAATCTTCAATAATCAATAATCTGATAGATAATTCAGTTTCGAGTTACGAGTTGCGAGTTGCGAGTTTAAATACAATAGGACAGATGATTAAATGACTTGTCTTTACAGTTCCGAATGAGAAGCCTGTCCACAGCGCTCGTCTGTCCAATGCTTCTCATGAGGACAATCAATTAATTAACTTATTGATGCACGAAAGCTACAAGTCGGCGAGGACGCTCCGCGAAGACGCCCATCAAGTGGTTCTCCCCTTGCTCCGCTAACCCATCTTGATTAAGCGGCGAAGCGGAGTGTGCGAGCTGACGCTACACCCGCGTGTCGCCCCTAAAAAATGCAGCTTTTTGCAACCACCGTCCCTAAAAATTAAGCGGCGAAGCGGAGTGTGCGAGCTGACGCTACACCCGCGTGCAGCCAATGAAAAATCTTTTAATTATATTACCCCTTCTGCGATTATTTCAGAAAGCGTGGGATGTATATGGACAGAGCGTTTCAGTGCTGTGTAAGGAATATTATTATGCATCAGAGGAATTATTTCATGCAGGAGAGTATCGCTTTCGCGGCCCACAATTGTGGCTCCCAAAATCCTGTCATCCTCTCCTATGAGCATAGTGAAGGAACCCTGTCTCGCCTCATAAGCGGCAGCTCTTCCGTTTTCGGCATACGATGATTCTATTTTTCTGAAATTGATTCTCTCTTCTACACACATATCCTCGCTCTTCCCGCAGTGGGAGATTGATGGTATTATAAATATTGAGTAGGGTATCATGCACATATCCATCTGTTTTTCCTCTTCACCAAGTATTGCGCATGCGGCAATATATGAGTCATAGTATGCTTTGTGCGCAAGCATCGGCCCATCAGTGCAATCTCCGACAGCATAGACGCCCTTGATGTTTGTCTCTTTCTTTTCATTCGTTTCAATGAATCCCTTATCTGTCAGAGCTATTCCCAACTTTTTCACATCATCATTTACAACAGGTTTTCTGCCGGTCGCCACAAGCAGTTTATCATATTGAATTCTCTCTCCTGTAGAGAGTATGACCTCCCTGCTCTCTTTGTCGACAGATGAAACGGTTGTCGAACATCTGAGGTCAATTCCGCTCTTCTTCAATATCTTCTCTCCCTCATTCATTATTATTGAGCTTTTTGTTGAATAAAAAGGTTTGGGAAAGTATTCCATGAGAGTTACCTTTGACCCGAGAAAAGCAAATACAGATGAGAATTCCGAACCTATGACTCCGGCACCTATTACAGAGAGCCTCTTTGGAAGATCCTTCAGGGAGAGAATCTCCTTTGATGAAAGAATATTCTCATTATCAAAATCAATTCCTCTAAGGCCGGCATCATAGCTTCCTGTGGCAATGATAATATTGCCGACAGAATACTCTTCATCCCCGCATAAAATCATACTCAAATCCTTTATATATGCCTCTTTGTTTACTATCTTAATACCCTTTGAAAGAAGCTTTTTTGAAAGCCCCATGGTAAGCATTTTAACTATCCTCTCTTTTCTTGCCATTATCTTGGAAAAGTCAACTTCAAATGAGGATTTTATTCCGAATTTTTCACTTGCTTTAAACTCCTCCAAGAGCTCGGCTGAAGCAACCATCGCCTTAGTGGGAATGCATCCCCAATTGAGGCAGACACCGCCGACTACTGACTTTTCAAATATCACAACAGATTTTCCTCTGCCTGACAACAGCTCTGCCGCTCTGTATCCGCCGGTTCCTGCTCCAATTATTCCGACATCGAATTTTTGCATTTTTCCTCCAGTTTCATATATATTATCATTAAAACTATGAAAGTCAATAATTATTTAGTGCATTTTTTGCGCACGGGTGTTTTAATTATGTAAGATAAGTATATACTAAATAAATATTTATAGAACATTTGCTTTTTTCGTTGATAATTTTTGCACTCCCTATTTTCCCAATAATGATTTAAATATCTATTTTATCTACACTTAAGCGTGGCATAAGTATTGCTTAACAAATTTGCAGTTAATTTGAAAAAAACCAAAAAAAATAGGAGGTTTTCAATGAAGAAACTTCTCATAACAACTCTAATCCTTGCTTTTGCGGCAGTATTGCTCTTTGCAGTGCCTGCAAAGCCCGGTTTCAGAGTTTTCGAGCAGCCGGATGGAACAAAGTTCATAGCCCAGCTTAAGGGTGATGAGCATTTCCATTTCGCCGAGACTGAGGAAGGCTACGCAATTCTCAGGAACAGTGAGGGTTGGTGGACTTATGCCAACAAAGTTGACGGCATATTGGTGCCGACAATGTTTCTTGCCGGAAAGGACCAGAGCCCATTTGCAAAGGGTCTCAGACCTGATGCAGACAAAGTAGCGGCTCTTCCCGGAAATGAAATGAAGCAGATAAACTGGTCGAAGATGATTGACATGAACAGTGAATTTGCCAAAGACGGCTATGCTGACAGGAAATTCCTTGTCATCTTAGGATGCTTTGATGATTCATCGTTCTTAGGTACAGCAAAACCGGCGACAAACTGGAACACACAACCTTGGACTCTCAGAAGCGGTTTTACTTCAGGAGCAAACGGCGGAACAGCCCATGATTCACTCTATTGGGATTCCGTCTTCTTCTCATATTCACCCGGTTCTTTCAGAACATTCTTTAAAGAGATTTCATTCGGCAGATGGATAATCGATGCAAACTGCCATGTTCAGGGTCCTGTCTCTGTAGGAGGTTCGGGAACTACGAATAATTATTTTGAATACGGTGACGGCAAAGAACTGACATTCATGCAGAATATTATTTATGCCTCATCCGGAAGAATGGAATTAAGAGGCGCACTCTATTCCCATTATGACGGTGACGGCGACGGATATGTTGACCACTGGCTTACAGT
>JBFXGO010000008.1:0-39241 GCA_050239825.1 bacterium
TTCCTTTCCATATTATTCCTCCTTTAGGTTAAAGTTTCAAAAACATTAACATATATTTCCGCTTTCATCAAATTGATTTTAATGTACTGCATCCACTTTGTCAAGCCATTAATTAGTTAGAGCAAGAACTGATTGATGTGAAGCCGAGTTTATCAGCGATAGTGTCCTCATATAGTGTAAATAATACACTATGAATGATGTTTTTTCAATATACAGGGGGTAACCCCTGTATATTGAGCCGCCTCGCTTGCATTTATCGGCAGAATAGTTATAATAATCTTACAGAAGGTAAAAATTGGACACTACACTAAGCTCAAAGAAAGAGAAGTCAAAATTGACTCCGGAACAGTTGTTTCAGATTTACACGGAATGCAATTTGCCGAATGCTCCGGTCAAACAGATTCTCGAAAAACACAATCTCAAGCCATGGGATCTTGTGGTCATCCGCAAAAAGGTTCAATCTGCGGCATTGTCTGCATTGGCACAGAAGGGGAAGCCGGGACGGAAGCAACAGCTTGTGCCTGTGGAGGAACTGGCGAAAGTCAATCAGGAACTGCAGAATACCGAAGATGCATTAGCCGCTGTCGGACACGAGCTATCCTTGCTAAAAAAAAGAGTGGACTGAACCTTGAGGGATATCTTATACTAAAAGCACATAGTATTGCTAAAAAGGGTGAAGGGTATAAGATATAAACGGCGGAGGGAAGTGGTCAAGACCTTTATGTCGTAAGTCATAAAAAGGCCGATTAAGATGTTAGTCCCAATAATGGATGCAGATCATCAACTTCGCTTATAATTCTTTCTAATAAAATATCCTTTTTGAAATAGAAACCATCTTTACCTCCCGATTACTTTCAAACTCTATCTTTGCATCTTAAAAATCTTGATATTCTTAATATCAATTAATTGACAGAAGCAAAAAGCGATGTTTCCTCATATTTATCTACTTCTTCTAATCTTCTTTCCGCAATCTCAACATAATCTTCATTCAAATCAATGCCTATGTAGTTTCTTCCTAATATTTTCGCTGCAACAGCGGTTGTACCACTTCCTATGAAGGGATCCAGCACTATTGCATTTTTTGAAAAAGCTGAAAGTTGAATGAGATATTTACATATTACCAGTGGTTTTACTGTTTTATGATTATTGAATTCCCCTTTTTCTTTTTTTTGAGGCTTTGATATTAAAAAGGTTTTATCTATCAATTCATTAATTCCTTCTACAGAAAAGACATTCGCCGGATACATATTATCACCAATTTTTACATTAGTGTTTAATAAGCCAACTTCATAATCCAAAATATTTCGAATAAAAGTACTCTTAGTGGGTTTTTGAGCCATTACTATAGGCTCAAAACAGGATTTTATCTGAGGTGTTTTCCATCCATTAAGCTTCTTTTTAAGCTTAATTTTACTTTTTTCGTCTATATCCATCTTATCTATAAAATGATCTAAACTCATTGCCTTCATCTGATTTTGTGTATATAACCACATGAACATATCTCTTATTTCGAATCCGGAGTCATCTACAGCCGATGCCATTCTGTGATAAAGCCGAGGACTTGAAAATGAAAAGAAAAAACCACCCGGCTTAATTACTCTGAATAGTTCTTTTGATATTTTCAAATACCATTCATAAAATCTAACACCTTGATCTCTTTCAAATTTCATTCCGGCTGGCAGTGATTTTATAGTATGCTGATTATTATTATTTGAAACTTTTTCATTATTCCAATTATTATCCATCTTATCTAAAAAATATGGCGGATCGGTTAAGACAATATCAATTGAATTTTCAGCTATTTTAGGCAAAACATTTAAAACATCATCACAAATAATTCGGTTTAGGTACTTAACATTTCTATTCATTTGGGGACTTTTCCTTTAAATTCTCTGTAAAGAATTTTATAAATTGCCTTTTTCACTTCCGTATCACACGATTTTACTACTTGGGCATTTGCAATTTTTATTACTCGCCCCTTATCATCATATACCCATCTGTTTCTGTCAGCTCTGTTACACTTTTGACATTGAGGTATTATGTTGCCAGACACCAAAGGTTTATTTGGATCTTTATGCGCTTTCTGTAGTTTAGTTTTGGTACCATGCCAATGCAGATGAGGTTTTCCCTCTTGCGACCCACATGTTGCACACCTAAATTGAAACATCTCTTTTATTTTTTTCCAATCATCTGTATCCGTAATTCTATGACCTTTTGTAAATCCCGGGTAAGGTTGTTCAAGAGTGTAAAGTTGATAAGAACCTCTTTCAATAGAAAGAACAATATTATCTCTACCTCCAGCTAAAATCCACCAACCGCTTTGAGCTCCCAAATGTCTTGCTTGCTGAACATCATTCGTATTTGGATAATAAGTTCTGATAAACTTTGTTAGCTCCTCCTTAGAAACTTTACGAGTTTTTGGATAATCATAAGCAAGATATACAAGAACTAATCCATCCTTTGTAAAATTTCCATTTTTATCATGAAGTTTTGGGAGTTTAACTCCGAATATTTTTAAATATTTTTTGTGATAAGAGCAAAGAGTCTTATAAATAGATTCTATGGAAGATTTGTTCAATATCAAATTATCTAACATTTTTTGTCCTTTTTTCTTAATGATATAGTATGGTAAAAATTAAGTCAATATTAAATTGTAATAATAAAGAATAATGTCAAACATCGCATATACGAAATATGCCTATGTGGCAGACCAAAAATAATTTAAATAGAATAGCGAAAGCTATATAAATCGATTTAAAAATTGCTTTTCATAGCTCTGGAGATTTATATAAATCCTTCATTAACGCCTTATAAACTTTCTGATTCCGTTTTATTCCCTGAAAATATAGAAACGATGTATCGGATATTTCGTAAAGCACAGTTTTCTTTTTCGGTTCTATATTAAAGTCTTGGTTTTTATGAATCCAAATTGCTTTATGAATAATCGTCAATTAAAAAGAGAGGCGCCGTTAGGCGCCTCTCTTAAAAATCAATTAGTCCTTGTGAAGAACTACAGGAATCGAATTATCAATTGAATAATTTATTGTAGTGTCATCGACAAATTCAAATGAGTAATCCGTTGATGTGGTCTCTGTCTTGTATGTGAATGAATATGCATCATCTCCGACTTCTTCGGTTATCTCTACATCAGGGTTTAAAGCAAGCGCCTTATAGTCCATCTCTATTGATGAGTGGTATAGGACATTATCCTCAGCAAATTCCCATGTGAAGATGTCGTAGTCATCCGACCATGATCCGATTATCCATGATGGAGGATTTAAAGTTGACTGGTTGAGAAGCGAACATGAAGGAAGAAATGCAAACAGCAACAATGCCGCAATAACTGTGATAAGATTTTTTTTCATACGACTCCTTTTTATTTTTTTGATTGAAATTTCGTTCAATATCTTTTTAAAGTTTTTTCAACGCCTTATTGAAATCTTTTTTTAAAATCCGCGGGATGCTTTTTTTTATGGGAAAACTTTCTTCTAAAACATCTTTTGAATATCTGTCCACCGCCTTTTTTATTTCAACAGAGAGGTCACAGTATTTTTTTATAAAACGAGGCACAAAATCGGAATACATTCCCAAGATGTCATTGATAACAACAATCTGGCCATCGCTCTTTGTACCCGACCCGATCGAATAGACAGGAATCAAGAGATTCTTTGTCAGATATTCCGTCACAAGGTCAACTGCATTCTCTATGATTATCATCTCTGCTCCGACTTTTTCAAGAGCTATTCCGTCTTTGATTATTGAGATTAACTCCTCCTCTTTGTACCCCATCACCGGATAACCGCCGTATTTTTTATAACTCTGCGGCTTCATGCCTATATGCCCGCAGACAGGAATACCTGCGTCAATAACAGCGCCTATCCGATCTATCAGCTCTATTCCACCCTCCATCTTGACCGCATCGCATCCGGTCTCCTTCAACACACGCCCGCAATTTCTGATAGCATCCCTCTTTGATGGCTGGTATGACATGAAGGGCATATCAACTATCATGTATGGGGTCTTTAATCCTTTCCTGACGCCTTTTGAGAAGACTATCATCTCATCAAGCGTTATTTCAAGAGTCGACTTGTTTCCCAGCATGACCATTGAAGCCGAATCTCCCACAAGAACCGCATCTATTGAGCATTTTTCAAGCGCCGAAGCAGTTGAATAATCGTAAGCAGTCACTAGGACTGCCTTACGATTATTCTTTTTCTTTTCAAGAAGATCTTTGTATTTTATCTTCATTCTTCTTCTATGATTATTATCTCCTCTTCTCCTGCCACCTTAATTGTGTCATTATTCTCTGCCGCCTCTTCCTCTTCAACCATTATTGTCGTCTCTTCTTTCTTCTCCTCTTCAACTATTGGAACAACAGTCTCCACTGTTTTCTCCTCAATAATGGGCTTTATTTCTTCGACTTTCTCTTCTACCGGCTTTACCTCTTCAATAATTGGAGTTTCTTCTATTACGGGCTCCTCTTCCACTGCTTTCACCTCTTCAACAACAGGCTCCCCGTAATTGACCGCTTCATTCTTCACCTCTTCAATGACGGGTTCCTCCGTTGTCACAACTGCTGTTTCACTCTCCTGTGTTATGACAGTGTTGTCTCCGGTGAGTTTCGCGATTGTATTGTATTTCTGAAGAAGATACTCTGTTTTATTTCTGTATGCAAGCTTAAGCTCCTCATAGGGCTTTATGTCCATGTTGCCTTTTATTGATATCATCGCCGCAGTTGAATAATCTTCATAGGGTGCGAGAACCTGACACGCGCCAGCGGCATAGTACTCTCCTATTTTATTCTTTCTTATGACTGTGAAAACATCTCCGGAATTTATGTTTTTATCTTTTCCGGCATTTACAAAGACAATTGTATACTCGTTTGTTTTAAGCTTCGGATTTTCTGTTCCTATCAGCGAAGCTCTTATGTCTTCCGATTCCTTTAGGTAGGTTGAATTTAGGGGCACATGGGGTTCGTTCATGAAACCGATGAAGTCGCCCTTTTTAATCAAATCGTATGACTTGGTTATGGTGCCGACAGCATGATTTCCTTCCCAACCGTTTATCTTCACGCATCCGATTATGTTTACATGCTTGCCCTTCGATTCTCCGTTTTCATTGTCCTTGACCTTTGTCTCATACCTGAATATGATGAATTCCTTATTCTTGAATGATTCATCGATTGTGTCAAATTGCATATATATCTTCTCGTTCATGACCATCTGGTATGAATCTTTGTATAGAGAAGTAATCTTTCCGATCTTAGGATTGGACACTGAGAGATACCCTGCACGAAAGGCCAGCTTCTGCGCCACTGCATATTCTATTGAATTTGAAATTTTGACACTCTTTGTCCTCTCTATTTTTTTTATATCCTCTCTTACTGATTTTACGGCGCCTATTGTCTCATCCTCTTTGACCTCCGTATAAACAATATTTTTCTCTTCTGTCTCTTTTTCCGCTATGACATCCTCTGTCTCGGTTTGGATGTAGGAGGTTTCGGTCGTCTCAGTTACGGTTTCTGTCTGGTCTGCCGGAACATCCGGAATTATGAATTCCTGACCCGGATAGATCCAATGCGGGTCTGAAATCTTGTCCATGTTGGCATTGTAGATGTTTCTCCAAATGTAAGGATTGCTGTAATAATAGCCTGATAAGTCCCAGAGTGTGTCTCCTTTTTTTACGACATGCACTTTCTGTGCGAAAAGCGCATTAAAAATCATGACACATATGAGCAGGAAGGATGCTCTTTTCACTTCTCCTCCTTTTGTGAATTTTCTGATTTCTCATTCTGCTTCTGCAGATACAGATATTTGAGATTGCTGAGAATCTCATCGAAAAATTTCTTTTCATCCTCATTCAAACATGCATTCATTTTATTTTTAAGGTATTCCAAGAGATCGATGGCGTGATTTGCCGCCTTTAAATCAAGCTTTGATTCCACACCCGGTATCTCAAGCATCTTCAAGCTTGACAAAGCCTGCAGGTAAAAGGGGTTGATAATTTCCAGCAATTTTGATTCTTTCAGATTTTCAGACAAGGTTGCCTCCATTTGTGGCAAGTATATTTTTAGAATAATACATTTTTTTATGCCTTATAAAAACACGCGGCACTCTTGGCCCTATGCCGGTCATAATTTCATATATAAGAGTCTTCGACATACCGGCAAGCCTGCTAAGGCGGATATTCTCGCCAAAGACTTCCACTTCATCTCCGGCTTTCGCTGATTTTATATCTGAAACATCTATCATAGTCAGATCCATGCAGACATTACCTATGACTTTGGCTTCTCTGCCTTTTACAAACATGCTTCCCCTGTTGGAGAGCGCTCTGGGATAACCGTCCGCATAGCCGATAAGACATGTTGCGATGCGCATATCCTTTTTAGCTGTGAATGTGCGCCCATAAGAGACTGATTCGCCTTTTCGAAGAATCTTTATCTGTCCTATCCGAGTCATAAGTTTCATCACCGGTTTTAGAGTTATACTGTCTCTAAGCCTCTCGTCTGTATATTGTCCGTATATCATTATACCGGGTCTGACAAGATTGTATCTGCAGTCAGACAAATTCTCAATCGCAGAAGAGTTGGCGATATGTCTGTATTTGAATTTTATTCCCTTCTTCTGCAGTTCATACAATATTATATCAAATCTTTTCTTCTGCGCAATAGAGAAAGATTTATTTTTCTTTTCCGCTTCGGCAAAATGAGAGAATATTCCCTCTATTCTGATATTTTTCAGTTTGGTCATTTCCTCTATCTGCTCTGCGGCATCTTGATAAAATATGCCGGTTCTGTTCATTCCGGTATCAACCTCAACATGAGCATTCACCAAGCGTCTCTTCTTTCCAGCCGCTTTATCAAGTTTCTTAGCGAAATCCCGATTTATGATATTTGGCATCAAATTGTAATCTATGATTCTGTTTATATCAGATTCCATGGTGGGACTCAATATCAAAATCGGATTGTCTATTCTGTGTATTCTCAACTCTATAGCCTCATCCATTGACGCTACTCCGAACATCTCCACCTGACGAGACAGAATGCGCGTAATTTCAATGCTGTCATGCCCGTAGGCATTGGCTTTTACGGCGGCAAGAATCTTTACTCCTCCGCCAAGAAGCGATTTAAGCGCCTTTACATTATGCAAGAGATTATCTACATCAATCTCCGCCCATGTCCGATTCTTCATCCTTCTCCTTTAAAATTTCATTTTTTGTGAGAATCAGCCTCTCAAAATCTATAAGGAATTTTGTTTTCAGCGTGTAGTTGTCCCATGAAAAATCATACTCCACGAGGGAATCAATGTCATAATTGTAAAATTTTTTAAATGATTCCAAAGATTTCGGATACCTCTTGTTCTGCCTGTAATATTCATCTATTCGGTTCTTAAGGTTCACAACAGATACAAGTTTTTCGGATTCCTCGTCTATTTTCATGTTTTTCAGCTGGCTTGGCGGCTTGACAAAGAGAATCATCGCAGTTATCACTGCTAAAAATCCAAAAAGAATTTTGTAAAATTTTTCTTTATTCTGTTCCATTGCCTGAGTTCAGAAGTTTTTCATTGTTCTTCTCATCCACCATCGCTTGATTCCATCTGGGTTCAAACACAAGATTCACTTTGACATTTCCTTCCCCGGCTATAGCTTCAAGCTTCTGCTGAACATCTCCCATCATCATTGAAGCGAGAGGGCAACCCGGGAAAGTGAGCGTCATCACAACTTCAATCTTGTTGTCTTTTATTTCAACATCATATATCAATCCCAGTGTAACAACATCCATTCCTATTTCAGGGTCAAGCACATTGCTGAGTTCATCTATAATCTGCTTTCTGTCCATAGCACCTCCATTATAATATTTATTTTTATCATATAAATATGTTATAGTCAATAGGGAAGACCATAAATGATTTAAATTACCTGCCGGAAAACGCCAGTTTTTTATTGACGGAGATTTACTAAGCATTGCATACTTTGCTGTCTCATCTTCAATGCCCTCTTTCTGTACTTCTCTCCCCCGGTAAACTTGAAGAGCGTATAGTAAACAAATGCAATGTCCTCATCTTCGGGAAATTCTTTGACAATCTTCAAAAAGCCGTCTAATGAATGTGTTTTATTTTTTATGAACGTTAACTTTTCCCTCATCAGTTCATGCTCAAATCTCGACTTCTTGTCATCAACAGCTGTTACTCTTGCTTCTGATTCCGAGGGAGTATAATAAAATTGTGTAAAATCAATAGGAGTGGAATATAATAAGATTAACGAGAAGGAGATATTGAACCGAATAATGAAGAGTGAGCGAGAGATATATCTGTCAAGTAATGATGATTATGCTAATGGGTATATTGAACGGGGACTTGGAACACCTCGGGGAAAAAGAGAGAGGGCGGCTTTTAAACTTAAACCGCCCTCTGCGGGAAAACTGCTTTCTCTTTTACCTTTTTGTGTTCTACCTTATTATCACCATCTTTCTGTTTATCTGTGTCTCTCCGTCTCTGAATCTTATGAAGTATATGCCTGATGAGAGATGTTCTGTTGAGTAGATGTGCTGACCTATCCTTCTCTCTTTCGCTCTATATACTTCCTTGCCATTTATATCATATACAGAAAATTTGTTATCCCCTGTTGAATTTGTATACCTTATTTCATTCTGTAGTATATCCATCTTATGATTCTCTTTATCTTGCTTCTCTTCAACAAACTTTTCTGTTACTCCCGTAGAAGGATCAAACTCTAAAATATATAATGCGCTTTCATCAGCAACATAGGCATAATCTCCTGAAACATAGACACCCTCAGCATAACCCGGTGTATCGTAGCTTCCTGCAAGAGTTGGGCTTGAAGGATTTGAGATATCTATTATTTGTAAACCATCATAATCATCAGCAACATAGGCATAACTGCCTGAAACATAGACACCATAAGCCCACCCCAGTGTATCATAGCTCCCTGCAAGTGTTGGGCTTGTGGGGTCAGAGATGTTGATTATCTGTAGACTTGAATTACGATCAGTAACATAGGCATAACTGCCTGAAACATAGACACCTATAGCATTCCCCGGTGTATCATAGCTTCCTGCAAGGGTTGGGCTTGAAGGATTTGAGATATCTATTATCCGTAAACCATAATCATCATCAGCAACATAGGCATAACTGCCTGAAACATAGACACCCCTTGCAATCCCCGGTGTATCATAGTTTCCTGTAAGTGTTGGACTTGTGGGGTCGGAGATGTTGACTATCTGTAGACCTGAATTACGATCAGTAACATAGGCATAACTGCCTGAAACATAGACACCTATAGCATTCCCCGGTGTATCATAGCTTCCTGCAAGTGTTGGACTTGAAGGATTTGAGATATCTATTATTTGTAAACCATAATCATCATCAGCAACATAGGCATAACTGCCTGAAACATAGACACCATAAGCCCACCCCGATGTATCATAGCTCCCTGCAAGGGTTGGGCTTGTGGGGTCAGAGATGTTGATTATCTGTAGACCTGAATTACGATCAGTAACATAGGCATAACTGCCTGAAACATAGACACCCAATGCATAACCCGGTGTATCATAATAACCTGTTTCTGTTGGTGAAGCAGGATTGCTTATGTCTATTATTCTAAGTCCTGCATCATAATCAGCAACATAGGCATAACTGCCTGAAACATAGACATCATAAGCATAACCCGGTGTATCATAGCTCCCTGTAAGGGTTGGGCTTGAAGGATTTGAGATATCTATTATCTGTAAACCATAATCATCATCAGCAACATAGGCATAATCTCCTGAAACATAGATACCATCAGCATAACCCGGTGTATCATAGCTACCTGTTAGGGTTGGGCTTGAAGGATTTGAGATATCTATTATCTGTAAACCAGAATAACCATCAGCAACATAGGCATAACTGCCTGAAACATAGACACCCCATGCATAACCCGGTGTATCATAGCTTCCTGCAAGTGTTGGACTTGAAGGATTTGAGATATCTATTATTTGTAAACCATAATCATAATCAGCAACATAGGCACAACTGCCTGAAACATAGACATCATAAGCATAACCCGGTGTATCATAGCTCCCTGTAAGTGTTGGACTTGAAGGATTTGAGATATCTATTATCTGTAAACCATAATCCTCATCAGCAACATAGGCATAACTGCCTGAAACATAGACACCATAAGCATAACCCGGTGTATCATAGCTCCCTGTAAGTGTTGGACTTGAAGGATTTGAGATATCTATTATCTGTAAACCATAATCCTCATCAGCAACATAGGCATAACTGCCTGAAACATAGACACCCCTTGCATAACCCGGTAAACTAAAATAACCTACCAAAAAAGGATTTGCTTTGTCCTTAACATTTAACACTACTAAATAATTACTCATGCCAGAATATGCTAATGTATCTACGATGAAAACATCATATGCACTTCCAAAGAAAGGATAAATTCCTACTCCCCTTACATTCAAACTATCTGTCGCCCAGTTGGGTTGATTGTAATCTTCAGGTTGTTCAAAGTTAGCAAGAAGCATATCCTCTTCTCTGAATGGTCTCTCATTTGAAGCAAAAACAAACAATGCTAAAACAATAATAAGGAGAATAAAAATAACTTTTTTCATAATTCCTCCTGTATGAATTGTATAAATACTCCTTCTAATTTCTTTTTCACAACCATCTCCTTTTTATTAATCATTTCAATCTTATTGTATTGCGCCCACTTTGTCAAGAAGTTTGCATAATAGTATTGTAATGGTCAAGATTATATTTCACACCGTACTTTGCGATAGCAAAAGGGCGGGTTCTTCCAATCCGAAGACATCCTCTTCATAAACATTTATATCCGTTACCTAAATGGAAAAACGGTTACCCTAAAATCATTGCTAAATTATATTACTTCCGCCAATCCTTCGTTAATCTCTTTGGAGAACTCCCTTATGAATACTAATCCATCTTTACACAACTTTTTTGACAAGTCTCCCGTAGAGAGCCGATTCTTTGGTGTTCATGCCTGTGTAATTGTCATACAACCATTCCAGAAGGGCTTGTTCTGTCAATGAAAAATACTCTTTCAGAGCTTCATCCCATTTCCAGAGATGCTTGTAAATATTTCCTTGAATTTCGTGAGTATTGATAATCACGGCAATTTCTTTAGAGTAATTCAAACTTCTGCTGTAATAATCCAAAGCATTTAGATTCATATATTTCTTCACCGCATACTCTCCTGCAAGGAGAAGATATTTTTCGGCTTTCGCAGAATCTCCTCCATTCTCAAAATGATATGCAAGCTCTCCCGCCTTTGATTCTATTTTTCTTTTGTATAAACTCTCCATGCACTCTCCTGCGAGGATGTGCATATTTCCTATTTTCTCTTTCATTTGAAGCTGATAGAGAGATTCTCTTATTATTGCATGTCTGAAGATATAGTTTATCTCATTTATAGGAGCTATTAGGGTTGAATACTCTCGATTATTCAATTCACCTTTGATTGACTTGTTTTTAAGCATTGAAGAGAGGACCTTCACAGAAAACTTTCTTCCAAGGACAGATGCAGTTTTAACAATGGTTCTTACGGATTCGGACAGAGCATCCACTCTTGAAACAATCATTGACTGAATATTGTCGGGCATCTCAATTCCCGATGAAGAGAGCCGAAGAATTCCATTGTCATTTACTGCAATTTTATTGTCCGTGAGATAGAGTGTATCAGATATTTTTCCAGCCAGCCGCCCTTCTGTTTTTTATCATCAATATTTCTTATCAGTTCAATTGCGCTTGCACTTTCAAAACAGCCTATTCTGTCTGATTCGTCAAAGACAGCAGTAAATGCATCTCCAGCGAATTATGAAATGAAGCCGTTTCTTTTGTGAATTGTTTCCACCATCTCTTCAAATGATTTGTTTAGAATCTTCGAGACTATCTCCGCTCCATGTCTTCCCTTTTTCATCATCTCTTCGGTCAGTTTTGTAAAACCGGAAATATCTGCACTCTCTCGTTTTTGGGGAGTATGAATTCAGGAATGAATCCCCGCATTTACAAAGCCACTTCGTATTTATAGCGAAGAAACAATCTTTTGGAATGCGGATACTGCACATCATGCTTTGAAGTTAGTTCTCTGTATTCTTTTTCGTCTATCGTCATCTTTCCGATGCAGAATGGAAATTTAATTGGAGAAAAGCCCTCTTTGAAAAAGAGCAGGGGATCATCCTTTGCGGAAGTCGTCCCTCCTCCGAGAAGAATCTTCTTTCCTTTCATCTCTTGTACCTTCTCAATGCCGATACTTAAAATCAGGGAAGACAATCCGGGGTATCTCTTTTTCTCTCTGACTGCGGATAGGTGATAGTATGACATTTCCGCGCCAAACAGGAATGAAGCGCCTCCTATGAGCTCATTTTCTCTTCTTGCGCAAACAAGCATCGAGTTCTTTAATTTCGAGAGTTTCCTAAAATAATCAACTCCAAACAACAGCTCTTTTTCGGCATTTTTCTCCGTCATTAATTCTTTATAGATATTTTCGAATTCTATGAAATCCTCTTCCTCTGTTGAGATTTTCAGATTGATTTCATGTTTTTTTGCCCTATTGATATCTCCCAATGTCCGCCTTTTGACATTTTTCAGATAGTTTTGGGTCAAATCAACACAAACAACTTCTCTTACATACTCATTCTTTACGAGTTCTGTTTTTGGTAGAATAACAAACGGATTGTATCGGATTAGTCCTGCCACACACCCTCTTTTCGACATCTCGGCATAAAATGAAGCGAAAAATTCATTTATAAACACCTCATCGGAAGTGTTTGTCCAAAAGGAGCCGTATCCGTATGGAGTTTCAAATGACCTGCTCTTGCCGTCATACTGAAATATGAGCAGAGCCGACATACCGTTCTCCTCTACTGCGAACATTTCGGATTTTGATGTGAGAGAAGCATATTCATAAGAGTATTGCGGATCGGTAATTCTCTTTTCATTTAAAAAGGAAAGCCAATTTTCTTTTATCAGCATATATTAAATATACCACACTCTGCCTTATTCAGTCAACAGGAGCGGACAGGCATTATTTCAAATATTCAATCTCTCTTTTTTTCATTTTCACAACTGATTGTCCGCAGTTTGACCCCACATCATTCTCCATCATTTCACCTATGGACTTTATCGTATCAAATCCTTTTTCGTTGAGGGACTTGATTATTTCGTTGATTCTTTGCTCCACTCTGTTATAATACCCCTCCGGCAGATAACCGCTCTCTTTAACTCTTTCGGTTGGATTTATAGGAGTGAATTTTGCTATAAATGATTTTTTGTCAAATAGTACTGCCATCTCATCCGCATCGACAGGAAGAGATTCATCAAGTGGAAAATTCAAGACAATTTTTCGTTTTCCTCTCCTGTAAAACTCCCTTCCATATTCATTTATCCATTGGAAGGAGAGTTTTGGAAATCTTATCATTTCATTTCTTCTGATCTCATTGGTCGTAAAGAGTGAAAATTGAATTTGAAAATCAATAAAATTGTCTCTTATTCTCATGAGTCTTTCGAACCAGAGCTGGGTTCCCGCAGGTCCCACGGTTGAGATGCACGGAATGTATTCTCCATACTTTGCTTTTAACTCCATCATTGCATCTATAACAGAGTGATTCAATGCCGGTTCGCCCATCCTCGCAAATTGAATTTTGAATTTTTTCACCAACCGTGTATCAATGTTTCTTTTTTTTATGAGTTCATCAGCCTGCATACATATTTCTGAGCATGTCAGATTTCTCTTGAATTCTCCGCCTGCATCGCATATCGAGCAGTCCACCGGACAACCGAGCTGAGTGGAGAGTATCAACACCCATTTTTTCACTATCCCATTATCAATCTCAGGCTCCACGCTCACGAATTCAAACAATCCTCTCTTGTCCTCCGTCTCTCCTACAAAAACAGCGGATATCCCGGATTTTTCGTTTTTTTCAACTATTTTCATCTTCTCTCCTCATTTTTTCTTCAATCTCCATCGCTCTTTTTACTCCATCCGCAAATGCTATTGAGCACTGTCTCTTCAGCGAATCCCTTACTGTTCCGGCATAAACAATTCTGCTGTTTTTTCTGATTATTTCCGGCAGATTCGCCTTTGTTCCTATGCAGACAAACACATCCGAGTAACTCTTTGAAACCATTTTATTTTCCTTTAAAAATCGAACTGTCAAACTCTCCGCCTCTTTGATGTTTTTTACCGAAGATCCGCAGAAAAAATTTATTTTCATTTTTTCGGCTCTTCTCATAAGCTCTGAGTTCACATTTTTAAAATATCCTGTTGAGATTATATCGACATTTATCTTCTTTCTTCTCAGAAAAACGGCTCTGTCAACTGCAATTTCTCCGCCGCCTATTATACAAACATTTTCATTATCAGGATTCTCATGAATTGTTTTCAATTTAATATTGTGTTTATTCAGTTTCTTAAAATTTCTTCCCGTGCACACAACGGCATATCTGCCTCTAAATGATTTATTCGTTGTAAACACTATGACCGAGTCTTTGCATTCTTTTATCTGCAGACATTCTTCTTGCAGTATTTTCATTTTATCGCCAATCTGTTTTTTGAAAAGCCGGACGCAATCTCTTCCGCTTGCATTCCTTAAAAAAGGCATATTTGTAACTCTTTCTGCATATACTATGGAACCGCCTATTTCGGATTTTTCAATTGCCAATATTTTGCCTGTTGATTTGACGGCTTGAAGATATGTTCCTATTCCGGCGCACCCCATTCCGATAATTATTATGTCATACTTTTTCATTCACAATATCCGCGCTATGCAGTATTTCCGAAAATCCGTGCCTCATTATATTGATTGAGGCGACGTGAAGGTCTTTTCTATTTGACATACAACAGTCTTCTATGACTGTCGTTTTATATCCCTTTTCGAATGAGTCCCTCACTGCCGATTCAACGCACAGGTGAGTCATAACGCCCGTAAAAAATATTCTCTCTATTTTCCTTTTTTTAAGCATCTCATGGAAGTTTGTATTCACAAATGGTGAGTATGATTCTTTGAGCAATACAGAAGAGTTAGCCGGCATGAGAAGCCCTTCCGCAAAATCCTCCTCATCCGACGACGGCATATGTTTCCACCAGCTCTTCATGCTGTTATCTTTAACAGGAGCAGTGAACTTGGCGAATACAATGAGAGCACATCTCTTGTTGAAATGCTCGATTAAAATATTTATCTTTGGAAGAACAATTTCCGATTTCTTTATATATGCCTTTGATCTCCGGCTGAAAAAATATTTTTGTACATCAATCACTAATAGTGCTTCGTTTTGCATAAAAAAGAGCCACCCTGGTCTGGATGGCTCTCGCCTAGCATAACCAAAAACATCTTAACACTATTTTTCATTTTGTCAAGGTTTTCATATAGGAAAATTCAATTAGATACAAATGTACAAGATAACGCCAAAATGTAATATTGAGAGATGAGTAAGATTTTGTCTTTACAGTTCCGAATGAGAAGCCTGTCCACAGCGCTCGTCTTTTCAATGCTTCTCATGAGGATGGGGACATTCCTACGGTGTGTCCCCATAACAAATATTGATACTCGAAAGCTACAAGTCGGCGAGGACGCTCCGCGAAGACGCCCATCAAGTGGGCGACCCCTTGCTACGCTTTCCCATCTTGATAAAGCGGCGAAGCGGAGTGTGTGAGCCGACGCTACGCCCGCGTGCCGCCCCCAAGTCAATCTTCAATAATCAACAAACAAACAATAAACTGATAGACCCTTCACGATAGTCATAACCATAGAGGCGTTCCGGGTGACACTGCTGAGTAAGATTTTGTCTTTACAGATTGGTGTGAGAGCCGCCGCTTGTCTTACCTGCCGCCACCAAACAACTGTGATATAAATGCAGCACTCCTCACCTGCTTCTCCCTTGACACTGCTCTTTACTTTAATTATAATAATAAACAATGAAAACGGCTATAATTCACGACTATCTTAATCAATATGGAGGCGCAGAGAGGGTTTTGGAGACTCTCCTTGAAATATACCCTGATGCGGATGTATTCACACTTCTATATGACAAAAATTCAATGCCTGACACAATCAATAAGGCAAATATAAAAAAATCCTTTCTTAGCAAATTTCCATTTTCAAAGTTTTACTATGAATATCTGCTGCCCTTTTATCCTATTGCAGTCGAGAGTTTCGACACGAGGAAGTACGACCTTGTCATATCCAATTCAAGTGCATGGTCAAAGGGAGTCATAACAAATGTAAACACATGCCACATTGTTTACTGTCTCAACCCGATGAGATTCGTCTGGGATTCGTACTTTTCGGTTATAAAGAAGAACGCCGTTGTTTCGCGTGTTCTCAGAATAATACTTCATCATATACGGCTTTGGGATGAAGTTTCTGCAAAACGCGGATACAAATATATCGCCATATCCGAGAATGTCAGCCACAGAATAAAAAAACATTACGAGATAAATGCTGAGATTATCAATCCACCGGTTGACACTGACTTCTTTGCGCCTGCCCCATTAAAGAGACAGGAAGAATACTATCTCATTGTTTCTCGGCTGAAGGCGTACAAGAGAATAGAACTGGCAATAGAAACTTTCAATGACTTAAAGAAACCTCTACTCATAATAGGAGACGGGTCGCACTATAATCATCTAAAATCAATTGCGGGAAAGAATATACAGTTTTTAAGAGAGCTTAGTGATGAAAAGCTTCTCTCCTACTATCAAAGATGCAAGGCAGTAATATTCCCGCAGATAGAGGATTTCGGCATTGTTCCTCTTGAAGCGCAGGCGTGCGGAAAGCCGGTCATTGCATTCAAGAGCGGAGGAGCTTTAGAGACAATTGAAGACAAGAAGACTGGAATATTTTTCGGCGAACAGACAAAAGAATCTTTAAAGGCGGCGGTGGCGGAATTTGAAAAAACTGCTTTCAATTCCGATGAGATAAGGGCTCACTCTCTCTCTTTCTCAAAATCGGTCTTCAAAAAAAGATTCAAGGAGAGGATTGCGGATATTTATGACGAGTACCGAATGGAGATGAAATTATGAATAAAATTCTTTTTCCGCTTCAGCTGACTTCGGATTTCAATGACTCGCCTTTGTTCAGCAAGACTTTCAAGGATTGGTTCACAGCTGATTTTCTCTCAATAAAAAACTCTTGGGACATTGTGACTGCAATAGAAAGGATGATTTTAAGTTTTGCGGAAAAGACAAAAAATGAATTTACAATATTTGAATCGCGCAACATTCAGGTTGTGGGAGACAACAGAAGGATATTTGCCAAAAGAGATCCTTTGATTGAAGGTTCTGCGGTAATAAACACACTAAAGGGTCCTGTGATTTTCGGAGAGAATGTAATACTGAGAAATTTCACTTCAATCGAGGGTCCCTGCTATATAGGAGACGATACGACTCTTGATTCAGCTACTATTAGAGGACCTGTCATATGTGGAAGAGTGTGCAAACTGTCAGGAGAAATAGAAAACTCATATCTTATGGATTATGTCAATAAGCACCACTACGGATTCATAGGACACTCGGTGATAGCCAGCTGGGTCAATCTGGGAGCCGGCACTACAAATTCGGACCTCAAGAACAATTACTCCAATGTGAGGATGTTTAACGGAGACGAATACATCGACACCATGAGGATAAAGCTGGGATGCATTATCGGAGAGCATGCAAAGACATCAATAGGAACAATGATAAACACGGGCACTGTCATAGGTCCTTTTTCCAATGTATTCGAAGACATCAGAGAATCAAAATATGTGAAACCCTTCTCTTGGGGCGGACACGACAGGGTTTATGAAATTGATAAATTGATTGAGAATATTCAGAAAGTCATGAACAGGAGAGGGATAGAACCCTCATCTGAATTTATTTACAGGCTGAAAGAGGCCTATTCCGATTTCTCAGTCTGATCCGTCTTCTGCTTTGCCTTGCATTTGAGACAGATATACTCATCCTTCTTAACTTCCATTCCCTCATATCCGCACTCTTTGCACTTAATTTTTTCCGGTTTGCTCCATGTGGCAAAATCGCATTTCGGATATCTAGAACATCCGTAGAATGTGCGTCTCTTTGCGGACTGTCTCTCGACAAGGTCTCCATCTCCGCATTTCGGACATTTTATGCCGGATGAGACATTCCTTGTGTATTTGCATTTCGGATAGTCGGAGCATGCTATGAATTTTCCGAATCTTCCCCTCTTTATAAGCAGCGGTTTGCCGCATTCGGGGCACATTTCTTCTATCTTTTCATTTTCCTCTTCAACCTGTTTCGTGTTGGAGCATTTGGGATAATTTGAACATGCAAGAAACTTTCCATACCTTCCCCATTTAATAATCATCGGTGAACCGCACTTGTCGCACACTATATCAGTCTTCTCCTCTATTAGAGTCTTCACCTCTTTTTTATTTGTGTCGGCATTTTTCAATGATTTTGA
Source organism: bacterium (assembly GCA_050239825.1). GTDB lineage: Bacteria > Hydrothermota > 32-111 > 32-111 > 32-111 > UBA2202. The sequence continues at coordinate 18,452 of JBFXGO010000008.1, forward strand.
AAATTCCTGATAAAATTCCCTTAAAAGGTCATTTCTCTTTATCTTTCCCTGCTCAATCTGGTCAAGTTCTCCCTCCATCTTCGCTGTAAAATCAACATTTACGATCTCTCCGAAATAATTCACAAGAACTTTATTCACAACCTTTCCGAGGTCTGTCGGCTTGAAATTTCTCTTCTCTTTTGTTACATAGTCTCTCTTCATAAGTATGTCAATAATTGCGGCGTATGTAGAGGGTCTTCCTATGCCTTTGGCTTCAAGCGCTTTGACAAGAGTTGCGTCCGTATACCTTGCAGGCGGTTGAGTCTCCTCTTTCCTCACTTCGCTCGATTTCAGCTCCACCCTGTCGCCCCTCTCCATTACAGGTATCAGATTTTTAAGGTCTCTGAAATCTCCGTAAGAATAAACCTTCATAAAGCCGTCAAACAGGAGCTGGTTGCCCACTCCTCTGAAAAGGAATTTGCCTCCGCTTATGTCGGCTGTGGTATATGCGTATATGGAGTTAGCCATTTGGCATGCAATGGTGCGTTTCCAAATTAGGGAGTAGAGTCTGTGCTGATCTTTAGAGAGAAACTTCTCCGATTTCTCGGGAGTTAAAGTCACATCAGTCACCCTGATTGCTTCGTGCGCATCCTGCGCAGAAGAGCTTGCCTTAAATATATTCACATTGACAGAAAGATATTTTTCCGACATTGCTGATTTTACATACTCTCTTATTGACTTTATCGCATCATCATTTATTCTTGTAGAATCTGTTCTCATATATGTGATGAGACCGGTTCTCTCTCCGTCTATTTCAACTCCTTCGTAGAGCTCCTGAGCTACCGACATTGTCTTTTTTGCGGTATAATTCAATGCATTTGATGCCGATTGCTGGAGTGTGGATGTTGTGAAAGGAGGATGCGGTTTGACTTCTTTCTTTTCCGATTTCAGGCTGTTGACAATATACTCTGCGCTCTTCAAATCATCTTCAATTTCTTTAGCTTTTTTCTCTTCTGTGAAGACAGCTTTTATTGAATTATACTCCACAAGCTCGGCAAAAAAATCCCTGTGCTCCTTTGAAAAGAAACCGCGCACTTTGAAAGATGTCTTTGATTTGAAGCTCTCAATTTTCTCTTCCTTCTCGCAGATTAAACGGAGAGCAACGGATTGCACTCTTCCGGCCGAGAGACCTTGTTTGACAGAACGCCATAAGAATGGAGAGACCATATATCCGACCATTCTGTCGAGAATTCTTCTGGCATACTGCGATTCAACGAGACTTTCGTTTATCTGCATGGGGTTATCGAGCCCCTTCTTTATTCCGCCCTTCGTTATTTCATAGAAGAGCACTCTGCTCACATCCTTTCCTTTTTTGTCAATAACGGATGAAATATGGTAGGCGATCGCTTCTCCCTCTCTGTCAGGGTCGGTTGCAATATATATTGTGTCGCTCTTCTTTGCTTCTTCTTTGATGCTCGATATTATCTTGACTTTAGACGGTATAGGTTTGAACTCCGCCTCAAAATCCTTTTCTATGTTTATTCCCATCACCTTTTCCGGCAGGTCGATTATATGCCCTTTTGAAGATATGACTTTGAATCCTTTTCCGGCATAGCTCTCAATTGTCTTTGCTTTCGTGGGCGATTCGACTATTATAAGCTTCACTTCTTCTCCTTTTCTATTGACCAGAGGTAATTGAGAACGCGCATGAAATCCTCCGGCAGAGGAGCGAAGAATTCCATCTCCTCTTTCGTGCGCGGATGGACAAAGCGCAAAGCCACCGAGTGGAGCGCCTGCCTATCCATAAGTTTATCAATATACTCAAAATGTTTCTTTCTGTCAAGTTGCACCTCTTTGACAACGGATAAAACATTACGGTCATATTCATTGTCTCCCACCACAGGATGTTCTATGTGAGTCATGTGAACTCTTATCTGATGGGTTCTTCCGGTGTGCAGATTGACCTTTAAAAGAGCCGCGATCTTGAAATCATGCAGAACTTTATAGTCAGTCACCGCTTCTCTGCTGTTTATACTGGTAACAGCCATTATCTTTCTGTTTGAATTTGACCTCCCTATTGGTGCATTGACTGTTCCTCTCTTCCTTGTGAAAGAGCCCCACACAAGAGTGAGGTATGTCCTCTTCACGCGCCTCTTCTCAATCTCTCCGGAAAGGAATGCATGCGCCTCCTCATTCTTGGCGAAAACCATCACTCCCGAAGTGTCCTTGTCAAGCCTGTGAACCACACCCGGCCTTCCGCTGTCTCCGCCCTCAATCTGGGTGTGGAAGAGAAGTCCATTAACAAGAGTGCCCTCCCTGTTTCCCTTTGCAGGGTGGACAACCATATCTTTATCCTTGTTTATGACTATTATGTCATCATCTTCATATATAATATCGAGAGGCATCTCCTCCGGCTTCACATCCGTCTGCACAAGCGCCTCATACTCTACTTCAATTCTGTCGCCTTTTTTCACTTTGTAGGAAGGCTTCTCTGATTTGCCATTCACTTTGGCTCTTCCGTCCTCTATCATGCTTATTATTCTTGTGCGCGAGACCCTGACTCCGAGGTTCTTTATAAACACATCAAGCCTCGAGTCCGGATGCTCAGATTTTACCAGATGATCTATCTTAAATTTTGCCATTTATTTTCCTATGCAGAATTTTGAGAAAATGTTCTCCAATATCTCTTCGGAACCGACCTCACCTGTCAGCTCCTTTGCATCATTTATGAGGATGGAGATTCTTTCATCAAGTATCTCGCTCTCTCTTGTCTCATTCTTTTCAAAAATATCGTTTATCTCTGCGCTTATCCTCTCTATCAGATTCATCTGTCTCTCATTGACACTTATTTCAGACCTTTCGTTAAACAGCAGTTCTGAAATTATTCTCTCCTTCATTTCGTTCATACCCTCGCCTGTCAGCGCTGAAACCGCAATGTCATCGCATGAAGAATAACCAATATCGCTTTTATTTCCGCATATTATAACTCTCTTGGCAATTTTCATCGCCTCTCTTCTCTCCTCTTCATCAATTCCCTTTGAAAGGTCATAGAGGTAGAGCACGATGTCGGCATTTGCTATTCTCTCTTTAAGCATCTCTATTCCCCTCTTCTCTGCAAAGCTTTTGGCATCGCGAATTCCGGCAGTATCCATTATTTTGATATAGTGTCCGTTAAGAAGCGCCCATTCACTGATAATATCCCGCGTGGTTCCCTCTTCATGAGATACAATAGACCTCTCGCTCTCAAGCAGAGAGTTGAAGAGGGTCGATTTCCCTGTATTGGTTCTCCCTGTAATCACCATCAGGGGATGATTCTCTCCGGAGAGTCCCCTGTGCGATTTTTTTTTCATTTCGTCCGCAATTATTTTCACATTAAAAAGAATCTCTGATGCTTTTGGGGGCGAATATTCAACATCATCTGAAAAATCTATCGATGATTGAATGTATGATTTCAGCTCAATGAGCCTCTCCTTCAATCTCTCAATCTCTTTTTCAAACGCCTTGACCGCCTTCTCGGATGCAAAATCAAAAGTTTCTTCGCTAACTGCATTTATCCGCGTAAGCACCGATTCAGCTTCCAAAAGTGTCATTTTGTTATTTATAAAAGCTCTCTTGGTGAACTCTCCGCGTACGGCAGGCCTGCATCCCATTCCTATGAGAATCTTGACAATTCTGTCCGCAGAGACTCTTCCGCCGTGCACTGATATTTCGACAACATCCTCGCCGGTATATGAATTTGGAGAGCAAAAAAACGATATGACGGCAGTATCAAGATCTCTTCCGTTATACTTCAATTTCTTCACATATATCCTGTGATGCTCCGGTTTTTCATCCACTCCGAGTTGCTTTGCCATAGAAAACGCATCCGCCCCAGAGAGGCGGATAACATTTACTGCCGACTTTCCGTGCGCAGTTATTATAGCGACAATCGTCTCTATCTCTTCCATCTTTTTTCAAATTTGTTCTTTCTCTTTTGCTTTACATAACCTTTAATGTCAAGGTAAACAGGTTTGTTGACTTCCTCTTTTAGGGAGATTTTGTTGACAATGTGCTGAAGCGCTTCTATGGTCTTTCCGTTCTTTCCTATCAAAAGACTTGCGTCAGGAGTATCTTTAATTATTATTCTGTATTTGTTTCCCAATGCGCTTATTTCAGGTTCAACATTGAAACCCATAAGTCCTGTCAGTTTCATGAATATCGCGCTTATCTTTCCTATATTTGCATTGTCCTCTTCAGTGGCTTCATACGGCGGTTCCGCTTCCTGAGGTTCATTGTATGTCTGCGGAGCATGCTGAGGATACTGGTTCTGAGGCGGACGACTCTCAGGCCTTCTGCTTTGGCTCTGATTCTGCTGATGCGCCTCCTGAGATTTCTTCGGCTGGGGATTCTCCCTCTGTGCCTGTTGCCTCTGCTCCCTGTACTGCCTGAAAGCATTGACTTTTTCATCGCGTTTTTTTTCTTCAGCATTATCTTTGTTTTTATGCTCAAGAACCTCCTGAACAGAGATTCTGTCATGCTTTTTGTGAACAGGCTCTACGGGATTTTCTTCGCTCTTTAAAAGATGCGCCGGAACTGTTCCTCTTAAAAGAGTGAGGCGCACTCTCGCCTTCTTTCTGCCGAATTTTAAAAAACCGTTTATGGGCTCATTTAAAATTTCTATATCCACATTCTCCGCATTGGTTTTAAGAAGCTCCATTCCCTTCTTTATAGCGTCTTCTACGCTCTCTCCTTCAACTTCAAGATAATTCTTCTCCTTATCCATTTTGAACTCCTGTCTGCTTGTTAATAGCTTTCTTGATTATTATCTGCTGCACAACTGAGAGCAGATTGTATGTGAGCCAATACAGATTTATTCCCGACGGAAGCGAGAGGAATAAAAATGTAAGCATTATGGGCATTATATACACCATCATCTTTTGCGACTGGTTTGTTAAAGAAAGTTTCTGGGAGACGAACATGGTCGCTCCGGTCAGTATTGGAAGCACATAGTACGGGTCCTTTGATGCGAGGTCTGTAAGCCAGAATGCAAAGGGCGCATATCTGAGTTCAATCGTTGTCTTCAGTATCGCATAGAGGGCGAAAAAGACAGGCATCTGTATAAACATCGGCAAACATCCCGTGAAAGGATTGACTCCGGATTTTTTATAGAGATTCATTGTCTCAGTGTTGAGCCTCTGCGGGTCCTTTTCATATTTTTTCTTAAGGGCCTCCATCTCCGGCTGTAGCGTCTGCATCTTGCTCATCGACGAATATGACTTGAATGTCAGAGGAGAGAAGAGCGCTATCAGCAGTATTGAAATGATTATTATTATGACTCCGTAATTGCGCACATATCTGTACATGAAGTGGATGAATCCGAGTATTCCCTTGCTTATAGGCTGAATTATAGACCAGCCGAAATCCGGGAGTTTGTCCATGCCGTTATTCATGCCTTTGAGTATTTTGTAATCTATGGGCCCCATATAAAGAAGCACATTGGGAGAAGAGAATGAGAATCTTCCGTAAAGCCGTTTGTCCGAAAGAAGTCCGGCTGTATATCCTTTTCCTTCTCCTATAAGGCCTGAGAAAAAGTATTTTGTCTGGATTCCCATCCAAGAGTAGCTACCAGACATCGCCAATTCACCGTTTTTCACATTTTTCTGCTTTGTCTTTATGACATTGTTCGTGCTGTATGCATCCAAAGAATAGTAAAGCATGTCATCGGCCGCATTCTTTTCTGTCAAAGAAACCCCGTCTTCAAAAAGATACTCCACGCTTGAAATTGGCTCTGATGTACTGAGTTTGTGTTCAATTATGTATGAATCTTTGCTGAAAACATATGTGCGGGTGAATGTGCGTCCTTCAACAACAGCCGCAAGGACTATGGAGTCCCTCTCCACTCTCAAAGGCGAAAGATCTCCTTTATAAAGAACCGTAAAATTTGTATTTGAAAGGTCGTACCTCGCATTTCCGATTATAACGACAGCCTCCATTGCCCTTGAACCATCGGGTAGAAGAGATAGGGTATCTTTGTAGGATTTGAACTGAAGAAGATGAAATTTTGATATTCCGCCCGACAGGGAGGATATGCTTCCTCTGTAAAGCTCCGTCTCAAAGAGGTATACTGCCGTGTCTTGAGGTATATCGGAATTTGCAATCACCTGCTCGGAAATATTCTTTGCAGTGTCGATTGTTTTTCCTGTTGCGGTGTCGGCAATGACTGTTGTATCAACAGTGACAGTGCGCGTTATCTTCGGGGTAAAGTATGCATAATAGCCGAAGACAAGTATTATCACACCAAAAAGAATGAACATGCGCAAATTGTTGTTCATTTATTCTCCTATTTCAGCGGGTCATACCCGCCCTTGAAAAATGGGTTACATCTTAATATTCTTTTGATTGAAAGAAATGCGGCTTTGAAGACACTATATTTCTCAAAAGCCATGAGCGAATATTCCGAACAGGTCGGAGTGAATCTGCACACTGGAGGAAAGAGGGGTGAAATGAATCTGCGGTATGATCTGATTAAAAGTATGAAGAGTTTGTTAACCATGTATTCTGCTGGCAATGTCAGCCATTTCACTGGAAACTTCATTGGGCGATGATTGAGATGCCTGCTTAAGCCCTATGAAAAGATAATTGCAATTTGACGGAAATGAGGATTCGCTTAAAAGATAAGCCTCCCTCAAAACTCTCTTTATCTTGTTCCTCATGACTGCATTTTTTGAAACATGTTTTTTGACCGTAAAAGCCACTCCCCTTGCATCGGACTTCTTATAAAGAAGCACAAAAGAGGGTGCCGACAATCTTCGCGGATTATCAAACATCTCCTTTATTTCCTTGCTCTTGATTACAGGGGTGTTTCCCACTGACCTCATACTCTGGGATCAGAGATAGTAAGGCGCTTCCTGCCCTTTGCTCTTCTTTTTGAAAGAACGGCTCTGCCTGTGGCAGTCTCCATTCTTTTTCTGAATCCGTGCGTCCTGACTCTTTTTATCTTGGACGGATTATAAGTCGGCTTCATGATACCTCCTAACCTTTGCGTTAAATAATTTTAACCGATGTAAAGAGTAAAGTATTTTACTTAAAATCCCATATTTGTCAAGTGGTTTATAAAAATAAATAATATGAATATATATATATGATTTTGCTTTGCATTGCATTTTTCCAAACAAATGGGCTGTAAAACGAGCAATAGCATGCATTTAAGTACATTTAACTGCAAGAGTCAAAGTCAACCCTGCTTTTTCCTTAAAGTGCCTTTAAATTTAAAGCTTTGTTGACTCTATGCCTATTCTCTTAAAGAGTTTCAGCCCAAAATACTCCAAACTGAATGCAGGCGCGCTCACTCTCAATATGAATGCAACATTCATCTTTTTGCCTTTCGGAATATCGAATCTGGAGAGAAGCACCGCCTTCATATACATCTCTTCGCGCGGAGTAACAATTTCAACTCCTTTGTTTCCGCTTGTTCCGGATGACATGCTGATATTTATTCCGCGGAGCCATTTTGAATAGTCGCGCGTTTTTTCAATCTCAAGACAGAAATCAAGAATCTCCTCTTTTGTGAGAAGGGGAAGAGATTCAAAATCATTTATGTCATGACCCGCATAGAATCTGTTGAAAAATTTTGAATGCCTGTCAGCGTAATTAACCACTATATTCAATTTCGATTTTTGATAATCATTAATCTATTTATCTGTATAATGTTTGAATCTGTAACCGCTGAAAAAATAAAACGAAAGAAAATTGTTTGATTCGATATCCGAAAATCTGTCTTTAAAATTATTTCCTCTCATACACGATTGATTTTACCTAATACAGTATAATTGTCAACGATGTATTTTCTTTGATTTGTGACTTGTAATAATGATAATGGCTGTGGAAATGTCAGTCCGCCCTGCCACGAGATATGCAAATCAATTCCGAGTTACGGGTTACGAGTTTCAAAAAATGGTGCGTTTTAAAACCACCGTCCCTGAAAATTTACCGTAAGCAATTAGCAATTATCTGCCAGTGATAACGGCGCAGTGATTATTTCTAATGAATCGCATTATCATCAGTTTCTTTCGTTCATCTCTACCACATCGGTTGCAGTATTCTCAATAAAATACCTGTCATGTTCAACAAAGAGCATTGTCGGCTTATATTTCAAAATCATCCTTTCAAGCATTTCCCGTGACGGCACATCCATGTAATTAAGCGGCTCATCCCATATAATCAGATTGGACGGTTCAAGAAGGGTCCGCGCCAAATCAACCTTCTTCTTCTCTCCATCACTCAAATCCTTTATGTCAAAAGAGAATATGTTCCTTTCTATTCCCATTGAGCCTGTTATCTGCGAAAACTTAGTCCTGTCAATCTGCGCTTCTTTTATTTTGTCTTCAAGTTTCCCGCTCTGCCACAACGGCTCCTGAGACGAGTATGCCACCTTTGCCCTGCTTAGAAGTTTTATGTCTCCTTCATCCGCATTCAATTCTCCAAGAATCAGTTTTATGAGAGTCGTCTTCCCGCTTCCGTTTTGACCTATCAGCGCGATTCTGTTGTTTTGTTTAATAGTGAATGTGAGATTATCAATTATCTTCTTCTCATCATATCCGAAAGACAGATTCCTGACAGTCAGAATTGTTTCAATGTCATCTTTGCTCTCAACCTTCAAATCCCTCGTCTTTTCAAAATCCTTCAACAGCTTCTCTTTTCTGATTATGTTCTCATCCATCCTTCTTTCAATATTCAGAGCCCTCTTCATCAGTTTAGCGGCCATGTGGCTCACAAATCCTCTGTCTCCGGCGCTTGACACCTCATCCTCCTTCGCGTCAGCCCATAACCTTCTCTCATCAGCCGCCCTCTTTAAGCTCTTTATCTCTCTTGTCAGATTCTCATTCATCTGCATTTCACTGTATATTTTGTTTTCATACTGGTCTCTCCACGCAGAGTAATTCCCCTTTATCATTTCAATATTCTCTTTATTCATTGAAATCGTGTGGTCAGTGCACATATCAAGAAAATACCTGTCATGCGACACAACAATAAATCCCCTCTTCTTTGAAAGATACTCAGCCACAATTTCCCTCGAATCAATATCAAGGTGGTTTGTCGGTTCGTCAAGAAGCATGAACCCATTGTCATAAGCAAACATTGAAGCAATCAGAAGCTTTGTTTTTTCTCCGCCTGAAAGTGTGGAAAACGGCTGTTCGAGAATATCTTCTCCAAGATTCATCTTTGCCGCCTCTCTGATTATTGAGGAACGGATAGTGTATCCGCTCTCTCTTTCATACTCTTCTCTTATCTCTCCCACTCTGTCTATGGATTCAATATCGCTCTTTTCAACCATTGATTCCATATCTCTCTCCATCTGCCTGTACTGTCCGATGAAATCAAGACCTGCATCTTTTGCCTTATCGTCATAATCTCTATTTGCATTCAATGAGATGAAATAGAATGTTTTTACAGGAACCTTCACGAATCCCGCTGTTGGGGATAATTCTTTGTGAATGAGTTTGAAGAGAGTTGATTTGCCCTTTCCGTTTCTGCCTATGAGACCGCATTTCCACGATGTGTCAATCTCAAGATTAAGATTCTTGAATATCTCTCTGTATGGTGTTGTGTAATAAAATGAAACATTGTTAAAAATAATCGACGGCATAAATACTCCTGTTAATGTTAAAGTTTCTTCTTTATCAATTAACAGTCAATGCGCATCGATTCTCCTTTGTTATGTTATCGCCTTTGAATGAACATTTGTCCACTCACTCTTTCATCATACCTCATCTTTCTGTAATGTCAATATCACTCTCCTTTTTCTTTAACCATTTGTCTGGGTGATTCACGAATCCCTCCTACTCCTTTACATTGCTCAAGCACAAGACTCACGGCGTCTTGTTGACTCGTAACTCGGAACTATTCTGTCTTTTTCTTGCTCATGGTATTTTCAACTATTAACTATAAACTATTAACTATTAACTCTTTTATTTTGCTCATGGCGTCTTGTTGACCAGCGACCAGTGATATTGGACTAGTGATGTATTTTTTTTCGTCATACTGAACGCCTCTATTCGCCCTTCTACTGTGAAGTATCTATCAATTAAAATGTCAAGATGTCAACCACCGTCCCCACATTCTAAGATGACAGGTAACCAGAGAGCAAAATTAAACCAATGCTTATCAAGGCTAATAACAGGTTGATAATATTCGCCAAAACTCCACCATAAATGGAGTATTTGATTCTGTCTCGCTTCGCTTTTCTAAGGTAGTTTTCTCTATAAATGCTTTTATATGTATCGTTGCTGTTAAGATATTTCTCATTCTCCTTAAATGGCACTTTTATAAATGAAATTGCGACTGTGGTTAATATCGTTACTAATGGCATAGCTGAACATGAAAACATAGGTGCCGTGCGGGCAGCTATTGGATCTAGAGCAATCATTACAAATGCCGGTACAATTCCTCCTATTAAACATGTTGACAGCATGCCAATGGATCCCCAGATGGCGGTCTCTTCATTTTCATGCAAATCCATATCTGAATCATACAAGGCCTGCTCAGCATCACTCTTTACCGGCTCTTTAGCTTTATCTTCAATGTTCTCTCTCTTCCCGTCGTCTTTATAATCTTTTTTCTGTTCTTTAGGTTCGATATAGATATCCTTATCCTCAGCTGAATTCTGCTCATGCGTTGTTTCCATAAAATCATCTGCGAACCCCATACAAGCTATTGCCATTATTAGAATCATTGAAACAATTCTTTTTTGCATATTTATCTTTTATGGAGACTTTGTGATTTCAGCATACTTCTAATCTTCTTTATTCTTCTCCTCTTTCTCATTTCTACAATTTTATCCCCTTGCCTTCTTATGTCAATATGATTTCTCTTCATTTCAACCAGTGACTTTTGACTAGTGATATTCTTTCTCTTGTCAAGATGTCAATCAACGGTCCCTTTATCTCTTCAAATGTCAATGTCTATTCTTTATTCCATGACAGTACTCTTAATCCGAAATCTAAGTCCGCTACATAAATAAAGTTTCTATAAACAAATGAATTGTCAATATTTCCTTCAATGCTATATGTTTCCAACTGTATAATATTTTTCGGATCTGAAACATCTAACATTTGTATTCCCTCCTTTCCATTAGAGATATACGCTATTCCATCGGTATAGAAAACACCTGAAGCGTCTCCTTTCGTGAACCAGTAATTTACTTCTATAGGGTTGTTTGGATCTGAAATATCATAAATATATAATCCGAAAGGGTTAACTGATATATATGCATAATCTCCGGAAACGGAAATATCAGACATGTATCCTCCGGTTTCGCCTCCCTTAATATCAAAGAAACCCAATTCATTAGGTTCTTGTGGATTTGAATAATCTATAATTCTTAAACCATCCGAACCATCACAAAAATAAGCATATTTGCCTGAAATGAATACAGCAGAAGGCATCGGGTCGAGATATGAGCAATTTGGTGCATTGAAACTGCTGACTAATGTTGGAGCAGTAGGAATAGAAAGATCAAGTACTATTAAATCTCCGCTGTAATCAACAACGAATGCATATTTGTCGAATATTTCAATCCCACTTGCACAATAAGGTGTAGCATAAGTACCTACTATGAACGGATTCTTCAGATCAGAAATGTCTATTATTTCAAGCATATTCTCACAGTCTGCTACATAAGCATAATTTCCGAAAACTCTAACCTCACAAGCGTATCCAGGAGTATCACAAATACCTAACGTCGAAGGATTGGTAGGGTCCGAAACGTCTATTATCCACAACCCATATTCATATGCAGCGATGTAAGCAATGTCATTTTGGATTATTATATCATATGCACTGTCAACCGTCGTCTCATTCCCAATTTCTTTGATCGGGCCAAAGTCAAATAAAGAGCAGGAATTAAAAAACAATATCAGAATCACTAATGCTCTGGCATTTAAATTCATCATTATATTTTTCCCTCCTTGAGAATTATTCTACCTTTAAGCATCAACAATATTAGATTAACACATTTTTTGTGCATAACACTATTTCCCTGTCAGCTCATTTGCTATCAATTCAGCTTGCTTAAGGACGGTTTCTGTGGCAAGAGGGGATTGATAGAAGGGATTAGGTATGGTGCTTGGATTTTTTTTGCGAGTTAAATATATTGGACATACTTCAAAATTTGTAAAACAATGTAATAAAGATTTGATTTTTCCAAAGCTTTCTGTCAATCTTTGCTCCATCTTTAAATCTATCCCTTTTAATAATTATATCCCGACACAATTTAAAATCAATGGTGTAAATAGAATGTTAAAAAGTATAACACTTTCTGCCATCGATTTATCTCTCTTAATTTTAAAATAAAAGACGTTTTATAAGTTCTAAATCAAAACGAAAAATATGAATCTAAAAGAATTGTCTCCTACTAATTAAATTCTATTTCAATATATTTATTTTTCTTTTCGTAATAAATTATTTTAACATCTATCTTCTCACTTAAAGATTTCATCGTTTTATATGTGATTGGTTTAATCGAATAAGGCGTTGTTTCGATAAAACCATCAATACCTCTTGATTCCTCTTCCGGTGTGGCCAATCTATATGGTTTTTTCATTATTTCACTACATTTTTTTAAAATCGCTTCTTGATACTTTAATCCCACAAATGTCTTTACAATAACTAAATCTTTTACCCAAGATTGAATCATTTCATCTGTTATTTTATTCATTGCATCTTTTAAATTTAAAATCATCGCAGTTATTTTTTCTGTAGAATTTTTTAATGCTTCTGGTTGTTTTGTTAGATACCATTTTTCCCATTCTTCAAGGGTTGTCCCTGTGAATTCTTGAATAAGTTCACTTAACTGACCAACGACGCTTGGTCTTGTTCCTTGTGCATTTTGATTTGCCAGATTTAATATTTGTGATACATATTTAGGTAGATCTATATCACTTATTTCATAAAATTGATTAATTTCCATGTCTGTAACTTTTATTATCATCATCCCTCCTCATTATTATAATATTTAATAAAAATATCTTTATATTTGTAAATGCTTTTCAAATCTGGTTTAACTAATTTTTTTTTAATAAGATGAGCATTTATGAACATTCTGTTGTTCAAATATATATAGCATAATAGATTGCCATTATCATCATACTTCTTTTCATCAAACTTTATAAAAATCTGTTTATTTTCTATGTTTTCTTTTAGAAACGCTATTGCTTTCTCATTCATAATATCGTCTTTTTCTATACCTATAAGTTTCAATTTTAAACCTGTTTCTGTTACAACTTCATTAAAGTTAGTTATTTTCTTGATTACCAAAAATTCTTCTTTTTTATTAGAGTTTTTTTCAATAACTGACCCAAAAGTTAATTTTCGAGGATCAATAAGCTTGTTTATCTTCACAGGATCATTGAATATGTATCTCAATTTATTGTAATTTAAATTATTTGGTCTATTAATAACTTCAAATTTAAATTCATCAAATTTAAATTTATTATCAGTTTGCAGTTTATTCTTTATAATTGATAAAAAATCTTCATTAATCTCAATACCTATACTATTGCGTTCTAGCTTATATGCAGCAAGAGAAGTAGTTCCACTTCCTAAAAATGGATCCAAAACAGTTTCGTTGAAAAAACTAAACATTTTAATAAGTCTTTTGGGAAGTTCTTCTGGAAACATGGCAAGATGCTTGTTTTGTTTCTCTCCCGCAAAATTCCAATGTCCTGAAAAATATTTATTCCATTCTTCAATTGAAAGCTTTGATTTTTCTTTCATTAACTTGTTTGGAGTGGATACCATTCCTTGTTTTTTAAATATTAAAATATATTCATAATCCAATTTCAATATTCCGTTTCTTGGATAAGGAAATGACCCCATTATCGTTGCTCCCCCTGATGTGTTGCAGGTGGTGACTTTTTGCCAAATTATTGCTCCCATATAGTCTAAACCCATAGTTTCGCAATAGCGTACTATTTCATCTCTTATAGGAATAACTTTATACCTTCCATAATATATTGACCTCGCGAACTGATCTCCAATATTTATACACAACTTACAGCCTGGAGAAAGCACCCTATTACACTCTTCCCAAACAAGATTAAGATTATTAATATAATCTTCAAATGAATCATTAAACCCTATTTGCTTATTGGAACCATAATCTTTAAGTTGCCAATAAGGAGGCGAAGTAATAATTAAATGCACACTTTCGTCAGGGACTTCCTTCATATCTCTCGCATCAGCAATATATATTTTATGAGTTGTACTCATATGCAAATTATATATCTAATAATATATAAAATCAACATTTTTCTACATTAAACTTTTAATACGATTTTCTATTTCTTTATTTTTAATTTCACCTCTGAAGTCAGAAAATATATATAGAACTTCCCTATTATATTTCAGTTTATAGTTTTCATTTTTTCTTTTGTTAGCTTCCCGTGCCTTGCGAATTACAGGAGTACCACTATTCTAGCTCAATGGTTTGATTTGTATGGCGAAAAGACATTTATGTTCACGATATACTTCATAATCTATTGCATACTCATAATCATGTTCTCTTATAACTTTTTCAAACTTTAGGTTAGGATATGACATAGATAGTCTGTCGATAGTATTTTTCTCTCGTAGAATCACACCATTTCATGTCTCGCAAATAGTTCTGAAATATACGCAATAAAAACAATCTTTCTCAGTAATTCCAACATTATTGTTCGGAATATTTTCAAATAAAATTTTTCCTTTATCCATTAATTCCTGTTTAGTTCTTCCGAATGCGTAATTAATTTCTCTATTACCTTCTTCAACTTGCATTTTCTCCTCGAAAGTAGCATTATATTTTTCGAGAAATGACTTACTCTTTGAAGGAAGACCATCTAATATTTGCTTTCTCTTAATACCTGACTTATAATAATAATTTTCCCAATCTTCTTTCCTCTCAAAAATTTCCTGTTCAATAAGATTTGACGTATATCCGAGACTCCATGGAAGATTCAAATGTAGATCATTCCAAATGTTATTTGTGAATCTGAATTTACTTTCTTCTAATTTATTTTTAAAATCATCCATAACTACCTCTTTGCTTAATCTGATTCTTCTTTAAGCCCTTCATATTACTGGTAAAGAATCACTTTTTGACGTAGAGATTATCTGTTTCAGCAGTCACCAATCCAACAGGTGGATTGTTCTCCTCTTTGTCTCTTTGTATGTGTATTGCTAAACCTGTTCAGAAAACTCATTTGAATTTCCATTTTTAATTTTCTTCAGTCTTCCCATTTTCACCTCTTTTAATAAAAATTCCTGAAAAACAAATCTACTTCTTCCTGAGTAATTGTATTTGGAGTTCTTTTTAGTTTTTTTTCATCTATAATTATTCTTTCAAAATCGATTTTATAATCTTTTTTTTCTAGCCAATTCATATTCCAAATAACAACATTATTATTTTCATTTTGCACCATTCGACAAATTTCTTCTTTGTATGGTATGTCAATTCCCAAGCATATTCTTTGCAACCATATCTCTAAGTATCCAGTATTTGGGATCTGCGAAAACCTTGCCAATATTCTTGAAACTAATATTTTTTTATCTTCCGGATTCATTTTTTCAGAAAATTGACTAATCATTGCTGCTATAATAGGATAGCTTCTTGGACTTTTTAATGCGATATTTACTAGTATACTTATAATAACATCTACATCCTCCTTCTTAAAGTGTCTTTTACCTTGAATTTTATATAGTGATGTTAATGTTCTAACAATTGTTCCAGAATTTGGATGTTTTTCATTTAGTAAATAAATTTTTAACAATTCCTTCTTTAAATTACTGTGACTGGAAGGATGAAGTAAAAAATATAATTTATCTTTTTTAATTGAATTAGCTATAACATCCTCTGACATTCTGGTTTTTGATGTATTTAATTTTATTCCAAGTGAGATTAATACTTCTAAAAGGTCTTTTAATAACGTTTCACCAACGTAAATACTATTGACAAAAACTCTGTAATCATCTCTATAGCGAATTATTTTAAAATCATCTTTATTTATTTTCCTACTTTTTATCTTTTTCGTCAGAAGCATATCTGCATAACCAAGTACCATCTCTGCAATGAAGTCCATTATGACGCTACCTTGCGGAATCCCATTCGTCTGTCCATAAGACATACTTTGTATATGTGTATCAATTATGTTTCCTATTAATTTAGGATTATTTCTATTAGCTTTTTGTTTAATATATTCTTTATCATGAAGCGCCCATGAGATAGAGTGAGAATATAACGAACCATAGCAATCAGTTATATCGGTTTCAAACATATGTGAAAAATCCAACCCTTGAATGATTGATTCCTGTTCAAAATTTTCCCACCAATTCAATATTTGATTGGCTTTATAGGAATAACTATTTTTCTTAGCTACGGGTATACTTATACAATTAACCCAACTTTCTTGAGTGAACTGATCGAACCTATTAACAATGCTATTCCAATTATCCTTTTCTGTAATATTTTGAAGTAGTGAAATATAGAGCATTGGATTGACAATTTGTAATGGTCTCCAACCATATTTTCCATCCTTATTTTTAAATATTACATAATTTACATTTTCTTCAGATTTTGCTTTATTCAAGTGATAGTTTGACAATGGGATTTTTTCTAGCAAATTCAAACAATCTTTAAGTAATGGTGAAAATTCAAAGTAATCCGGTAAATCAAAATTTACATAATTTTCTTTTCTTAAAAAATATTTTCTTGATTCTGTGTTTTTTAAATTTAATACGTTAATCATTATTTATAATTTGATAAATTTTTCTCTAGCAAATTAATCTGTCGAACTCATATCTTCTTTCTCCATTTTGGGATTATATATCAGAAAAATGATTTATTCAAGCAAAATAATTCTATTAATATTATAAATCATTTCCCACTACAGATGAATATTAACTTATTCATAATTTTCCGGAAAAACTTTAATAAACAAAGCCGTTATTCAAAAGAATTGATTTGAATCCTGCGGCTATTGCAAACGTGTCTTTCGGTTGAACAGGTATTGGAGATGTTTCATCTTTTGAAACCGAAGTCTTTTGTCTGACACCAATTTTAAAATCCTCGTTAGACATTGCATAAAAATTAATACCAAACAGAACAATTAAAATAAAAAACCATTCTTTTCATCATTCCTCCTTATTGAATCACTAAAATTATACACCTTGATATCATTTTTTTCAAATGCAATTGTTTAAAAAACAAATATCATAAAATATTGCATGCGGTTGTAAATTCAATTAAATAGGCCTAGCAAATATGATTCCTTTGATCCTGTCATATTTTATTCCCGGCTCATTTATCTCATCGCCATTATAGAGATTGTACCAATGTGTTGAATTCAAACTCCATTTATATGCAAATGGCCTCCTGTCAACTGTTGTGCTTATCTTGTATTTCATCCATCCGAATCCTATTCCGCTTGGCTTTCCGCTGTCCTCATTTATTTCAGCTACGGGAATACTGTTGCAGTATCTCGTATCTGCAGATACTGTGTGTCCTGAAGATGCGCAATCATAAACTTGTATTTCAACTTCATTGTTTGCATTGACAGCTTTAATATCCCATGCTATCATAACATGTCCTGTTGAAGCATGTCCTGTAGAATCAATCCACTCATCCCTCCAATCATCATCGTATCTGACTATGATGAGATCTCCTTTTTTCAGTGAGTCTATTGAAGTGAAGACTCTCCAGTATGCATTCTCAGTAACAGTATTTGCTCCAAGAATTGAATCTCTGAAATAATCATAGAATGTGCATGCTCTGACGCTGAAATCCTTAGGATGAAGTTTCATTTTCCATGATAGTAGATTATCGGCATGATTAGGAAGTGCATCGTAGATTATTATTGAATATAAAAAACCCGAACAATCATACTCATACACTCTGTCAATATCATCAATGATTCTGTCAGCATAATGAACATACTTTGTGCGTGTGATTTTTTCCCAAATAAACTCCCCGCGTTTTATCAAAACACCTCTCGGGGTATTTGCAGTAATTGTGTCGGCTCGTATATCTATTCTTGCGCCTCCAACCAAAAGGCCATCATCTTCATCAGCTACATCCTCATAATCATGAGAGTATTCATCCTGCCCATCCGAAAGATTTTGACTGCAGGAAAATATAATCACACTTGAGCAGAGTAGAGTAAAAATCAATTGAAACATCTGCCTCTTTGCATTTTTTTTCATTTCATCTCCTTTTTGTTCTATTATTGACTAAAAATCTATTCTGTCAAGCTATTTACAATTTACGCTTTTAAAATAATTTTTATTTATGTTATATTCGGATTATCATTTTGACTATTTCAACCGCCGTTCCTTTGCTTTTCGCTATTGATAAATTAAGATAATTATGTATAATAAGAAAGTTATGAATACAGACAATAAAATCTACGGAGTTATTCTTGCAGGAGGCAAGGGCGAAAGGTTTTGGCCCAAGTCAAAGCAGACGAACCCGAAACAACTGCTTAACATTATATCCAACAAGTCGATGCTTGAAGAGACTGTTGACAGACTATCTTCAATAATCGACAAGGAGAGAATACTGGTTATCGGAACATCTCTTCTTGATTACTCTATAAAAAAGCTGAATGTTGTGAAAGATGAGAATCTTCTCTCAGAACCGTTCGGAAAGAATACTGCCCTTGCCATCGGATACGCGGCAATTAAGATAAGAAAAATCGACTCTCAAGCCGTTATCCTCGTGTGTCCCGCAGACCATTCAATACACACAAATAAAGACTTTCTCGCCACGATTGAGACGGGGTATGAATTTGCCTTGCAGGGGAATCTTGTAACATTCGGCGTCACTCCTGTGCGCCCCGATGAAGGATATGGCTACATCGAGCTTGGAGATCAGTTGATAGAGAATAAAGTATATAAAATAAAGTCATTCAAGGAGAAGCCGAATATAAAAACTGCCCGCGCATATCTCAAGAAGGGCAATACACTTTGGAACAGCGGAATATTCTTATGGAGAGTCACCGATATTCTCGCGGCGATTGAAAAGTATCTTCCGGAAATGTATAGGGGGCTTCTTGAATTTGAAAAATCAATAGGACTTGATAATGAGAAGGATGCTCTCTTGAAGCTCTACACGGAATCCCAGTCAATATCTGTAGATTTCGGAATAATGGAGCAGGCAGAAAACATAGTAATATGCAGAGCTCAGTTTTCGTGGGATGATGTGGGAGACTGGAACGCCCTCGAGAGGATTAAAAGCAAGGACAAAAACGGCAATATATTTGACGGTTCAATAGCAGAGGTAAACTCAAAGAACAATATCGTCTCATGCGAGGATGGCCTTGTGTGCCTAATCGGAGTGGAGGACATGATAATTGTCAGGACAAAGAATGAAACATTCATCTGCAAAAAGAGTGAAACAGGAGAGATTAAAAATCTTCTTAAAATACTGGAGAAAAATGAAAAATTTAAAAACCACCTTTGAGGAGGGTTCTATGGTTAAAAAAGTTCTTGTTATTTCACTGATTCTTCTTGTGGCATTCGCAGGATGCACAAAGAAGGCAAAGACATCAGAACCGGTTAAACAGGAGCAGGTTGTAGTAGTTGAAGAACAGCCGGACACACAGCAACTTGAAGTGATTGAAGAGCCTATTAAGACAGAGACAACAACTGTAATGACAAATCAGAATGAGTACAAAGTCCAGCTCTTCGCTACATACGACGAAGCAAAAGCAACAAAGGTTCAGCAGGAAGCTGCACCCAAATTCACATCAGAGGTCTATGTGGATTATGTTGCACCATACTACAAAGTGCGCATTGGACATTTTACAGACAAAGCGGCGGCTGATAAAGTGAGAGATGAGGCGAAAGAGAAGGGATACAACGACGCTTTTACAGTCGTTCCGTGAAATTATTTTTCGCTTCACACAATCTTGACAAGAAGAGAGAAATTGAGTATATTGTATCTTCTGAAAAGCTTATAGTTCTTTATATTGACGATTTTCCGAAATACCCTGAAGTTGAAGAGACGGGGCAGACTCTTGAGGAGAATGCGGCGCTGAAAGCAGAGAAGGGTTTCGAGTTCTGCGGCCTTGACACATTCGCAGAGGATACAGGTCTCTTTGTGGATGCAATCGGCGGAGAACCCGGAATATACACTGCAAGGTATGCAGGTGAAAACGCAACATACCATGACAATTGCGTTAAACTTCTCAACAAACTTGAAGGAATCCCCCCTGAAAAGAGGACGGCGCACTTCAAGACAGTAGTTTCATTCAAGACAAGAGACTCCATCCAATTTTTCACGGGTATCTGCGAAGGACGGATTTCTGAGAAACCAGCAGGCAAAAGCGGTTTCGGCTATGACCCGATCTTTATACCTGAAGGATACGAAGTGACTTTCGCGGAATTAGAGAAAGGCGTAAAAAACAGGATATCCCACAGGGCGAAAGCGGTTTTCAAGTTCTCCGAACATTTGAAAAACAGATTCGGGGCATAGCGCAGCCCGGTTAGCGCGCCTGTTTTGGGAGCAGGAAGCCGCTGGTTCAAATCCAGCTGCCCCGATTATAATTACACGGTGAGTGTAGTTCAATTGGTTAGAGCCCTGGATTGTGGTTCCAGTTGTTGGGGGTTCGAGTCCCCTCACTCACCCCATTTCGCGCCTGTAGCTCATTTGGATAGAGCAACGGATTTCTAATCCGTAGGTAAAAGGTTCGACTCCTTTCAGGCGCATACTCTTTGCATAATACGCGTCACTAGCTCAACTGGTAGAGCAATTGACTCTTAATCAATAGGTTCGGGGTTCGAGTCCCCGGTGACGCAAAA
>JBFXGO010000008.1:39341-62868 GCA_050239825.1 bacterium
CCGTAGGTAAAAGGTTCGACTCCTTTCAGGCGCATACTCTTTGCATAATACGCGTCACTAGCTCAACTGGTAGAGCAATTGACTCTTAATCAATAGGTTCGGGGTTCGAGTCCCCGGTGACGCAAAATATATTCCCATAATCAAAATAAAATAGTACGGGGACGAGAAACAGCGTTAGCTGTGTGCGTCAGCATACCCCGAACAAGGGGTTCGTATACCGGTCGGGACTTACTTCTATTTAAGAGAGGTAAGGTCTGGTCCCCGGTGTGAGTGAAATGAACAAGGGGTTCGTTAATCGGACAGCAACTTACTGCCTGCCAAGAGAGATTCTTGTCCTGTCCCCGGTGACGCAAAAATATATATCAGTTACGAGTTTCGAGTTACGGGTTGCGAGTTTAAATACCTATAATCAAATATAATATTTTTGCGAAAGCGAGGGACTCGTAATGGCGAAGCCATGCGTCAGCATACCCCGAACAAGGGGTTCGTATACCGGTCGGGACTTACTTCTATTTAAGAGAGGTAAGGTCTGGTCCCCGGTGTGAGTGAAAAATATTATTTAATGTTTTTTCTATTTACATATTAAAAGAAACTTGGATTATTTGCCTTCTATTCTCGTCATCTCACCCGTATTGAGATTTATTGTCACATCATTGTCCGGAGTTGAGTCAAAAAGAAGCCCTCTGAATAAATCCCTCTGAAAGAATGCAATCAGTCTTGCCTTGAACGAGAATCCGTTCATATCCAAAAATCCCTCCGGATAGACTTCATCACCCTGATAGTGTGAGAGAAAAGAGTAAGCAACCTTCTCTGAAAGTCTCTCCGTGTCTTTTTTGTTTACTTTAAATCCGCTTATTTTTTCTTTCGCTATATTTTTTATCCCGTTTTCAATGTATGATTTTTTATATGAGTTGAAATCCTCTATCCCATCAAGCTCCTCAATACTCCTTGTTTCAATCACAACGATAGAATCGGTCATTGTCACAATTCTGTATGGGCACGGGTGCGTCACGAGGGACCCTGTCTCTATGTCAAACAAATTCACACTGTTGAACCTTTCATAGGCGATGTCATTTGCATGAAAGTGTCCTGTAAAGACAAGTTGAACATTATATTTTGCCAAAATTTTTTTTAAATCTTTATTATTTTCAAGCACATACTCTTTGTATCCCTTCTTCTGCCCCTTGAAATGCTCAATAACTCCATGATGCATAAAGACAATAGCTTTATCATTCTCATTTTGTATTTTTTCAAGCTCCTCTTCAAGCCAGATGAGAGTGCTCTTCTTCAATTTTCCCGATGTAACCGGATAGTTTTCTCTTTTGTTCTCCTCATACCTGCATCCGTCAAGAGCTATAATAAATAATCCTTCGTTTGCCCTTGCAGAATAACTAAGTGAAGATGAATCGCGGGATATTGACTCTTTAAATCCGTAATCCGAGTATATTTCTTCAAAATCCTTTTTTGTAACCGTGTTGGTTGGTTCGACTTTGTCTCCATTGAAGATATGCGCATCCGGATTATCAATATCATGGTTTCCGCAGATGACAAATATTCTTCTTCCCAAACTTCTCAGTGAATCAAGCTTGCTTTTGAACAGAATGTGACTCAAATACTCTCCGTCTTTCGTAAGGTCTCCGGGAACAATTATAAAATCATACTCTACTGTATCCACGAGGGATATGAATTTGTCGATTATCCGCGAACTCTCCTTCAAAAGTTTTCTGTCAGAATCAAGATAATCTTCAAAAGCCTTTCCTTCCATACCTAAAATAGTATCAAATGTGTGTGGGTCAGAGAAGACGATGAATTTCGCTTCAGCGGCATAAATCACAAAAAACAGAAAAGCAAACAATGTGGCAGTAAATATCTTTTTCATTCTTTCTCCTTTTAAACAGTCTATCAAAAAATAGTTTTTTTGGCAATATACTCTTGAAAACAAAAAGTTAATAAGTATAATTTCTCTTGAGTTATATGAGTAGGAGGATGCATGGAGGTAAAAGGTCTCTCTTTGATTTCAATGAGTGATTTTGTATCTGACAAATTCAGTACTGAAGATTATGACAAATAGATAAAATCCCTTTAGAAAGAATCTGCGTCTATAATGACAAGCAATATTCTTACTTTAAGTTGGTATCCATATGTAAGAGGAATGCTCGAACCCACAAAATCTGTCTGCGACATACTCTATGCAGACAGCTTGAGGAGTACGGAAGAGATAGTCAGATACAGCACAGAAAAATCTCTTCATGGGATTTACAGATTCTTCATAAAGATAGCGTCTCCTGATTCTCTTCTTAAGATAGCCGTAACAATATTCCAATCATACTACAATCCCTGCAAAATAGAGCCTGTTAAAGAAAGTGAGAAGAGTTATGTAATGAAATTCTCGGAATTTGACCCTCCGAGCCCGTTTGTAGAGCACAGACTGATGGAATAGGTGGAGATGGCTCTTGAAATTTACGGAGCATCAACCATAAGAACCAATGTCAGAAAGAGCGCACAGAATAAAACTGAATTTTCAGAGGTTTATATAATATGAAGATAGTCAGAGCCAGTATCCTATCCGTACAAGAAGCCCCATCTGAACCGTATTTTTGTTTAGCGCGGGATCGGAAAAGACAAAGTAAGTTCCTCCCGCCTGAAATGCCACTGCCACAGATATATTTGAAATATTGAAGGCTATCCCAGTCTCATTAGCCGCTGTCAATGCTATGTATGATTCAGAAACATTATACCCGCCTGATATAAGTCCGGATGTATAGTAACCGCCGTAGGGTTTTGAACTTGTGCGTGGAGTATAATAGACGGGAAATGACAGCTCGGCTCCGAGAAGACCAAAACGCGCGCCCCACTGGTAGAATTTAAGACCTGCGAGCGGAGTCAATTGTATACCGTTATTGTCTGATAGGGCATATTCAAATGATATGGGAAGAAGATTTGCATAAACAGTGAAATTCTCCTCTACAGGCTGGTAGAAAAAGTAGGGTTCAATTGAAATGTTGAGTACCGATTTCTTCAGTGCATTAGGCCTTGCAGCAACTGATAATGCAGTTAGAACAAGTACAAACAGAATCATTATCCTTTTCATTGAAACTCCTTTATTTGTCAAATTCCCTTAAAGGGTCAACCCTGTGTTTCGGTCTCTTCTTTCTCTTGTCTTCAATCCTCTTTGTTGGCATTAAAGGAGAGCGAACATCAAGAGAACCGTCTTTTTTACGCACTATCTCTCCGACCTTTTTTTTCTTCTGTTTCATTCAACCTCTTTTTACTTAAGACACGCATTTATCATAAATGTTGCATAAAAAAAGAAAAAAATCAAGAATAAAATAAACAAAATGCGCCTATTGAACTCTCTATTCTTGTCGGGTATAATAAATGGAACCGGAGGTGCAGATGAAAAGAAATCTCTTCTTGCTGGCTGTCTCGATTCTCATACTTGCAGGTTGCTGCAAAAAAGTAGAAGTTCCGCCTGTAATTCAGATGGACAAGTATGAACCTATAGCAATGGTAAATGTCATCATGACAAACGCGGAGGGAAATCTTTCCGGTTATGCCACACAGCGCTTGATAGAGTTCATGACTATTGAACAGAAGGGCAACAGAATCCTTGAGGTGGGAGATATAGAAAAAGTGCTTGAAGAAATTGATGCTAAAAAGATTAATCCTGATGCAATCAAAGCCATAGGAGATAAATACAAAGTAAAGACTGTCGTCATAGCAGAGATAAATATATCTGATGTTCAGCCTGAAGTAAAATTCAACCTTGAATTCCCATATATTTCTGCGAGGGCCAAGATATCTTCCGAAATGACTGTCAGAATGTATGAGACTGAACTTGGCGCTACAGTATGGACCGGCTCAAGCTGGGCGAAGGATGAGGTTAGCAATCTTTCAATTTTCAAAGATTATGTTTCATTTAATGCCGAGAATCCGGAAGAAGCTTATGGAGACCTCGTAACAGCGCTTGTTGATTGGGCTACAATCGATTACAGGAAGACTTACAAGTGCGGAGACTAGACAAAAATTTCAATGCCTCTTTTTTTGCGTAAGAGACAAGATAGAAAGACCCGATAAAGAGAATAATGCCGCTTTTCAAGGAGATTGCCTCTTTTAAAGCATCCCTGATATTCTCTTTAAAAGAAATATTCAGTTTCCTGTAATCATTTTTTTTGGCGCATCTGAAAAATGGTATCTCTGTTATAATAACATTATCCGCATATTTTTTTAGAAGTTTTATGGAGCTTTTATAATCCTTGTCTGCCATAAATATAGATACTGTTGTAATGTTTTTTTTCGGAAAGAGAAGCTTTACCTCTTTCAGCGTGGTCTCTATCGCCTGAGGATTATGGCTCCCATCGACAACAATAACAGGGCTCTTTGATATAAATTCAAGCCTTCCGCTTATTTTGAATCCTCTGATTCCATCTCTTATTGCTCTAAAGGGAATGCCAAGCTCTCTTGAAGCCATTATGCAAAGAGCCGCATTCTCGCGTTGGTAATTCCCGAACTGACTCAGAGTGTATTTTTTACCATCAAACTCAAATCTGCTCTTAGAAACATTTTTTATACTTTCGGAATGCATGACAAACAGCTTTGACATCTTCTTCCGGCAGGAACTTTCAATTACCGACATCACATCTCTGCTCTGACCGAATGTAAAGACCTTTGAATTCTCTTTGATTATACCGGCCTTTTCAAATGATATTTTTTTTAATGTCCCTCCGAGCAAATCAGTGTGGTCAAGTCCTATCTTTGTGATAATCTGGATTTCACTCTTTACAACATTTGTTGAATCAAGTCTTCCACCGAGACCTACTTCTATTACAGAGAAATCGCACCCTCTCTTTCTGAAATAAAGAAATGCGAGAGTGGTAAGCGCCTCAAAATAAGTTCTGTATGATTTTCCCCTCTTCACTATCTCTTCATAGACTTCTTTTTCAATAGAGGAAAACTCTCTATCGGAAATATCTGCATTGTTTACCGCAATTCTTTCATTGACTTTTTCAATATGCGGCGATGTGTAAGTACCCACAGTATAACCCGCAGAGATCAATATTGAAGTCATCATCTTTGCCACGGAACCCTTGCCATTCGTCCCGGCTACATGTATGACTCTCCCTATGTTATAATGGGGATTCTGGAATATTTTCAAAAAATCCCTGTATTCGTCAAGATTGAAGTCGTATGTCTTTTCTACTCTATGTTCAAGATTATAGAGATTTTTAAAAAGCTTCGGTTTAATCATCTATCTTGATTCTCTTGACTAGAATATCCCTCCCGTATCCCATTCTTATGAGTTGCTCGCGTAGAAGGTCGGAGTCCTCCCTTTCATTGAATTTTCCCGCGAAGACTCTGTATACTACCTTACCCGCTATTGTCGTATCTGATACAAAAACATCGGCAATGCCGGTCTTTGTTTTAACCTCTTCAGTTATTTTTTCCGCATACTTGCTGTTTGAGAGAGCATAAATCTGAATGGAATAGACATACCTTGAAACATCCTCTTTTACAGGTTCTTTGGATACTTCATTTTCCGCATCCGCTAAAACGGAATGAACCGAGATAAAATGAGGATAGTATCCGACCTTTTTGATTGAATCATTCTTCATGTTGTATGAGAATACAAGAGAGTCATTCTTCAGGAGCACTCTATCCGAATTAAATTCAAGCAGAGAAAGTTCTCCTTCAAGCTTTATTCTTTTTTTAGACACCTTTCTATCTTTGTTGAAAAGAGTAAGAGTCTTCTTCTCCCGCGAGAAAAGAAGCATAAGAGAATCATCGGCTGTAAAGAGAGATATATCACTCTCATCGGTTGTGAAATCGCTTCTCTTCTTATAGTCGATATTCGAATATATCCAGCATTTCTTGTCCATTCCGGAGTAGAGGAACATCAGTTCTCCTGTTTCAAAGGAGAGAGCTGTTGTAAAAAAATCCTTCTTTTCAAATATTATGTTGAGGGTTTCATAATCAAGCACTAGAAATGATTTGTCTGTCACTGCAAGAATGCGTGTTCCATATTTTGCAAATGTAAATGAATTGACTTTTCCTATAAAGAACCTGCGCTTTAAAGTTCTTGAAACAAAATCAATTGCGTACAAGAATCCTAGTGAATCAGTGCAGTAAATATATGAATGGTACGGATTTTCATACATTTGAAGAATAGGAGAATCTATAGAGAGAAGAAAATGTTCTTTATTTTTGTCTTTAAATACAAGGTCGCTTCCGGAGATGAATATCGCACCCTGTCTATTGGCGATTATCTTAGGTTTTGAAGGAGCAGTAAATATTTTTGATGATGAGACTGTCTGCAATGTAAACGCATTGACAATCTTTAAGTTTGATGAGAGCAGATATAATCTCTTTTCTAAGAGGGTTGACGCTGTTATGGTTTCAATCGCCGACTCTCTCTTCACCACTTCAAGACTGCTATCAAGAAGAGAGTATCCATCCGATGAGACAATAATGCTGTATTTTGAATTCTTTGCCTCTTCTCTCTTCTCGGAAGGCGGCGCAGTTCCCCCCTTTTTTTCCGAACCGCACGAAACAGAGAGAAGCAGGAAAACTATGAGAAATATCCTACGCCCTGTCAATTTCCTTCCTCATCATCTTTACAGCATTCTCAATGCCGCAGAATATTGATTTGGCGACTATTGAATGCCCAATGTTAAGCTCCGTGACATCTTTTATTTTCGCTATAGGAGAGACATTGTCAAAGGTCAGACCGTGCCCCATGTTGACAGTCAGATTATTCTTCACTCCGTATGCGGCTATTTTTATAAGTTTTGAGTAAGCTTTGTCTATATCCTTGACATTCTCGCATTCTGAATATTCTTTAGTATTTATCTCAATGGCATCCGCTCCCGCCTTGAGAGCCAAATCAACCATTATCACCTCGGGTTCTATAAAAAGAGATACTTCAATGTCATTAGCCAAAAGTTTTTTTACCGCATTGGCGGTCTTCATGAATACGCTCTTGCTCTTCAAGTTGAGTCCGCCTTCAGTTGTAATCTCCGAAGGATTTTCAGGAACCAGACACACTTTATCAGGCCTGATGTTGCATATGAATTCAAGCATCGTGCCTGCTGATGAAATTTCCACATTGAGGGGAACAGAAAGGCCTGTTTTCAGAATTATTATATCCTGCTCCTGAATATGCCTTCTGTCCTGCCGAAGATGAACCGTTATTCCGTCAGCTCCTCCGAGCTGTGATAAAACTGCGGCTGTGATGAGATCCGGTTCAAATGATTTTCTCGCCTCCCTCACTGTTGCCACATGGTCTATATTCACACCCAATAACATTGAAACCTCCTATTTTTCTTCATTATATCACTTATAATATTTTTTTAAAGAGCTGCAACGCATCCCAATCTGCAAACTTCACCTGCGGAAAGAATTAAAAAAAGAGATAAGAGACTGCGCATGAATATATATAGAAAAGGATGCAATGAAGTAAACAAAGGTTTTGAATACTACATAACCCTTGTGCCAAAACATTTTTCCAACGAAATCCTGAAACATGGGATTGACAAAGTACATATTCATGAAGAGAGTCAGATTTGAAAAGAATATGTAGGATAGGACAAGAATAATGATGACAGAGCCTCTTGATATTTTTTTCCCCTTGTCGTTTTGCGATAAAAAGTATGGATTTACTGACAGAATCGACGGTATTATAGCAGAGAGTGAAAGGGGAAGAAGCCAGATGGCAATAAACTGGCTTATCGTCTTCGGTTCGGGAAGCATATTCTGCATTGTGAATGCATTTGACATTATAACATAATTTGCCGTGAAGAACGGTAAAAGGAAAAGAACATAATATACACCTAAAACCATTCCCTTTATTTTGTCATTCGCTATCGGTATAGCATCAAGGATATGCCTGTAATTTTCATTTTTTGATGGAAAGATTCTTTCGAGAAACATAAAGAGATAGACATAAGATAGTATGCCTATCACGGCATAGAGAAGAGTCGCGCTGGGGAACAAAGCCGCTGAAAGTATGAACAGAATATATAGACAGACGAGAATCATAACAGGCGTCGTGAATATCCGTCTCAAAACGAGATTCCACATGGGCGAGAGAAATCCCACCCTCTGCCCTCCGACATCGGTGTACACTTCAAAATCCCTTATGAATTTCCACTTTCTTTTGTTCACCAATATATAAGAGACAAGAAGAGACGCCATGAAGAGAACCGAAACAATAAATTGAAGAAAATTGAATTCATCGAAGAAGAGGTTTAGAGCTACCGTGGAAAGGCCTGCCAATGAGAACATGTAAGAATTCTGGAGGAACCCTTCTTCATTCATAATCGAAAAGGAATCGGAAAAATATTTTCTGAATATTATAAATGTGAGAACATATAGAATCAATGTGATAAATCTTCTGAGGCCGCCAGAGAAATTATCTGCAATCTTTTTAACAATTGAACCCAAAAATCCACCAAGAAGCACTCCCATTGGAATTGTGTAAAGGAGGCCTGCGAAGAGAGGCGACAATATTGAAATTGATTTCATGAACGGATATATGCGGCTTTCATCGACAAGTATGGCATTGAGTATGAGAGAACTTAATACAAGAGATATTGAAGTAACCGTATAGAGAAGAACCGAGATGAACAGGATTTGAATCAGAAATGCATAACCCTGATTAATGGGAAGATAATCTATCGGAAAATCGTCTGTGAGCTTGTCTTCCGCCTCTGTTCTGTATGAAAATGAGTATATGGCAGACACCAAAAATACAACAAATGCTCCGATATTCAGAACCATAGGAACCCTTGAAAAGAGACCCTGCGAGGTAAGCACTGAGAATACATAAATCATTACCGGAAGCATGACAAGCACGAGTATCTGCACCAACCGTCTGCCGTTGCCTCCCCTCATCCATTCCTTAAGATATGTTTTAAGCAGGGATTCAATCATGATTTTATCACATCGATAATCTTTTCCGTATTCTCATCGACCTGATACGTCTTTGTGAGATTCTTGAAGAACTCCTCAAGACCGCCGCTCTCCTTAATTGAAGCCGTCAATCCTTCGCCCACCTTCTCTCCGTTATCTATAAGAATGACCCGGTCTGCGAGTTTTTCGACTATTTCAAGAATGTGGGATGAAAAGATTATTCCGCATCCGCCGTCTTTCATTTCAAGCAGTATATTCTTCATAAGCATAGCTGTCTGCGGCTCTATGGCATTGAAGGGTTCGTCGAGTATCAAAAGCTTCGGATTGTGTATGATTGCGCCGAGAAACAAAACCTTCTGTTTCATTCCCTTTGAATATGTGCGTATGTGCTTTCTGTCGTCCATCAGATTGAAAATGTTCAGAACTTCGCCTATCTTCTCCTTTGCTCTGCCTCTGTCCGCTCCGTAAACTCCGAGAAGAAATTCAAGATACTCCCTCGCAGTGAGAAATTCGTACGGTGTTCCCGATTCGGGCATATACCCTATGCTCTTTCTGTAATCAACATCATTCTGCTTCACCGGTTTGCTTAAAAATTCAATCTCCCCCGCATCCCTCTTCAGAGAATTCATTATAAGCTTTATTGTTGTTGTCTTTCCTGCTCCATTCGGACCGAGAAAAGCAACTATCTCTCCTTCGAGTATTTCAAGATTTATATTCTTCAGCTTGAAACTCGAAAAAGATTTCCCTACATTCTCCAGACGCAAAATTTTATTCATCAACTGCCATCCCTTTTGAATAAAACCACAGGTATGGTCTTCAGAAGAATCTGAAGGTCAAGCCAGATGGTCCAGTTTTCCACATAATATATATCAAGGAGCACCATGTCCTCAAATCCAACTTTGTTTCTTCCTGAGACCTGCCACATGCCGGTCATTCCGGGTCTTACAGAAAGACGCCTCTTATGCCACTCGTCGTAGTTCTCAACCTCATACTGGAGGGGCGGACGGGGTCCTACGAGAGACATATCTCCTAAAAAGACATTCTCAAGCTGTGGAAATTCATCAAGAGACCACTTTCTGATAAATCTTCCGACTCTCGTGATTCTCGGGTCATCGACAATTTTGAAGACGCCAGAAGAATCTCTGCTTCCCTCTTTTATCAGCTTTGTCACATACTCCTTATGTTTGGAGTCGTCATTATTAACGAACATAGAACGGAATTTCAGCATTCTGAATTTTTTTCCGTTTTTGCCGATTCTCTCCTGTCTGAAAAATACCGGACCCTTTGAGTCAAATTTTATCATCAAAGCTATCAGCATGAACATCGGCGAGAGAAGAAGTATCAGCATCAAAGAGCCGGCAATATCAAAGAGCCTCTTCGAAAAGGCATGAAGCGAATAGGTTGACGGAAGAGAGAGGTCTATAACCGGAATCCCCTCGAATGTGGTCATGTCAACTTTTGATATTGCAAGGTCAAACATGTTAGAAAGAAGGAATATCTGGATGCTGTTGTTTTTCGCAAAGGCGATAACGTTCATAATGAAATCCTTGCTCAGCCCCTCCTCTATCAGAAACATAGTATTTATATCTCGCTTATCAACTGCCTTCTTCAAAACATCAATTGTTGCATCTGCGGATGAGATGGGTGGAGTAACATTGAAGCGGAATCTGTCAAAATCATATAAGGAATTTCTCAATCTTTCTGTTATAACCTCATCTCCTATAAGAAGTACATTCTCCTTGCCAATCCCTTTTTTTAGAAGTGAGTGAAAGATGCGCCTGAAGACAAAAATTCTGAAGAATATCAGAAGAATGGTCTGGACTGTGACCGCTATTACAATAACGCTCCTTCTCTCAAGGAAGGGATTTCCTTTTGTAAGATAGGAGAAAAAAAGAACAAAGAAAATCGTGATTATTGATGATTTTATGAGTATCGGAATCTGACGGATTCTTCTGAGAAAGTTTTTCTCTTTGTATAGTCCGTTTTGATTGAACATGTAAATTTGAAATATGACTACGCCGAGAAGAGTTATGGTGTGGTTCCATGAAAAATTAAATGCGCTCGCCTGAGGAAAAAGGTGCGAATGCATTCTGAACCAAAGGGCAAACAGATACGAGATGATAAAAATCAGAATGTCGGTGACAACTATCACCGTCTTCTCATATTTCGTTGTTTTTGTAATCATAGAGAGGCGTAAAGTTTTTTGTCCGCCGTTTCTATTGTTTTAACTATGCGGAGAGCAAATTGTCCGTCAGACGGAGGATTCTTTCTTGTTTCAACAGCCTCTCTGAAAGCCTCCATTTCAACCATGAGCGGCTCGGCAGAGTCTATCCTCGGCGCATACATGTCACCTGTGCGATAGGTCAGCTGATACTCTCCGAATGTCTGCGGTTCCTTCATTTCTATGCCCTTGTCATAAACCTTTATCTTATCAACAGGGTCTGAATCATCATATATGAGCATCTTTTTTGACCCGACTACAATAGTCCGTCTTATCTTTGTCGGAGCCAGCCATGACAGCTCAATGTTAGCCACTATCTTTGAGGGGAATTTCAGAGAGATGAAAGCAACATCAGGCACTCCCTTTATTATGGAATCCCTTCCGCTTGCGTTTATGTCTATAGGGTCTTCATCAAGAATATAGTATATAATCGACAGGTCGTGCGGAGCAAGGTCCCAAATAACTGATATCGATTTTCTGTGTATTCCGAGATTGACCCTTGAACTTGTAATGAAGAATATCTCTCCCAGTTCTCCGGATTTCACAATTTCTCTCATCTTTCTTACCGGAGGAGAGAAGACAAATGTGTGGCCCGTCATTATTATTCTCTTTTTTTCTTTGGCAAAGGCAATCAGCTTTACCGCCTCTTCGGAGGAACCGGTTATGGGCTTTTCTATGAATACATCTTTGCCGTGCTCCATAGCTTTTATTGCAAGCGGATAATGCATATTTATGGGTGTTGCAAGAACAATTCCATCGACATCTTTGTCTTCAAATACCGATTCTGCATTCTTTGTGTAGATATAATTGGGATACTTGTCCTTTGCCTCTTTAAGCCTCTTCTCATCAAGATCGCAGACATGTTTTACTTTTATATTTTTCGAGGAATCCATCACTCTGAGAAGATTCGGACCCCAGTAGCCGTATCCCACTATAGAAAATGTTTTCATTTACTTTCCTTTGTAGAACTCTCTGACCTTCTCAATCACATAGTCCGCCTGTTCATCGGTCATTTCGGGGAACATGGGCAGTGACAAGAGCTGAGGTGCATACTCCTCTGCCACAGGGAAATCCCCCTGCTTGTATCCTAAATATTTGTAGGATTCCTGTGTGTGGAGAGGATAAGGATAGTGAATGTTCGTTCCCACATTGTTCTCCTGCAGGAACTTTTTAAGCTCCTCTCTCTTCGATGTCCTGACGACATAAAGATGAAAAACATGGCGTCCGTTTGCATCTATTTCCGGTGTCTTAAGATCATCTATCCCCGCAAGTCCTTTGTTAAGTTTTTCGGCAAGTTCAAGGCGCCTTTCATTCCATTTGTTCAGATAAGCGAGTTTTATTGTCAAAACTGCCCCCTGAAAACCGTGCATGTGATAATTGTATCCGACAAATTCATGCACATATTTTATCTTTGAACCATGGTTTCTGATCTTCTCCACCTTTTCACTTATTTCAAATGAGTTGGTGGCTACTCCGCCGCCCTCTCCGTATGAACCGAGATTTTTACCGGGATAGAATGAGAAACATGAAGCGTGGCCGAATGTGCCCGTCATCTTTCCTTTGTAAGTTGCTCCGTGGGATTGTGCGCAATCCTCTATCACTATCAAATTGTGCTTCTTGGCAATCTCCATCACCTTTTCCATGTTGACAGCCTGTCCGTAGAGATGAACCGGTATAATTGCCCGGGTCTTGTGCGTTATCACATTTTCTATCTTTGTGAGGTCCATATTGTAATTTGCCGGGTCATTGTCCACAAAAACCGGTTTTGCCCCTGTCATCGCTACAGCCTCAGCAGTTGCAGTAAATGTATTCACGGGTACAATAACCTCGTCATCCTTGCCTATTCCGAAGGCAAGAAGCGCGCAGTGGATGGCGCTTGTTCCAGTGCTTGTAGCTACAAAAAACTTTGAGCCAATATATTCTGCAAACTTTTTTTCAAACTCCTCAACATAGGGACCGAGAGAAAAAGCCGTATTCTCACACACCTCAACAAGCTTTTTGTCTACTTCATTCTTTATAGAATGATACTGCTTTTTCAAATCCAAAAACGGTACATTTAACATTTGACCTCCAATTTGTCTAGCATTGTATTTTATACTTAATTATACAAAAATCAAGCAAAAATATCATTAAAAATGCAAAAAATAGTCCCAAGTTTTAAATACCATTTACCACTCTCCTCGATATATTGTTCTGTTTTGGGTTGGGGCGGCTTACGCCGCCCTAAGATACCACTATTTGGACAGTTCTGTTTTGATTATATTTTCTATTTTTGCATCAAGCTCAGAAGAGTATCCTGTAAAATTGGCAACCTTGTTTCCTTTTTTGTCAAAAATAAAGACTGCGGGTATTCCGGTTACTCTGTATATGGAGTTGAGGTCCTCATTGAAAAATGCCATAGTGTAATTCATGCCCGATTGAGAAACATAGCTCTCAATCTCCTCTTTTGTTTCATTCACATTCACACCGATTACCTTAAGACCTGACTCAGCATAGGTGTCATGCATTTTAATATAGAATGGTATTGACGCTTTGCAGGGTCCGCACCATGATGCCCAAAAATCTATGACAACAACACTGCCCTCCATTCCCTTGAGAGTCAATGTCTCATTATCAAGCGATTCCATCCATGTTTTGTCAAGATAGATATTACCGGTTGAAACTTCGCTCCCTTTGGCCTCTTTTGGAGAGGGATTGCAGGCTGTGACCGCCGCAAGAATAGATATCACAAAGACAAAAAACATAACTCTTTTCATGATATCCCCAGTAGAGAGTCAATCCTTGCCTGATCAAATCCTACAATAATATTTCCGTCAATGTCGATTACAGGCACTCCCTGCTGACCACTCTTCTTGACCATCTCCATAGCCGCATTCCTGTCGACCGCCACATTGATGTCCATGTAGGAAATGTTCTTTGACGAGAGATACTGTTTTGCCCTCACGCACCATGGGCATGTCGGTGTTGAATAAACCTTTACTACTGCCATTTTGTCCTCCTATTTGTTTTCCAGATATTTTTCTGCGGAATGAGCCGCTATTGCTCCATCTGATGCTGCTGTTATAACCTGTCTGAAGTCCTTCACTCTTACATCGCCAGCGGCATACACTCCGTCTATATTTGTCTTAAGATCATCATTCGTAATGATATAGCCCTGATCATTTAATTTCACTTCGCCGCCGAGAAACTCTGTTTTTGGATTATACCCAATATAGACAAAGACACCATCAGCGGGTATTGTAATTTCACTATTGTCCTTTGTCACCTTCAATGTCACAGATTCCACGTTCTCTTTTCCGTTGATGCTCTTCACAAGAGTTCCCAGATAGAATTTCGTTTTCGGATAGCTCTTTATTCTCTCCTGGAGTATCTTTTCCGCGGTCAGATAGGGAAGGTCCTGCACAAAGGTTATGTCGGATGTGAATCTCTGCATGAAGATTCCCTCTTCAACAGCCGAATTCCCTGCCCCTACTATCAATATTCTTTTGTCGCGGAAGAGTGCTCCGTCACAGGTGGCACAGTAAGATATGCCTTTCCCGTGAAATTTGTCGGCTCCGTCAATCTTGAGTCTTCTCGGAATCGCTCCGGAAGCTATTATGACAGTTTTTGCCTTGATTACCGAAGAAGAGAGGTAAACTTCCTTCTCTTCCGAAGAGAGCTTTACTGAAACAACTTTATCATATATAACCTCTGTTCCAAATCTCTTCGCCTGCTCCTCCATAATCATTGCAAGCTCCACTCCACCCACCCCGTCTTTAAAGCCCGGGTAATTCTCAAGATGCTCGGTTGTGGCGGACTGTCCTCCGGCAATCATCTCTTCAATTATAACGGTTTTGAGTCGGGCTCTGCCGGCATAAATGCCGGCAGTCAATCCGGCGGGGCCTCCGCCTATTATTACAAGGTCAAAATATTTTTCTTTGACTTTCTCTTCCTGTTTCATCATCTTTAACTGCAGCATTTTTTCCTCACATTATTGCATTTAGAATCTGTTTTAAATACTCTTCTTCCGGAAGTGCTCCCTCAAAATGGTGCTTCTCGTTTATCACAACCCTCGGCACCCCCTGCACTCCATAGGAGTTTGCATAATCATAAAATGTATTTGAATCAATCATGTCTGCCTTTATGTTATCATTGATCATCGCAAATTTATGCGCAGTTCTCACAGCAGGCGGACAGTATGGGCATGTGTGAGTTACAAATACCTGAATGTGGACAGGTTTATCAATGGATTTTATCTGCTCTATCAAACTCTCGTCAACAGAGATTGTGTCGTTTCCTATGTCCACTATATCCTCCACAAGAGAAGAGAACTCATACCCTGCCGGAATGCCGTAATATTTCACTCCCATGTCCTTCTCCGCCAAAAGCACAAGGGCTGGTCCTCTTTTTACTCCGTATTGTTCAACAATGGCTTTATCCTTTTCAAACGAATATTCTGAAATTTTTATCTTCTCAGAAATAGATTTGAGCTCGTTCAGTATATCCTTTATATCGTTGCAGAAATGGCAGAAATTCTTTTCCTCGGTGGTAAAGAGCATAATATTTACATCTCGTTTCATTCCTGTAAACAAGCCTTTGAGATAATCCCTGTCTTCATTTGATAAAAGTGCCATTTTCACTCCTTTTCAATCAGTTTTAATATGTTTTCCTTTATTTTCAGCTTCTCTTCAGAGCTTAAGCTCTCTCTGCTCTTTCTGCATAGCTTGAGGGCTTTCTTTATTCTGCCATACTCGTCTCTGCACTCTCTGCATTCTCTGAGGTGTTTTTCAATCTCAACGCAGCATGCTTCATTGACATCATTATCAATGTAGCCACACAGATTTTTTATCACACTCAGACAGTCTCTATTCTTCATCGCCAAGCATCCTTTTAAAAAGCATTCTTGCTCTGTGAAGGCGCGCTTTTACTCCGCCTTCGGTTATTTTCGTAATTTCAGATATCTCCTTCAGCGAGAGTCCGTCCACATCCTTCAGGACAAGAACCTCCCTGAATGTCTCCGGAAGCTTTGAAAGTACTGCATTCACCCTCTCTCTTACAGTCTCTTTCTCTTTCTCTTCAGATATGTCGGGTATGTTCTTTTCGCTGTCGATTATGTCAAGATCGAAAAAAAGGAATCTCTTCTCTCTGCGAAACCTCTCCCTTGCCTCATTGAGCGCGATTGCGGCTATGTATGTGTAGAGCGCTGATTCGCCTTTGAACGAGGGGGCCGCATTATACGCTTTTAGAAATGTATTCTGGAGTATGTCCTTAGCATCGTCTCTGTTTAGAACCATTTTGTAAATCAAGTTGTAGAGTCTTTCCGAATACTCCTCCACCAAAAGAGAGAATGCCTCTTTGTCACGGTTTCTGAACTTTTCAATGAACTCTTTGCTATTTAGATGCATAAACTTCAAAAAGGTTTCAATAAAAAATTGTATAGTAGCCGGTTTTTCTTTTTTTAAACCACGGGTCGCTTAAATTGTCTATCACAACTCCTCTTGATGACGACGCATGGATGAACTTGTTGCCTCCCACAAGAATTCCAACATGCTTGGGATCTTTGAATGTCACAATGTCACCGATACCGGGATTATCGGTCTTTTTGAATGATAGCTGCATTTCAGTCACAGTGCGCGGTATATCATAGTTGTTTTTTCGGTAAATAAACTGTGTGAAGCCCGAGCAGTCAAATCCCGCCGCAGTAGTGCCGCCATATTTATAAGGAGTCCCCAAATATTTTTTTGCATCATTGACAATTGATGCTCGTATCGAATTAATGCCGGATTTTGCAGGCGAAACACAGCCTGTAAAAAATAAAACAAATGCTATGGTAGAAAAAAACAATCTTTTCATTAAAAAATATTAACACAACACGGAAGTAAAATCAATGAGATTTGGAAGCTCCGATATTTCTATTGAAAAATATCCTTTGAAATGTATAATCTTTTATATGGCTGACATAATCTACTCGATTTTCGCTTTTTCAATATTCATTCTTACCGGATTTGTTTTCTCAATAATAATCAATAAAAAATTCCCGCAGGAAAATATTTTCCGCTCCATTGAGATTATGCTCTTCACTTTGGGTTTGCCGGCTTTTTTATTTGTCTCTCTCTTCAAGTCCTACTCTTTAAACAATTCTTTCTCAGACATTCTCTATGCGCTTTTATTTACAGTTATCCTCCTTTTAAACGCATCTCTTTCCGCATTAATAATGAAAGCCACTCTCAATAAAGAGACATTCACCAGAAGCGCATATCTTCTGCTTCTTCCGAATGTTTTTGTATTCCCCCTCCTTTTCATATTTGAAGAGTTCGGTTCCGCCCACTCTTCATTTTTCACTTTTGCTGTCTTCTCTGTCTTTTTCATTCCAGTTAATTTTGTAGTTGCCTCAGTCTTACACAGAAGCGAAAAAAAATCTGCGCTTATTAAAAAAAACTTTTCCCTACTCTTCATATCG
Organism: bacterium; assembly: GCA_050239825.1. Classification (GTDB taxonomy): domain Bacteria; phylum Hydrothermota; class 32-111; order 32-111; family 32-111; genus UBA2202. The sequence continues at coordinate 56,909 of JBFXGO010000008.1, forward strand.
CAGATTCTGGGATTGATTTGCGCCGTTCTATCCCTTCAGGACATAGTGCCGTTTTTCATAACATTTCAGTTTGACACAATCTCCCTTCTCGTGATACCATTGATGTTGCTATATCTCGGATTTTACATCGTGAAAGGTTTAAAACAGATTGGCAAAACAAACTGGCAGACCGTCGGCATATTCATTCTTCTCAAGCATATTCTGATGCCGCTTCTAACATTCATTTTCATCTATGTCTTCAATATTGAGTACAGATTTGCCCTTATAATGATGCTTCTCTCATCTGCGCCTGCAGACCCGCGAGTAGCTTTTGAAAAAAATGATTCTCTGTCAACTCAGATTTTCATCTATTCAACTGGAGCTTCCATCCTTCTAACACCCGTCGCCTATCATCTGCTCAACAAAATCTATTGATTTTATCTCTTGATTAAGTTTCTTAAATAAGTAAAATTGAATTTATGATTGATATACACTCCCATTTGCTCTACGGACTCGATGACGGAGCGCAGACCGTTGAAGAGACGATGGCAATGATTCGTCTTGCATCGGCATCCTTTACGAAGGAGCTTGTCTTTACGCCCCATATAGCCGAGGAATTCAAGTTTACTCTTGATACTGCGGTTCAGCGATTCAAAGAAGTGCGAAAAAGAACCGCTGATGAAAACATTGATATTAAGCTTCATCTCGGATTCGAAGTGCGCCTTGACAAAGAAATAATCGCTTCTCATGAGTTCTACATAAACCGCCTCACCGTGAATAATGCCGGGAAATACATTCTTCTGGAGTTTCCCTTCCTCGACATACCCGCATACTATAAGGAGATTATAAAGTATCTCACTTCAGCAGACATTACCCCTATAATCGTTCATCCTTTAAGAAACAGCAGAATAATACAAAATCCGTCGATAATAAAAGAACTCTGCTCTTTGGGATGCCTTATGCAGTTCAATACGGATGATACTCGCGACCCCCGTTCATCTTCAATACTGCTCCGCATGCTGAAACAGGGACATGCGCATTTCATAGCGTCAGACTCCCACTCTATAGACCTCAGACCTCCGATACTTTTAAATGCATACAGATTCATTGAGAAGAGAGCGGGTAAGAAGAGTGCGGAGATGCTCTTCGTTGAGAATCCAAAGAGAATGGTTGAAGGAGAGATAATAGACGAAGAGGACTTGCAAAAGCAGGGATTTTTTGATAGAATAAAGGATATTTTTAACAGATAGGTGCAATATGGAATTTCTTTATGAACTCTTGAATGAATCTCTCATCCGCTCGGACCTGAAATCCGCAGGAAAGGATGAGGTTCTAAATGAACTCGCGGAAATACTTGTCTCCAACAAGATAATCACAGACAAGACAGCCCTGATGGACAAACTTATCGAGAGAGAGAAGATAGAGACAACCGGCGTGGGGCATGCAATTGCAATTCCGCATGCAAGAACCGAAGCGATTAACGGTCTGGCTCTCTGTTTCGGCATTTCAAGAGAGGGAATCGATTATGACGCTCTTGACGGAAAGCCCGTTAACATTTTCTTTTTGATTGTTTCAAATGAAGAGAATAAAAACAGATATATTCAACTCCTTGCAAAAATCTCCAGAATATGCAGAAAAGACTCTTTTAGAGAAAAAGTTTTGAACAGCGAGTCGGAAAAAGAGATTTTAGAAATATTCAAGGAAGAAGAAAAATTCTAAATGCCCAGGTTTGACATCGCGGTAATCGGAGGAGGCCATGCAGGCATTGAAGCTGTTTATACGGCAAGCAGGTTTCCGCTTAATGTGGCATTCATCACATTTGATAAAAATAAAATAGGATATCCCTCATGCAATCCGTCCATCGGCGGAATAGCGAAAAGCCATCTTGTGTATGAACTTGATGTCTTCGGAGGGCAGATGCCGCAGATTGCAGATGCTGTTTCTATACACAGCAAACTTTTAAATTCAAGCAAGGGTCCCGCCGTCTGGTCGCTCCGCTCGCAGATTGATTCCAATGATTATCCAAAAGAGGCATTGAAAAGGCTTTTGGAAATCGAAAATGTAACGATAATAGAAGATGAGGCAAGAGAGATATTGGCGGAAAATGGAAAGATAAAGGGCGTTCTTGCGGAAAGAGAGGGGCTGATAGAGACGGATGCTTTGATTGTCGCGACAGGAACATATTTAAACGGGCGAATTTTTATAGGAAGAGATTCGTTCAGCGCAGGAAGATTCAATGAAAAAGCATCAAATTTTCTCTCCGAATCATTTAATAAATTGGGAATTCTCATGATGAGGCTTAAGACCGGAACTCCTTCAAGGGCATACAGAAATTCCATTGATTTTTCTTTGCTGGAAGAGCAGAAAGGAGAAGACGACGCAGGCTCATTCTCTGTTTTGAGTGACGATATACCGAAAAACACAGAGAACTGCTACATAGGACGGACGAACAATGAGACCCATGAAATAATAAAAAAGAATATTCACCTGTCGGCTTTATACTCCGGACTCATTACAGGCATAGGACCGAAGTACTGCCCGTCAATCGAGGATAAGGTGGTGAGATTCGCAGAGAGAGATTCCCACACTGTCTTTATTGAACCTATGGGAAGGGGAATCGACCTTGTTTATATAAACGGAACCTCTTCATCTCTTCCGGAGAGCGTACAGTATGAATTTCTGCGGACAATAAAGGGGCTGAAAAATGTCAAGTTCTCTCAACCCGGTTATGCAATAGAGTATGATGCTTTAAAATCGCACCAGTTAAAATCCACACTTGAACTCAAAAATATTGAAAACCTCTATACTGCGGGGCAGATAAACGGAACAAGCGGATACGAAGAGGCTGCCGCTCAGGGATTTGTTGCAGGCTTGAACTGCGCAATGAAACTTCTAAAGAGAGAGGAAGTAGTCTTTGACAGATATACAAGCTATATTGGAGTTCTTACAGACGATATAACAAAGAAAGAGATAACCGACCCATACAGGCTCTTCACCTCACGGTCTGAAAACAGACTCGTATTACGGCAGGATAATAATTTTTTGAGAATGCTTAATTTCGTCAATAAAATCGGAATTGAAAACGAAGCAGTAAGAACTTATAAAAAACTGATGAATGAATTCACATCTCTTTCAACTGAGTATTTTGACGAAAATAATCACCTGAAATCAAAGTATAAAAACCTAAATGACCCGGCAAGAACATTTATAAAGTTTAAAGAGTTGTTTCCGAACAATTCGAGAAGAGCGGCACTCGCTCTTTATTCAGAAATAAAGTATGCGGGATATATAGAAAGATACAAGAGAATGACACAGAGAATACTCGAAAGCAAAGATTTGATGCTTGGCAACAAAGAACAGCTTTTCTCATCTTTGATTATTTCAAAGGAAGCAAAAGAGATTCTGAAAGCGCCCGATATTTTGAGTGTAAAGGATTTGTTCGGAAGAATAGACCCTTCTGATATCGAAAATCTACTTCTGGTGATGAAAAAAAAGAGTTAGTGTCCGCAGGAGCATCCGTCATCGCATTTATGCTTTGCGCATGTCTTTGAGGATTCCTTCTTTTCGCTCCCTTTCTTTTTATAATCATTCACATAGAAACCCTCTCCGTTGAATATGATGTTTCCGTTTGTGCTCATCTGCTTTTTTGCCGGAGCGCCGCACTTGGGACACTTCACATCGGGAGTCTCTGACATCTTATGAAAAACATTAAAGACATTTTTGCACTTCAAACATATGTAATCATAATTCGGCATAATTCTCCAAAAAAGAGGCGGGCCTAAAAGACCCGCCTTTATCTATTTTTGATTAATACATTCCGCCGTAACCGCCGCCTGCCGGTGGCATAGGAGGCATCTTCTCTTCTTCTTTCTTCTCTGCAATCATGCACTCTGTTGTGAGAAGAAGCGATGCTATTGAAGCCGCATTTTGAAGGGCTGTTCTTGACACCTTCGTCGGATCAATCACTCCCGCTTCATACATATCCTCTATCTTTCCGGATATGACATTGAAACCCTCCGTCTTCTTGGCATTCTTGACATTGTTCATTATGACAGCGTCCTCTTCACCTGCATTTTTCACTATCATTCTGATAGGCTCTTCAAGAGCTTTCTTTATTATGTCTGTGCCTATTTTTTCATCTTCATTTGAGCACTCAATCTTGTCAATGACTTTAAGAGTTCTAAGGTATGCCGTTCCGCCGCCGGGGACTATTCCCTCTTCAACTGCGGCTTTCGTCGCATGAAGAGCATCTTCGACTCTCGCTTTTTTCTCTTTCATTTCAACTTCTGTGGGAGCTCCCACATTTATCACTGCAACACCGCCTGAAAGTTTTGCTAGGCGCTCCTGAAGCTTCTCTTTGTCATAGTCGCTTGTCGTCTCTGTTATCTGCCTCTTAATCTGCGATATTCTTCCGTCAATCTCCGTCTTCTTTCCTTTTCCGTCGACTATTGTGGTATTCTCTTTGTCTATTGTAACCTTGTCTGCTGTGCCGAGATCTTTCAGCTGTGCAGATTCAAGCTTCATTCCCTGCTCTTCCGCTATAACCTTTCCGCCTGTCACTATCGCGAGGTCCTGAAGCATCTCTTTTCTTCTGTCACCGTATCCCGGGGCCTTGACTGCGCATGACATCAATGTGCCTTTGAGTCTGTTCACAACAAGAGTTGTCAATGGCTCGCCTTCCACATCTTCCGCTATTATAAGAAGCGGTTTGCCTGCCTGTGCTACCTGCTCAAGTATTGGAAGAACCTCTTTCATGTTTCCTATCTTCTTGTCGGTGATGAGTATGTAGGGCTTCTCAAGCTCAACAATCATCTTTTCCACATTTGTTGCAAAGTATGGTGAGAGATACCCTCTGTCAAACTGCATGCCTTCGACAAAATCAAGCTCCATCTTGTTTGACTTGCCCTCTTCAACAGTTATGACTCCGTCTTTTCCCGCCTTGTCCATCGCCTCTGCAATGATGTCGCCTATTGATGAATCATTGTTTGCAGAGATTGATGCAACCTGCGCTATCTCTTTCTTGTCTTTTGTCTCTTTTGACATTTTCTTCAACTCATCAACGACTGCCTCAACTGCCTTGTCTATTCCTCTTTTAATAAGTATGGGATTTCTGCCTGCTGTTACATTCTTGAGTCCCTCTCTGTATATTGCCTGAGCAAGAACCGTGGCTGTTGTTGTACCATCGCCTGCAACATCGGATGTCTTTGATGCGACTTCTCTGACCATCTGTGCGCCCATGTTTTCAAATGCGTCTTCAAGATCTATCTCTTTCGCAACAGTCACTCCGTCTTTTGTTATTGTGGGTGCGCCGAATTTTTTCTCTATTGCGACATTTCTTCCTTTGGGTCCCAATGTCACTTTAACCGCGTCGGCAAGTTTGTTAACGCCTTCAAGAATCTTCTTGCGCGCGTCATCGCTATAAATAATTTCTTTTGATGCCATCATTTACCTCCGTTATTTATTTACTATTGCCAGTATGTCTGTGCAATCCATTATAAGATACTCTTCGCCGTTTATCTCAATTTCGGTGCCCGAGTACTTTCCGAAGAGCACGATGTCTCCGGATTTTACATCAGCATCTTTTCCGTCAAGTTTCTTTGATGCGGCGATTACTTCACCCTGCTGGGGTTTCTCTTTCGCAGTGTCAGGAATGATTATAGAACCCTTCTTGACTTCTTTTTCTTCCAGCCTCTTGATGAGCACTTTGCCATTGATCGGCTGAATTTTGTTCTCCTTCTGAGTCATAAATAAACCTCCTTTATAGTTACTTTATGTTTTTTCTTTTTTTTGCGTAATAGTGCTATAATTTAACTGATATATCAAAAATGTCAAGAGGTATTTTTCGAGGGGACGGTGCTTGACATTTTGACATTTTTATTTCTTTAATTTTATTGTATAAACCATACTCCGTCCCTAAAGTTAAGTTATGGATATTTCAGAGGTTGATAGATCGATGCCGCGTAAATTTTTTTACTTTTTCT
>JBFXGO010000009.1:0-61321 GCA_050239825.1 bacterium
CGTACATATCTCTCTATCTGCTCTCGCTCCGCTTCTGTTAAAACTATTCGCTCTGATATGTTCATGCTTCATATTATATCATACTCTTTGTTAAATGTCAAGAGATTTATGCGACACCACACTAGATAGTAAAGTTTTTCAGCCATTTCATTCAGTTGATGAAATTATCGCTCTCAAAAAAATAATGCGAAAGGCCCCAAAGGGCAACATTCCGATTTTGATTAAGAAAGTTGGCGATAAAATTACAGTTTCCGGCAGATTGTATAAATCAGGCGGGCTTGCCCATGATCCGAATATCGGGGCATTAAGCTTGATTTGCGCCGCCATTAGAAAATTGGGATGGAATGGCGAAATTATCATTGCTAAACACGGCTTGAAGCAAAAGCATATTCAGTCCGATAATAAATTTGTAAAAATTGCCAACAGGTTGAATATAAAAATTCATGGCCTTTCAATTCCCGCGAGCAAACATCGGGATAATTATTGGAAATACGAAACAGAAGGCGAAAAACTTGGCACGATTTTTATTCATTTGGTAGTTGAGAATTTTACAGAGGGATATTCAATTTTTGAAAATCACGCTGGATGCGAAAAAGGTTATTTTATAACAAGCGACGGCAAACATATTCCGCTTGAAAAATACTCGGACAGAAAAGCATACAAAGCCGGAAATAAAAACAAGATAATCAGCATTCCTGATTTAATTTTAATTGATTTCGGAAGAAGCGAAGTTATCAATATTGAGGGCAAAAAATATCAATTTCGCCAAAACGGAATTGAGGAGTTAAAAGGTTTTGGCGATATAGAGAAAACCTATATTAAAAAGTATTATCCGAAATTTAAAATTACTCGCACGGTTGTTTTATATGGCGGAACAGAAACGAAAATTATTGAAATTGAAGTCGGATTTTTACTTAACGAAAATGGCGATTTGGTATTAGGAATAAAAGCACCGAGGTTATTTAGAGAAGCGATTAAAAATTTACTTAATTTTTGGAGTTAAAAATATGAGTACAAATAATCTAACAAAGGGGTCAGTTTGGAGAAAGTGGGATTTGCAAGTTCAAACAAGATTGGATGCAAATTATACTTGTCTCGGAAATAATAGTTTGAGTGTGGCTAATTTACAAAAATTGATAACAGCAACCGGACTTACTGAAACAGAAATTACTGCCCAAGAAAAAGAAATTGACGCTCAAAAATACGCCAAGCTATTTATAAAATATGTTGAATTATTTACGGATATAAGCGTTTTTGGCATTACCGATCATAACACAGGTGCAGAAATTGACGCAATTATCAATGAAGCAAAAAAATCATTTCGTGAAATTGTCATTTTGCCCGGCGTTGAGGTTTCATCCGCGCAAGGATTACATATTTTGTGCTTATTTGATCCAGAAAAAAAGTGGCGGGATAGTTGGACTGAATCAATAGATCATTTCCTAACGGAGATAGGATTAACAAATGGTGCTTTTAATGCTCAAAATCAACCACTAAATTCAACGAAAACGGCTCAAGAGATATTAACGATTACCAATAAAAAAGGTGGCTTGTGTATTTTTGCCCATATTGGGACGGATAACGGTCTTTTTAAATTTTCCAACACAGCAAGCGGTGGCAATGCCCATATTTCAGTTTACAAAGACAAACTTTGCCAAATAGTTCAATTGCCCCGTAGCGCAAATCTATCCAATGGGGTGCAGAATATTATCGAGGGAAAGGATCCGCAATATGGCAATAAAAGCGTAACCCAAATTAAATGCTCCGACGCTAGAAAATTAACAGAAATTGGAGCTTGCTTTACTTGGATTAAAGCCGATCAAACATTCAATGGTCTTAAACAAATAATTTTTGAGCCGGAAGATAGAGTTAAAATTCAGGAAAATTCACCTTACAAAGACAAAAAAAAGATTTATTTCGAAAATTTAATAATTGATGGGCGGATTAATTTTATCTTGCCCAATATTACAATTCCGTTTAATTCAGAATTGATAACGGTTATTGGTGGACGAGGGAGCGGAAAAAGTGCGCTTTTGGAAGCATTTGCGTTTCTAAATGAGGAGCATTTGAAAGTCGACCAAAATGGTAAAAAGAAAATAATTGAATTTTATAGAGACAATGAAGTAGCAACTGACCCAGCGCCAAGTTTTATTACCAAAACAACTTTAGTCGACAAGGATTTAAATAAGCAAGAATTTCAAAAACAGCTTGCCGAACATGAAAATTTAGAACTTCCATTTTTATATTTAGGACAAGAGCAATTAAGCGGGCTTGCGACCAACGATATAGAATTGACCAAAACAATTTGCGAGCTTATAGGCATTGATATTGCCGAATTAAGCCAACAAGCGCATATTTTTAAAGCAAGGGAAATACTCGCACAAATTAAAAATACCAACCAATCTCTTGGTGATGTTTTTAATCTTTATAAGCAAATTGGATATAACGAAACGACTGACTTTGAGAAATGGATTGCGTCATATTTAAAAAAACTTAGTGCGCAACAAAAACGCCTAACTTCGAAAGAAACTCGCACTACTCTTGAAGAAATAAATAAAAATACACAACGAGGCCTCAAACTCAAAGAACTTCTTGAACAAATTGATGAAACAGTCAAAGAATTAAACAGTCTTGCCATAAACGCAAGTATAGGTTCTTTAAATAAAAGATTGGCTGGGTTATATCCTGATGAAAAGCCGACAATAACCCCCATAGATTCAAAAAAACAGCTTACCGAAATTAGCCAGATTCAAGGGCAGATTAAAACCGAAATGGATACATTGCGAAAAGATATTATCGGAAAAAAAGCCGAACTTTCAAAATTAGGCATAAAAGAAGATGTAAATACTCTTTTGCAATCTAGCCAAACACTACAACAACGAATAAATAACGCAAACAGGGATTTGGAAAATTACAAAAACGCAATTATAAAGCTTTCTGAATTCATCAAACAGCGCAATGATATTCTTGTAAATGTAGAGGGCGGACTAAACGAATTAAAAGAGCAGATTGATGTAAAATTTGCCGAATTTAAGAATTCTCGCAATCATTCTGAAACACAAGAGAAAGAATTGTTTGAAAAAATAATTCAAGGCATTGAAATTGAGGGTGATATTGTTTTTGATGAAGAGCAATTTTGCAATGATGTTCTCGGTAAATTTGTTGATAATAGAAAAATAAAAAATGAGAATGATCTCAGAGAAGAAATTTCTGGTAAAAATACTGACGGCACAGCAAAACATATTACACTAATATCTATTACTAATTGGGTCAAACAAGATTTATCAACCAAACTTTATTTCAATAGGGGTGGAGCAGACGGAATGATTGAATATATTTTTACCAATTGGCCCCAATTTATGAGGGTTCGGGCAATTGTAAAATTAAATGGCAAATCAACGGAAGTATTATCGATTGGCCAAAGAGGAACATTATTATTGAAAGTTTTTCTTGCCACAGCAACAGCAAAACAGGTATTTATTATTGACCAGCCGGAAGATAATTTAGATAATAATTTCATCATGCACGAATTAGTTCCACTTATCCGAAAAGCAAAGGTTTCTCGTCAAATCATTATGTCTACACATAATGCCAATTTAGTCGTAAATGCCGACGCAGAACAAATTATTGTTGCGCGTCTTGATAACGAAGGAGATTATATAAGCGGTAGTATTGAAAACCAAACTATCAATCAAAGTATTAAAGAAATTCTTGAAGGTGGCGAGGAAGCATTTAGAAATCGTGAAAATAAATATGGTATGGCTATAATAAATTGATGTCCCGCCGTCCGCTCGCAAAAAATTCTGGCCGTTCAATCAGGCGGGCAAAAATTTCTTCCCCCCCAACCTCCCGCTCGCCTCGCTACGCGAAGCGTTGCGGACAGGTCTTCCTTTTTTCCCGCCCGAGCGTTCAGTTTTCTGCTCCGCCTTTGGCGGAGCAATCAGTCGGAGTTTCGTTCAAAAAAGGTTCGAGCCTCGTTCAGTAATTGCGAGCCGACGTTAGGCTCGCCTGCCGTAGCTCCCAAAGATACAGGGCAAGACAGAAAAAAAGGGGCGCTGTGCGCCCCTTTTTTATTTTACTTAAAACATGTTTTACTCAGTGTATGTCCTTCTCATCAATTATCTTCCTATAATCTGTTCCGTAATACTCCTCGGCATCCACAATCTTCACTTCTCTCATGTAATCGCCCTTTTTAATCCTGTCAAGCACCTCCATCTTCTCTATCACCTGACCGAAGACAGTGTATTTGCCGTCAAGATGCGGAGTCGCTCCGAGACAGATGTAAAATTGACTGCCCGCCGAGTTTGGGTCCTGCGAACGGGCCATAGCTACTGTCCCCTTCAGATGTTTGATGTCATTGAATTCGGCATCAACATTGTAGCCCGGACCACCCATGTTTGTATTGTCAGGGCTTCCGGTCTGAATTACAAATCCCGGCTCCACTCTGAAAATAACAAGACCATTGTAAAATTTCTTCTCCGAAAGTGTTACAAAGTTTTTCACATGATTGAAAGCTTTGTCGGGATAGAATCTGATAACCATAGTATCCTCATTCTCTCCGTTCTGAGACTGCCAGACGAACAATGCCAGCTTCTCTTTGCTCAAGCCAACCTCCTTTGTTTGTTCTTCTTTTTTCTCTTCCTGCTTGTTAAGATCAACTGCATTCTGGGACGGTTTGCATCCTGCAAAAACCATCAAAGAGGCAGTGATTAAAATCAAGAGTCTCTTCATTTTACCTCCTGTTTATCGTCTTAAAATCAAATAGACAGTATAAATCAGATAACACACTATAAAAACAACCGACTGTTTTCTTTCAATCATGTGGCTGTTTCCTATGAACATTGTTGCAAAGAGCATCAGAGTGGCGATTGTCATAATTATCAAATCAACATTCATCACTGTTATGAATTGTGCATCTCTCACTACGGCCCCTAACCCGAGAATGAATAGAATATTGAATATGTTTGAACCGATTATATTGCCTATAGAGATGTCTGAATTTTTCCTATATGCCGCAACTACGGAAGTAGCAAGTTCAGGCATGGATGTTCCTGCCGCAATAATTGTCAATGAGATAAATTTTTCAGATATTCCGATCTGTCTGGAAAGAAAAACTGCAGAATCGGTTAAAAATTTTCCTCCTGCTCCAAGCCCGACAACGCCTATTATTATAAAAGTGATGGCTTTTAGGAGAGGCATATCTTTTATGTCGGAACTCTCAATTGAGTGAACCTTTGCTATATTTATAGTATATATTATGAACATTACAAAAAATATAAGAAGTACAATTCCATCAATCCTTGAGAGCACATTCACCGCCTCTCCGTCAATGAAAGAATCATTCACAAGAACGACAAGAAGCGCCGATGTGAATATGGCGAATGGTATCTCCTTCCAGGTTGTATTCTTTTTTACTTTTATGGGATGTATAAGGGCGGCTATGCCAAGAATCATCAAAATATTAAATATGTTAGAACCAACAACATTTCCAAAGACAATTTCATTATGTCCTGTCATAGAAGAGTATATGTTAACGACAAATTCCGGCATTGATGTGCCGAATGCCACAACCGTCAGCCCTATTGCTATATCCGAAATTTTCATTCTCTTAGCAAGTGAGCTTGCACCTGATACAAGAATATCTGCCGCCTTCAAAAGAACAGCAAATGAGCCGATGAGAACAATCAACTGAATCCATATATTCATAGTGTGATATTTTACCAAATTTATCATTAAATGTCAAATTCAAATAGAATATGCAAAATTACCCTTGATTTTTGTCTTTCTTCTGTTATATTTTCTTTATGTATGATTTTGTGCGCCTGAACAAACACAATATCGGTTTGGCATTCTCCTGCACCAGAGACCATTCTCTATGGGGCACAGATTACCATCAAAAATCCAACAAATTCTTAATTGACAATCTTGATTACAGAATCTACGGACTGGGGGCTTTATGCGACAAGAATCCCATAGGCCATGCTCTTCTGGTTGACGCAAAACCGCCTTTATCGCCTGTGGAATCTGTTAGCGGACTATATCTCCACTGCCTCTACGTATCCCCGGAACACAGAAACAAAGAGGTGGGCTCTGCGCTCCTCAGACAGATTGAAAAGGAAGCGATGCTGGAAAAGAAGGATGCTGTTTTTCTCAATACAATAGGAATGCAGTGGATGAGCAGAGGTTTTTTTGAAAAGCGCGGCTATACTGCTGTCAATGAGGATGACCTTGATACAACTATGATGATTTCTTTTAAAAGCAATGTCGAGTATAGAATTTTAAGGGATATACCGGTTCATGAAACTAAGATAAATCACCTTGTAATCAACTATAATCCTCTCTGTCCGCTGATGCTTTACAGGTATTCAATGCTTGCAAAGGCAGTTGCGGAAGAGCTTGAGGAAATTGAAATCGTAGAGAATAATATTGAATTGGCTTCTGACATGAAAGAACAGCTCTCATACGGAGTTTATTTCAACAATCTACCAATACTTGTAAATGAGAATAGACTTGCCGAAGCCGTTTTGATGATAAAATCCCTCATAATTAAAATTTAAATCTCAATATCAGTTAAAATATAATTCATTATTAAAAATCCGGCGTCAGTAAAACTCAAATTGCCGTCATATAGTTTCAATTTCCCTGTTTTAACATACTCAAGTGTTTTTAGTTCATTCAGATGTCTTTCAATCTCTTGATTCAATTTTATACCGTTAACTGTGCGCATAGAAAGCATTATTTTCTCAAAGATTCTCCTGCCATCGTCAATACTCTCTACGCACTCGAGCTTTCCGCCGCTCTCTATGTAATCCTCTATGCTGTCTGTATTCTGACTTCTGGATTTACCATCATAAGAGGCGGCTGAGACGCCGTACCCCGTATAAACTGAATCTACATCCCAGTATGCTGAGTTGTGGACCGACTTATAGCTTTTCTTTGCAAAGTTTGAAACCTCATACCTTTCAAAATTTCTTTTGTAAAGCTCCTCAAGAAGCATAAAATACTCTTTCTCAATTGCGGCATCATTTTTCACTCTGTATCCTTTCGTGAAGAGAGGAGTCTTCTCCTCTACCGTCAGCATATATGTCGAAATATGCTTAATCGGATAATCGTCAACAAATGAGATGTTCTGCCTGTGACCTGTGACCCCCCATATAAGGTCTATCGTCAGATTGTCATCTTCATCAAAAATTCCTAATGCCTCCTCAACCTCTCTTCTTCTGTGCGGTCGGTCTAACACCCTAAGCACATTATCGTCTATAGACTGCACCCCGAGCGAGAACCTATCTATTCCGAGAGATTTGTAAAAGAGTATCCTTTCCTTTGTAACCGATTCAGGGTTGAGTTCTATTGTAAATTCTTTAATGCCAAGAGCGTCATACCTGTTCTTCAACTCATAAACAGTCTTCTCTATGCTTTTAAGCGAGACGATAGATGGAGTTCCGCCTCCCAAGTAGATAGTCCCCACTCTTTCAAACAGCGGCTCCCTCTCGCGTATCTCCGCACAGAGTACATCAAAGTATCTCTCTTCAATCCTTTCGTCATGTTTTTGCGAGATAAAAGAGCAATAAGCGCATTTTTTCCTGCAGAATGGTATGTGCAGATAAATTCCGCTGTTTGGGGACGGTGCTTGACATCTTGACATTTTCTTGTTTTGCTTTTGCTTCATGATTTAATTCTATATCTGCGAAACTATTTGTCAACCGGCTTTTTCATTTACTTCAATATTTTCCACTCCTGCCGCTATTCTCTTTTCTCTCTCTTTTACCCAACCACCCAGCACCTCATACCTTTTAACTTTTTTACTTTTCTACCGATCAACCAGCGTACTATTTTATCCTTACCATTTTGTCAATTATTGTCTGACTGTTTGCATTAAGCTTGATAAAATATATCCCATTCTTCAAGTGCCTGATGTCTGTCTTGTGTTCTCCGTTTGTCTCTGATTCCTCTTTAATTAATTCTCTTCCTGATATATCGTAAACTGTTAATGTTCCTTCTTCATTTGTATTCCATATTATGTATTGGTTCTTGATTGTGGGGACAGTACAAGTACATGTCCCCAAGCTCACGGCGCACGGCTTACGGTTTTCCTGTATTCCGTTCACAACAGCTGACGAGTCTTCAAATATGTATGTACCGTATTCAAATAATGCATCTCCTATGCCTGAAAAAATTATCTCATCATAGCCATTCAGGTTAAAGTCATGGCAGGTTACATGACTTTCTATCAAATCATAAGTAGGGCATGTCCATTCCCATATTGCTACTATTGAGTCATTACTGTAATGGCTCTCTTGTCAAGACACAAGATTTTGATAAATTGTGTTTAATGTCTTCTCGCCTCTTATTGCTGCTAAAGCCACCCGCGCCTTGAATCCTGATTCGTGTCTCTTAGAGTCCATTTCTGCCTCCTTTTTTAACACATTCTACCACTAAAATGTCCTATTTCAAGAGGCCATTATAATGAACAATGGAAACGCAACATCAATCATAGTGTGAGTATTTTCGTCAACTATCTTTCGAAATCCGACAGGAGCAGTCTCATTGCTTATTGAAATAACTCCATGTTCGTTTTCGGTCAAGTAATATGAAAAGTTAAACATAGTCTTTGAAGGAAGAATAGGTAGTTGTGAATATTTATTACAGTCAAATTCATATTTTCTATATCCTTTATACTGTATTGCATCAATGAGATTCAATGGGGACATAGTATGATCACCCCATGTTAACCAACCATTTACATAGTTTCCTTCTGCTTTATTTCCATGGAGGAATATTATTGGATAATCTTCAGCAAAAAGATTTAACGATATTAATGTCAATAAAAGTAAAATAATAAATAATCCTTTCTTCATAGTTCCTCCTTTTTCATTGTTCTATTTTGACTTGAATGCAATAGAGAGCCCAACTCCCATTTGATTCCTCTGCCAGAACTCAAGATTTTCTCCATAATTTTCCTTATAGATATTTGCGTGTCGGCCTGACACAAAAGGCATTACTACTAAATGCTTCCCAATTGTAAACTCATACGCTGCTCTTGCATAAGTTGAGTTAATAATATAACTATATTCCCCCAGATAATCTCCTGCTTGGTTTTGCGCAGTGCCGATTGTCAGAGAAAATGCCTTTTTCAGGAAACAGATGCTTCCATTCCATTCGAGTGGAAATGCGTTTGACAATCCGATTCCCCCTGCCAGTGTTACTCCATCTATCACAATCGCATTAAAATTGAATTGTTTTCTGGCGCTAAGATCTGCCGCATACGGTAAACCAGAAGCTAATCTCAATTCTAGTCCTCCGTCAAAACCTCCTCCAAGTCCGAACCTCGAATATAATGAACTATAAACTGCCATTTCAGTAGCATCGTCCCAACGTCTCTCAACATGCGTTCCCAGTCCCAGATAAACTCCGCCTTTATCAAGCACGCGGGAAGGATAGTATATCATCGACAAACAGCTTGTTGATGTAATTGAGATAAATATCAGAACAGAAACCAACCATGTTCCTTTATTCATATCTTAATACCTCCCTTAAAACCTGTATCCCAAGTTGACACCCCCGAATAATCCTATTATGGATACCGAGTAATCCGCTGTTCTTGAGAATCTGTATGAAACATCAGGTTCTATGAATAGTCCTTTATAAGGATAATACCTATTCGACCACCCTATGCCGAATCCCCAAAAGTCACTGCCGTAATCCTTTGATGTGTTATCTTTGAATGAATAACCAAATAGTATCTTATTAATATTTATGCTCCAATCTGTAAACCTAAATCCCAAAGAATATCCGAAAAAACCGTATATGTAATCATCACTAAAATCCGCCATAGCACCCAATCTTTCACCGCAGATTTGAATTCCGAAGCCTTTATTGAACCGATACTCATACTCAAGTGCTATTCGATTAAAGCCCTTAATATCCAAGTTTAAAATAGGTCCACCATTATCATATATGTAGGTAAGCGGAGTTATAATTCCAACGTTCCCATCTAGAGAGATAAATGATTTTGGATTCTCTATTGAAAAAAACGGCTTATTAAGAATAATATTTGCAATAAATCCTTCAAGCGTTACTAATCCTATCGGATAGGATATGCAATACACACAATTATTGTTGTGTTCATCTGGTAGTTCGTTCAGATAGATTGAATATATATATGCGGCAGTTGGTATAAAATAAAAAGCACCGTATTTCAGACAAGTTGACTGCTTATTGCGTATCTTTTGGTCAGTATCTATTATTGTATCGTCTATCTCTTTATTTTCAAAGTTTGCTATTGTATCAGAGTTTTCCTGTGGGAATTCGAGAGAAGGAGCAGTATATACAGTATCTACATCTTCACAAAATATTGACACTGCTATTAAGAAGATAACCGCCAACCACACTCTTCTATCCAAAACATATCTCCTTCACTCCAAAGGTTGTATTATGATTATCACATTAATTTCTCTTTGTCAAGAGTTTTTTATTCTTTATTTTATCAAGCAAACTAATTGAATTTTGCTTTATTCTTTACGAATCTACACCACACCCTTTCTGTCTGATCTATGCTGGTGCCTTACATGCATTGGTATGTTTCTTTTAAATTGAATGGAATTTCTTTTTGTTTGAATTCTTTTATCAGGCGAAAAAATCCTTTTAACAATCTCTCTGTTGAATCTCTTTTAGAGCACTTGAAATATATATGGATGGTCGCGCTTTGTATGCAGAAGAGAGTGCTTTCAAGCCATTCACCCTATATTCTTTTTTCCCAGTCAGAAGATACAGTTCCTTTAAAATGTATCCCCTCTTCTCATCATCATTCTCATCTTCAAGCATTTTAAGCATCTTTTTTTCAGATTTTTTCAAAACTGCAGTGAGAACGGGAGTATAATAAAAGTTGTGTAAAAATATTAGGAGTGGAATATAATAAGATTAACTAGAAGGAGATATTGAACCGAATAATGTACCCTAATGCCAAAAGACAGTTGTGTTTGGTTCATCTCCTCAGAAATGCAAGAAAAAACTTCTCCCTCGAACACATTCGACAGCAAAAGGGCGGCTTCTTCCAATCCGAAGACATCCTCTTCATTAATATTTATATCCGTTACCTGAATAAAAAAACGGTTACCCTAAAATAATTGCTAAATTATATTACCTCCGCCAATCCTTCGTTAATCTCTTTGGAAAACTCCCCTATGAATACTAATCCCTCTTTACACAACTTCCTTGACAAGTCTCAGTCTCACACATCAGCATTGTTTAGCGCATACTCGTTTGATTTGCTCCTAAACAACAATTCCTTTGCTCAAGTGCTTGCTGTTATCCTCCATATCTCGCCGACTGTCCAATCATACTCTTTGCTTTCGCCTCCGACAATGCTCTGGTTCTACCAATACTGTGCTATACTCGCATAAATCAATATACGGTCATTATCCTCCCAGCAGATACTGTTATTGCCTAAAGACCTCTCTATGTATTTTGTGCCATTTGTCAGTTCGCATCCGCTCTGAATAAGCATTACAGAGATAAACAACAGAGCAAAACAAAAAGTTAATAGTTTTTGGTTGATAGTTGAGAGTTGGGAAAAAATAGAAGTACGTTTGTTAGCTGGTAGACTGGTATGCTTTGATAGATTCTTCAGGATAGAGGTAACTACTGCGGACTTCAGAATGTACTGAAGTTTTAGTACGCTGGTTAGCTTGTGTACTTGTATGCTTGTTATGATTGAATATATTCTTCATAATTACTCCTTTTTCACAGTTTGCGCCAGCCGAAATTATATTCATCATCAGCCCATTGCGCAGAGTTATTCATTATGTATTCCCTAATTTTATCTAATGATGTGTCATTTTCGATTACATAATCATAGAAACCGGATTGCCATGCAAATGCTATGGAGACAAGGCAATGACTTGTCTCTAAGGTGAAATTCTATCAAAAACTTTGCGGATACGGCGCAGAGACTCGCTTTCATCGAGGAGCTGTTTCACACTCTCTCTTCCCCTCTCAGCAATTTCCTTAATCTTACCGCTCTCTATCGCTAAGATTATGCTCTCTGTTATTTCCGCAGTATCATACCTGTCGAATCTCAATGAATTGGAGTCATCCGCATAATCATCCATTCCATTGCCTTTCAAAATAACGGGTATTGCTCCGCACATCATCGCCTCTGCTACAGCTCTTGAAAACGATTCCTTTCTTCTGTTGAGAAGAACGATGAATCCCACCTCTTTTAAATATTCCTTCCTATCCTCGTATCCCAAATAAGAAACATTCTCCTCGCCCTTTCTCT
This sequence comes from bacterium, assembly GCA_050239825.1. Taxonomy (GTDB): domain Bacteria; phylum Hydrothermota; class 32-111; order 32-111; family 32-111; genus UBA2202. The sequence goes on from JBFXGO010000009.1 coordinate 12,281, forward strand.
TCACTACTGATCCGTATCCTTCAACTCCCGCTGCTATTAACTCCGCATCGGGAAACCTTTCCCTCACTTTTGCTAAGATTTCAAGAGCTCTGTCGAATCCTTTCTCGTAAGTCAGGTTGCCGACGAAAGCAAGCTTTTTATAATTTTTTTTCTTATGATTATATTCACATCCTTCAATAATGTTGTATATCACATCCGTGTTATACTCTCTTCCGTATATGCTTTTAAGGTAATTAGAATTGAACACTACGAAATCACTGAGATTGTGAATAGCTTTCTTTAAAAACAAAATTATGAGATTTTCAGGCACATCTCTCTCGTATATTATCCATTTAATATTTTTGTTTTTAATTTTTTGCCCTAAACCGAAAATATGTGATTTGAATGTGTTTGTCAACATTATATCTGAATCCATTTCAGTATTCATTCCCTCCACTAATATTTTAACAAATGAATAAACTGCATATAAAGAATGTTTTTTACACAAAAGCAATCTTTTGTCTATTTTTATTTTTTGTATCTTTTCTTCTGCCGTGAAAGATTTCGACTCACTGCTCGTGAACAGAGTAATGTTCTCGATGTCCTTCATTCTTTCAAAAAGCATTTCAATAGAGACCTCCGCTCCACCACGAATCAAAGAAAGGTCTATGAATGATATTTTCCTCACATTTTTGATAATATTGTTTCCTTTGTGAGATTGACTGCTTGTGTGCCTTCGCAGGATATATGTTCTCTTATAAAGGACTTAAAGTCAGATTTTTCCCTGTCCTGAGATGTGAATATTCTTATCTGCTTGATTATCTCTTTCAAAGAGGATGAACTTAATGACACTTTTGAAAAGAATCCTATCTGGTCATTAAATCCAAGGTAATCATAAGATATTGCTGGAGTATATGAATACAGAGATTCCAAAAGAGCTGTTGATGTGAAACCAAGAACGCACTTTGACTCTGATATATTGTTTTTGATTGAGCCGCGTTTCCATTCAATAATCCTTCCATCGGTAAGTTTTTTAAGATAATTTCTGTTATGATTCATTCTCAGATAGACTCTGAAATCCATATTCTCTCTGTTGAGATCTGATACAAGAGTTTCATAGGCAAATTTTCTCTCAGCTTCCTGAGAGAAAAACTGCTGGTCTATTATCAGCAGAGGGTTCTTTCTTTCTGCATTTTTCTCATTGAAACTCATTTTTGACGAGCCCGTGATGAAGACTCTTCCTTTTGATTTTGGAAAGAGATTCATATATTCAAAAGCATTTCTGCCCCAGCATAAGAAATAATCACCGTGAAGAGGAGCAAATGATTCGTTTGCAAATGGCACTCCGCTGTTATTCGTCTTCAATGTAATGCCATGCTGAATGACAAATGATTTAATGTTAAACTCGGATGCGATGTCTGCAAGCGCATATTTATATTTGGTTCTGTCCTCGTCAAGCAACACAAATGCTGGCTTTGACTTTTTGAAGAGTCTGCCGACTTCTTTTTTGAATCTGTTCAAATCAGATATATTATCAGCCGTAATTTTTTCTATTTCATTCTTAACAGATTTATCATAGTCTCCTTTTATAATTATTTTTGTCTTCTGGTATGTTTGCGGAAAGACAATTTCATTCTCTGTCACATATCCTATTTTCTGCCTTGTAAGCTTTATTTTGAATGAAACCAGTCCTTCTGACTCAATCTTTTCGATGATTTTTCTGTCAATGTCTCCAAAATATATGAAATACCTCTTTTTAGGCATTGATATCCGCGCAAAAATGGATTTATTTTCTCTCTTGGATAAATACTGCGAATTTGAATTGAAGTGAGAAAATATCGCCCAATTAAAAGAATATTCCAATTCCTTCAAATCAGGATTTTCTGTAATTATATTCTTCGTTATTTTCAAAGTTTTAAAATAGTTTTGTTTTTCTTTCTCTCTCAATTCATCTCTGTTCATTTTTCTCCTTCATTTCACTAAACTATACCTTAAATATTATATCTATTGTGTTCAATGTCAACATACTTGTGAAACTGTCATTTTTTGATCATTTGATGATAATTCGCTTTTTAGAACAGAATAATCTAAAAAAGTATAAAGTAAACATCGTCCCTGAGAAAAAAAACTATAAACCATACCCCGTCCCCAGTGTTAAGTTCAATAAAGAAGGGGGCTTGAAGCCCCCTCTTATTTGATTTTACCAGTTTACTATTCCGTCTTTCTGAACCATTCTCATCAATCTTCTCGCGTGAAAAATCTTTCAGTATTTTGACAAGTGATGTTGGACTAGTGATTGTCTTAATTTGTCAAGATGTCAAGCACCTGTCCCTATAAGAAGTATCGGATAATACAGGGCTTCGGGACTATCATTTACTTGAATTTAATTAAGGATGCGGCTATCACTACGCTGATAAAATGCATTGTCAGACCATTCATAAGAAGAATGGTCAATAGTGAAAACAGTATGATATAGTGCGACTCATTGGTTTTGTTTGTGAATAATTTTGCCAAAGAGAAAATGTAAACAAAACAAAGGTAAAGAAGAGTGATAATCCCGCCGGATAGAGAGAGCTTTGCAAATGACGATTCAATAGGATGCTCCTGTTTTTGATTCAGAAGAACTGATTCAGAGTGAGTCATGCCTTTTCCAAAAGGATGTTTTTTAATCTCTTCTGTGATAAATCTCATTGATTCAATTCTTTTACCTGCAGAGTAAGTGTTAAACCCGCTCTTTAGAGGTTCAACAGTGTGTTTGAAAATCACAGTCATCCTGCTGTCCTTTTTATATACTGTTGTGTCAATTTGAATAAATTGAAGTGAGATAATAAGAATAATGAAGAGTATTGAAATTACAGCAAAGACCTTGTATCTTCCGCACTTCAATATGTATAACATTCCCAAAATAATTAAAATGAACATTGCCGTTCTCGCTGATAAAAAGAGAAGCGAGGCAAATGACAGCACTGCAATTGTTTTCATGTAAACTCCCCTGCCGGAAAACCCTGCTATGCCTGCCAATGCGAGAAATACTGACAGCTCCTCAACTGAAGAGAATGTTGAAAATGGTCTGTAATGAGAACCGAGCTTCAATGAAGTGTAAATATACGAACCCACAGAATCGAAGTAGTACCTGTCAAAGTAAAAGTATTTCCCCGCAATCTGCAGAATGAATATTCCGAGAATAAAAGGAAAAGCGATTTTAATTGTTCTTGATAAATCCTCATATTCAAACCGTTTTGTCAGGATAAGAAGAACAGGAGTGAAATATACATTGAAGGATACCATTGACGACAGAGGATCCCTTATTGAGAATGCGAAGGAAATGTACAATGCCAAAACACAATATATGCCTAAGAAGATTTTTATAGGCAATGATAGAAGATTGAAATTTTCAATGAGACTGTCAATGAAAAGAAGAACAATGAAGAACGGTATTATGAACAGGAGAGAATAAAGGAGACCGCCTGTATAAAAGAACATGATTCTGTAAACCAGTCCGTAAATTGACAGAAATAGGAGCATTGGAACAATGCTATCGGTTATAAGCATCAAAATGAAAATGGAAAGCAGAATAACAGAGAAGAAAAGAAAAGCCCAGTTCGATTCCCTGATTCCCAACATTGCCGTTAATATGAAAAACAATAGAAGAATCGCAATTTTGTAAGTCAGGTTACGGCTTTTTAAGATATTCAATCCCGCCTCCCATTCTGTTCAATGTAATAATTTTCTTCATTGATAGAAAAGAGTAGATCCAAAAATATACGAATTTGGCGCAGATTCCGCCGTAATGTTTTTTGAGAAAATGCATCATTGATGTAAATGAATATTTCAGGGATTCTTCTCCGGATGTAAGAGTGTGTTTGTGATACGCTTTTAATGATGCATCATAGAATATTCTATTTTTCTTTTTCAAAAGTCTTATGAATAGGTCAGTCTCCTCGTATGTGAGAAAGTATTCTTCGTCAAAACCTCCCACTCTGTTGAAATCCTCTCTGTTTATAAGCATTATAGAACCATTGACACCCATTACTTCTCTTGAAGCGATTGAAGAATGCATGGTCTCCCCTGCGCCGCAGTAACCGTTCCCCTTTGAAAAAAGCGAAAAAATAAATGGAAGAGGGGAAAAATGGTAGAGAATTACCAGCGGATTATATGCGACTTTTTGTATTCCGCTTCTGTTTGTCGCTCCTGATATTACTCTGAATCCTATAAGGGAATATCTGTTTTTTCTGTATAACTCGAGCCGCTTTTTCAAACCTGATAAAAATGCATCAGAGATTTTGATGTCGTCATTCACAAGAAGTATATAGTCCTCGGTTGATTCTTCAACTCCCCTGTTTAAAGCATATCCGTATCCTTTATTGGAGCAATTCTTTATATACTTTGCATTCTTGATATTTTCTACGTATTCTTTATTCTCGCCATTGTCAACCACAGTCAGCAGAATACCGGATTTCTCAATTTCCATGCGGTTTCTGTCATTAAATTCCGCGGCATTCTCCTTTGAAAAGAATACAGTAATTATTCTCAGCGAAGATGTTCTTTCCATAATATAAAATTCCTATAATAGATTGCCATGTAAATAACAAATGCGATTATTGAGGCGGTAAAGAGCGCAGTATTATCAGCTGATACGGCTATAAACATAGCTGTTCCCGCAATTATTGACACTATTGAAAACTGTGTGATTGTTTTCACCTTCAAAGTTATTTTGAAATATACAGCAGAAACAAGAAAATATAATGTTCTTATCAGAAGAATGAAGATCGAAAAATACACCAGATTTCTTTTGTCTCCGAAAACAAAATACAGTAGAGTTCCTGCGACAGTTATTATTGCTCCAATTGTCTGCACTGGAAAATATTCATACATTTTCTTGGAAGAGAGGTATTTTGAAAACATCATATTATAATATACCTGAAAGAGAGATGTTACAGAGAGAATTGATGCTATTTTTACAGATTGTGTGTATTTTTCAAGAAAGAGAGGCACGAAAAAGCGCATCAGAAGAAGGGTCGTGAAAATCAGGGCTATCATTATGTATAAAATGCTCTGTGAAGTCTCTACAAGTTTCTCTTCTGAATATCCCTTACCATTCTTTACCATTTGAGGAGTGAGATACTGAGTCACTGAAGAAGAGAGCATATCAAATATTGATACAAAGAATATGCCCACCGAATATACTGCAAAGACATCCTTTGCGGCGGCAAATGAGAGAGCTATCCTTTCAAAACTTGAGAGTATCATGCCGTAGAGGCCATTAAGATATATCATCCAGCCGCCTGCGAAGAGTTCGTAAACGCTTCTTAAAGAGAATGTGAATCTGATAGTGTCCTTCAACAAAAAGAGCCCGAATACAAAAGAGAGAATGCTTGATAAGGCAAGCGCCCACATTGTTCCATCAAGCTTCCAGGGAATTGAAAAACCTATTATCAGAACTGCCTGCGAAACAGAGAAGAAGAGTGTAAGAAGAGAGAGTTTTTCAAATCTCTGCAAAGCCCGAAGAGAGAATGCCAAGACCTCCCTTAAAGATGAAAAAAGAAGCACTAATCCGACAAAAAACCATTCAGAGCGATTCGTCTTAAAGTATATTATCAAAAAGATTAAAAAGGCAAAGAAAAAGAGAAAGAGAGAGAAGAAAAATGCCGAACTGGCATAATTTCTCCCTTCATCCTTCTTTGAAAGAGGAAGCTTGTAAATCAATCCATTTATTACTCCGGGATTTAAAAGGAGCATATATGAGACTATAATTTTTACCTGTGAAAACGAACCCATATCAGTAACTGAGAGCACCTTCGCTGTGAACAAACCCTGCACCAAAGCGGAAAAGAGACCTATGTAATTGGAAAATGTAAATAAGGTTATTTTCTTAAAACTCATTCACAGGAGTTCGGATCCGCATTTTTCACAATTGAACAAATCTGACTTGTTAACATACCCGCATTTGGGGCATGTCAAACCTTCAATGTTGCCGGGCACCTGCTCCGAAGAGAGTGTTCCAAGAGGCTCCATCTGATTATCAAGCATTTTTGCAAATTCGGAAAGGTCTTCATCCTTCTCTCCCTTTGCGGCTTCAAGAGGATTCTCATTTATCAGCTTGTCTTCTTTCTTGACATCCTCGCCGAGAGAGAATGATTCATCCTTAAGAATGTCGACTGAAATGATATTGTCTATCGAAGATTCTTTTATTTCGGGTATCTTCTCTTCAATGGTTATCTCTTTGAAATTATTCGAATCACTCTCTGCCGGAGGTACTTTGGCGGTATCGGGAATAATTGAATCAAAAGACTGCAGTTCAACCGGTAGAGTTTCATCAATAACAGAAGAAACTTCAGCATGCTCCTCAGCATCAAGAATCTCTTTTGCTTCTTCAGTTGGCGGCTGAGAGACAGTTTTCTCTTTCTCTTCGCTTTCCGCAGTTTTTTCTTCTGTCAGCTGTTCGAAAGAGCGGCGCTTCTCACGTAGCTCCTGAACTTTTGTTTTTGTATCCTCTATTTCACCCTCCAACAGGGACTTTCTCTGCAGATGCTCCTCTTCGGAAAATTCATTGAGCGTGAATCTGACATTCAGCTCCTCTCTATTAATCTCTAAATCTTCCAGTTTTGAAAGAATCTTGTTCTCTTCACTCTTCATTCTCTTGATTTCTTCAAGCAGATATCCCTTCTCTTTTTCAAGTTTCTTAAGTATCTCTTCTATCTGCTGTTCATATTCCGTTTTTATTTTCAAATAGACGGCCTCTCTTATCTGAGGTTTCATAATCTCAAGCTTCTTAAGCTTTTCGATTATACTTTTCTTCATTTCAATAAGTCTCCCTGCTTCCATATTACCCCCTTTCAAGAATATTTATAATGCACTGCTGAAGCAGTATATTGGAAAACGAATTTGAATATGTGCGCAAGTCGCGCAGAAGATTGTAGAAATTATCAAACGCAAAATCAAGTTCGCGGTCATTCCATTTTTTTGCCTCATTGTTTGAAAAGCCGCTCTCGTTCTTAAAAGGATTCCTCACTTTCTCTATTTCGCGCATCAACAGAAGAACTATGCCGTCAATGTTCATCACATTCCATTTTATAACCTTTTCAACCGCCTCCATCGTCTGTCTTTTATTCCGCCTGAAAAAACTGTCTGCTATTTTGTATTGGAGATTCTGTGTGAAATCAACATCCACAAGAGTTTCAACATCAAATTCCGTAATATTATCCTCGCCTGAGATATATCTCATATTTAGTATGTTCAGAATATTATTAACATTGCCTCCGCATCTCTCCATGAGTTCGTCTGAAGTTTTGTCGGATATCTGAAGGTTCTTCTCTTTTATGAATTTTCTCATCTCATCCCTTGCTCCGGCTTTTGCTACTGAGTGCTGATATATTTTTGCTCCGGGAAACTTCTCCTCTGTCGTTCTCATTATATTTTTCATAGAGCCGGCGAATTCATCAATGCTCAGAACAACAGCGAGCGAATCTTTTTCAAGCGCTGAAAATGTTTTATCGATCTCCTCATATCCTGCTTTCGTAAGAGAGTCGGGGTTTTTAAGAATTATGAGCTTCCGTTTCGACACCATTGGAGGAGCCATTGACCTGCTGACCGCATCCTCAATTGAGGTTGTATCCCCGAAGATTTCAACAAAATCAAAATCCTCAAAGCCCTCCGCCACATACTCTTTTTTAAGCTCTTCAATCAAAGTGGGGATTCCATCATGCTGTATCGCCGCTATAGCTATATAACTGCAATTTTTTACAAGTATGCGCAGGTGATCATTCATATCCTGTATCTTGCTCCGACAGAATGGCTGAATCCAAGCTCGCCGGTTGATACGGAATAGTATATCCCAAATCCAAGAACATCTATGAAACAGCCTGCTCCGTAAGATCTCTCCTGTTCACCGTCAGTTGCGTTGAGCAAATGAGTAATGCCGCAGAAGACTCCCGCCATTTCATTGTACCTATATATCAGAGAAGATAATAATTTTCCCTCATCCGCATCCGTCCATCCGGCTTCATAGAAAATTTCCGATTTTACAACCGATAATTTCACCATGTACGAGAGAGCCGCATTTATCTTAATTTTCCTTATATCCACAGTATTCGAGTCTGTATCCCACTTGACCCTTGTGCCGCCTATATCAGAAAGAGAAAACCCGAAAGACGCCTTTGAGGGATTACTCTGAGAGAATGTGTTGAAATAGTACGCGGCATTCACTCCGGCATCGATGCCCGCTCCTATTCCTGTATTCTCGTAGATTTTGTGTATAATGGGTTTTATGTTTAAACCACCTGAGAGAGAGAACCTTTTCAAAGGTTCGTCAGCATAGATGTAAGAAGCATTTATCAAAATGCAGTTTGCATTGTCGGAAAAGTATCCGGTTGGTTCAAATGAAACAGAATCCGAATATTCCGGATATATCGGTATTCCGGAAATCAACTGATTGATATAGCCGAGTCCGAAACGTACAGATTTGACTGAAGGCATAACAATCGAAGCCGAATTATATTGTGAATTGTTGGAGAAGAGAAACTTGTGTTCGTAACTCAGAAAAAATCTTGAATTCTCCAAAGTCGATGAATTTGCCGGATTAAAATAAAACATAGGGTTAAACTCATCTGCGAAGGTTATCAAAGAGCCCCTTGCGCCTTCACCTAAAACTCCCGGATTCAGGGAAAGAAATGTCTCAGCATAGTCTGCCGCATAAACAAACGCGACATATAGTACTATGATTGCGAAGATTATTCTTTTTTTCATTTTATAACACTCATCTTCTGTATGCTTGATTTTATCGTCTCTGCATCAAGAGTTCCGCTTACCGTATAAAAGTATGTGCCGTTTGCAAGACCTGATACATCCAAATCGCAGAAGAACCTTGCCTGTTCAAGCTGTTCCATTTGAATTAAACGAGCAAGAGAACCGTTTGGTGCATAGACTTTTAGAACGGCTGTTTCTGGGACTTTTGAAAAATCGCAGACAATTTTAGTGAACTCCCCCTTGACGGGATTGGGAAAGTTTGCCACCCTTATTATTTTAAATTGATTGGAGACTATGAATGACATTACCTTTGATGATTTGTTTCCGAATATGTCCTCAGCCTCAACATTGATGACAGATGTTCCGTTCTCATATTCTCTGCTGAATTTTATCGGGATGCTGTTGTCGCTCTTGCTGTTTAAAACCGTGTACTCGGATTTTAGAAGGGTGTCGTTGTCAGAAATGATGACAAGTTTGTCAAGATTAATTGCTTCATTATCCTCTATTGCGCAGCCGAAATCAACAGTGTTTAGAAGCACAACTCCTCCGGTAAATTCTTTGTTTTCTATGTTTATAGATATCACCGGCGCAGTAGAGTCGCTCCATCCGGCGGCAATGAAGCTCTTTTTGAATCTGTTTAAAGTTGTTTCTCCGCTTAAACTCTTCTGATTAAGCGCACAGTAAAGATTCTCATCAGAATTGTATTCAAGTATTCCTTTCCCCTCAAATGTATCCAAAAGACTGATTCTCACAACCGTCATTTTTGCAGAATCTCCTGTAAGAATCGAATATAGATATGGCTTCTCATCTTCGTCAAAAATCAATGGTTCGACCGAAGAAATAGTATCCGTGAAGATCTCTCTTGTAAGGACTATCAGATTTGTATCATTTAAAGTAACGGTGCGGAGAGATACATTGAGATTTTTGTAGTTTAGCGCCGAGTCGGTAACAGAACTTCCCACATAAGCATATATTTGATCAAAATCTGTTACATTAAGAATATTGTTGGCATAGTTTGACTCGGATGCGTTCAATGAATCCGGATTCAATGAAATAAGGAGATTTTCGCTGTAATAATTCTTTGATATCATTATTCTGCTTTCAACAGTCTCATTCGGCTCTATCTCTACAGTGTCAGACCCTATTGCTGTTAAAATATCATCCACATATCCATAGTAATCAATCGGCACTCCTGTCACTTTTCTCTTGCCCATATTGAGCACTTTTATGCAGAGGTAGGGGGTAAGACTATCCGGCATAAGATACGGGTCGGATGAAAACTGCAAATCGGGAATTGAGGGTATCAGAAGACTCTTTTTTGGAGTTGAATAAACAGATGCACCCAAGGTATCTGAATAAGAGATATAGTATGAAAAGTACAGGTCGGTTGATTGAGCCCTTATCGGAGGAAGGCTTATGGTGTAAAATCTTGAAGAATTTGAAGAGTCCTGAACCATAGACATTGTGCGGTATGACGCATCAGAGGGATACTTGTACATTGCCGTGATGTTGGCGATGTTGGCATTCTCTCCAATCTCGGTTATTATTTTCAGACTCTCTGTCGTATCGGGAGATGCAGGCAAAACGAAGTATCTCTTTATACCGCCTATGACGACGGAAGGAAATGCTTCATATAGCACGGATGAATCCTCCGTAACAGCCATTGTCAAGACTCTTATGCCTCCGGCAACAAGAGAATCAGGCATTAAAAGAGAATTTTCACCTGTGCCTAAAACCAAAGCGGCATAATCGCGTGAGATTGCCCTGTTCTCGGAATCTACTGCAACAGACTGCATCAGTCCGTCATCAAGCTGTGTGTCCGCAAGCACTACTTTAAGCGTATCTCCTGCATCAATGCTGTATGATGAGAGAGAACACACTTTATCCGAAACATCAGGAATCTTGATGTCAACAAGATTTATACCGAGCATTCCATAATTCTTTATCTGATTTGCATTGAGTGATTCATCATTATAGGGGCCAATGTAGCCCTGTTGAAGGTAGAAGTCCAATTCTCCGTAGAGTGCTATATCCCCTATATTTCTTACACCATTATTTGTAAACTGCTTGAAATTTGACTCACTGAGTGTGTGGTTGAGAGACATACTGCTCGCCGTTGACGAACCATAGTAAGCTATTGCTCCGCCGTATGGCGATGAGACAAACGCCTCTCCTATTGACATAGAGTCAATGTTAGGTTTATCAAAGAATCCCGTAATGCATGAATAAACATTGACAAAGGGCATTCTTTCCATGTTGTAAATTCTGTAAATATCGCTTAAACGAATGTACAATCGCGAACCTATTGACTGTTCGGCTCCGTGTGCAAGTATCGTCAGGTAAGAAGAGCCGTATGACAACTGACTAATAAAGTCACCATTCTGATCATATTTGTTAGCCATAAACTCGGGGTACATATACTCCGGAAGCATTGAAGCAAGTTTGTATGACTGATACTTTGCCTCAAGATAGTCGAGAAGACTGTCGCTTGGACCAGTGGTGTCATAAGCGAAAATTGCTCTAAGGTTGTGTATGCCTCCGTTTTTCCAGTCAAGGTAGCTCTGCGCCTTTATTATGGCTGTATTTATATCATTTTCATTTCTTGCGGGAAATCGCGATATCGATATGTCTTCTATTGGATCATCTCCGGAGACTGCCGCAAAGTAATTGTCTGAACAGACCATTCCAAATCCTGACGCATCATAATAAAAAGCTACAGGAATGTCATTCGGGACTGAATTCAAATGATTGTTGTTGTCATATGAACCATCCGCAAGTATCATCACATTTGATGGCGGTATATTCCAATTGTTGTATGCAGTAACAAGAAAATCCTTTATCCCCTTTATGCTCTTTTTGCCGAATGAGAATTCATCGTAAATCTCCTGACTTCCTACAAGCTTCACAGTGTGTTCGTCGTCAAGAAGGTCTATGAAACCCGCAGCGGCCGATTTTAGTTTCTGATTGGTTATTATTACATACTCACCCTCGTTAAGAGAGCTTGAAAGATTCTCATTCATAAACCTCTCTATAGTGTCGCACGAAAGGAAAGAGTTCAGACCGTAAACCGCATAATCCCTGTTTGAAGAAAATAGCTGGTCGTCAAAGACTATTTCGTATGTATTGGTGCCTGCATCGTAAATCGATTGATATGCTTCAATTTTTTTAAGGTCTTTCCTGTATATTGAAACCGCTGAACTTGGAAAGTTCTTCACCCTGTATCTGAAATTGCCGAATCCCTCTTCATCTTCAAGAGTGAAGTTTATTCTGGAATCTTCACAAAACAAATTTTTTCTGTAATCGACTTCAATCCAATTGAGTGCAACATCATTAGGGTATGAGTCATTTGGAAGCACTTCAAAATAAAAACTGCATGTATCCTTGTTTGTCACTGATAGGGATTCATATTCGAAGATATACGGAGCAAGCCCGTCCCAACTGAGTGTAGAGATGAGAGTGGAGTCATAGTAAAAATTCAGAATATGGTCGGGATTATACATTATCAAATAAGTCGTGCCGTGAAAATATACTCTTATATTGACATCTGAAGAGAGAGTGTCGAAATTATCAAGAGGAATGCTCGCGTTGTAGATATCTCCTCCGAGAAGATATTTCATGTACCAGAAATCTGTTGTGTCGATTGTCGACTTGCCGCCTATTTTCAGATAAGAAGAGTCATACTCGGAATGGTAAGTAAAGAGTGTGGATGTTATTTCGGAATCTATCATGCTGTCATCCATCATCCCTGAATTATCAATCACATACCTGATGCCGCTACCTCCACCCGCACTCAATATATAAGTATTTTCAAGTTCATATCTGTTGTAATATACCGAGCCGCCGTCAATTCTCTCTGCGTAAAATTCAAAATAATCTCCGGGTCCGAAGACATTGTCTCCTGTGCCGTTCATATAGAGAGGAATTTCCGAGCCGTTATTGTAGAGTTTTATAGTCGCAGGAGTGTATGAAGACAGGTCAATTCCCGACATTGCCAGAATCTCATCATAGAAGACCCTGTACATTCCCGTGGAATCGATTCTCACTCTTACAAGAGGAGTTCCTTCATACGATGTTTTTTCTTTGCTTTTCAGCCGCGGTTTGATGAATTCTTTGAGCTTCTTGCCGTTGAGGACCATTGACTCCATTGTTTTAAGAGTTTTAGAGTCAGGCGCAAAAATTTTACCCGGCATTTTCACAGGAGTATATTTTATCTTCAAAGTATAATCCGCCGGATAAGGCCTGACAGGAAGTAAATAATAGTCTTTGAAGTAAAACGGGTCTCCAATGACTGCTCTTTTGTCATCTATATCCGTTTCTACAGAATACATACATGAAGGAGGAAGAAGCACTGATGACGCCTTATCCGTCTCTTCCTTGAAATATTTTATGATGATTGTATTATCTTTTTCGGAAACAAGGGTGAATGCGCCCCAAGCGAAAGAAGCGGCAAAAAGCACTGCTGCAAACAAATATAATTTCATCTTATCCATAGAATCTTTTCTCCATATTTTGATTCACCGCTCTCTATGAGAAGGAAGTATATGTCATTTCTCTGCATCAAATCTTTTGATATTACAATTTCATTATTCACATTCTCTCTTTCAAAGAGCTTTCTTCCGAGTTTGTCAACCATTGAAACTCTGTACATATTTTCATCCTTGAAAGTGAGCAGGCAGCCTTTATAGGTTAACGATGCCTTGTAGGGTTTTTCTTTCTGCGCAATTTCTTTCTTTGCAGGGGGAAGTTTTGTCCACCATATATCATTTGTCTGGTTTTCATTGACCGGGGTATCATCATTGACTATATAAACCACATGAATATTGCCGTTTGCATCCTCTATTATCTGAGGAAGAACAATGTATCCGTGCAGGTGCGATGCCAGAAGAGTCTTCTCTTCAATTACTCCAGTAAAAGGATTGTAAAGTATGGTATAAAGGTTGCCGTACTGATTTTCATCCGACACATAAACAAGCCGGAGTTTTCCTCCGGTCATAATTCCAGCAGGATGGCTGATGTTTGACCTGGTGTCTGAAAGCAGGACTTCAACTCCCCAGGAAAAGCCATTGAATTTTGAAACAAAGAGGTCGGTAACTCCGGAGATATTTGCAGTGAATATTGCATATTCATCTGCTCCGTTTGAAATGAGATTCGGGCAGTAGGCATTTGCGGCTGGATCTGCTACAATTAACGGAGAAGACCATCCGGAACCCGTATTTCTGACATTATATAGGACTTGATATCCGTCTGTTTCTGTTGAATAGATGACGCTGACCTCCCCATCCTGATATGCAAAAATGTCAGGAGAGATGCAGTTGTTCTCTAAAGGGGTAATGTTGACCTTCTGCTGAAAAATAGTATCAAAATATGTGTAGTATATGTTGAAATAGCCGGTAGAATCATCCATGAATACCAGATGATGTTTTTTATTTCCATAACAGAGTTTGGGAAACCAAGTATAAGAATTAAAAGTATTTGTTACAGTGATCTGAGAAGACCAGAGCGAGTTGTTGAAATATTTTGAGTATAACTCAAAAGAGCCTGTTCTGTAATCCTCCCACACGACAAGAGATTTTCCGTCAGGCTCGACAGAGATTGTGGGCATCCAGCTTAATGCGTAATAACCTGTTCCGCCTGGTGGATCATCAAGAAATGAGGATGTGTAAAGCCAGTCAGTTCCGTCATATTTTGTTTTCTTTATGCAGTTGTATGCATCCTTTGATGCATCATACCATGTGATGTGGACATTGCCCAGAGTGTCTGCCGCAAGTGTGTGGGCCGCATTCGGCTGAAAATAAGCCATAGAGTAAGGCCAAATGTCAACAGGGGAACTCCATTGGGGAAATACAGAGATGAATGTTAAAGGAAAAAGAATAAGAAGAAAAATTTTCTTAATCATATTATAAAGTATATCTTTTTTGGTTGATTTGTCAATATCCCCCCATTATCAAATTTACATTTATTTATAAATCGCTTTTACTACGACATTTACATGGGGGACGATGCTTCGCATTTATCGCATTCAAAAAAAATCATATCCCATTCAGATCTCACTTTCATATAAGTTTAATCATATTTAAACACGGGTTTTTCTCTCCCCAAAGCGTAGGTAGTTCCTCAAGCTCCATGAAACCTGTTGATTTGTAAAACTCACGGGTATTTTTATAAAACGGGTTATTGAGTTTTTCGCTTATTGTCTTAACTATTAAAAATTTCTTCTCATTTTTTCTGCATTCTTCAGAGCATATCTCAATCATCCTTCTGCCTATACCCATTCTGTGATTCCCTCTAAGTATTCCCATCACATAAATTTCATTCGCATATGCGCTGGTTTCATGCATCGATGCAAAACCCACACTCTTTCCGTCAATAAAGGTACTTATGAAGAAACCGTCTCCCACTCCTTTAATATAATCTAAAATTGCAGATTCAATTCCGAACCAGTCAGAGAGAGAGTGCAGTACTTTGTCGCATATTTTTCTTCTCTCTATTTTGTCTTCAATAGTTTCGTAAACAATCTCCATAACAACCTCCTGTTTTTACATTTCCAAACATGCTTCAATCGAGAGATATAAGAGCTTCTCTCTCACAGTATTATTATTCTGCCACCCCCTTGAGTCCCACTCATCACCGCTCAAATCGTCTCCGCAGTATAGCATCTGCGCAAATTCAACTCCCCGGTATTTGGATATCGCAAAAAATGCTGCTGCCTCCATTTCAACAGTGAGACATCCCTCCTCTCTTCTCTCTTTAACTTTGTTTATTGTCTCTCTGTATATTCCGTCAGTAGTCCATGTTTTGCCCAACACATATTCTACTTTGTGTCTCTTTAAGACCTTTTCTATAGATTCAACTCCTTTCCTGCATGCCTCCACCTCTCTTGAAGGAGGAATATAGTGATATGATGTCCCCTCATCTCTGACAGCTGATACAGGCACAACAATATGTCCCGCACATAACTTTTTATCCAAAACTCCCGCTCCCCCGCAGGCAATGAATTTTGTAAATCCGAGAGCTATCAACTCGTCAAGAAATCCTCCTGCCATTGGCGCTCCTATTCCGGGGAAGAATAGTGAAATCTTTTTTTTCTTGTAAATAATCTGATACACAGGCAATGGTCCCGCCTCTGAATATCTTGAATCAATTATAGTTCCGTTATATCTCTTTACTATGTCGCTCAGTGCGTTTCTGAAAAACGTGATGACACATCGTTCATGCTTGACTCTATTTTTTATGAATACTGACGGTTCAATCATTGAAATTGATTTTGAATCAAATTCAAGAATTGGATATTTTTTCTTCATTCATTTCCTCCCTGAGATTATCATGTGGCCGCCCGAATCAATTGCAAAACTCTCTCTGAAGAAAGAATCGTGAATCTTCATCCAGTTTTTCCACGCTTTTTTATGCTTTATTTCAAAAATATTGGTTGTTGCATTATCTATATTAAGGCCTTCTAAAGAAGAAATATCTGTTATTTTCAGATGCTGCGATTTCAAAAGCTTTATTAGTTCTTCCGAAGTGAAGAAATGACAGAAACTCTTTCCGGCAAATCTGTAATCATCTCCTGTTTTTGCGAATTTTGTCACATAAGAGTCGAATCTAACCTCCCCGGGCCAGCCCATAGGAGTTGCAAGAAGAACTCCCCATTTTGACATAACTGATATTATCACTTTTTTGCCTTTTTTAACAACCCTTTTAAGCTCCTTTACTGCTTTTTCCCTATTATCAAGAGTATGAACATGAGACAATGGCCCTCCAAGGCATATAACAGAATCAAAAGTATTCTCTTCAAACAAAGAGAGGTTTGTGATTGTTCCTTCAAGAATTCCTTTTATTCTTTTTTCCACTTTATATTTTTTTATCATTTTCTCAGCAAATCTTAGATTCTCAGGCACAAGGTCGAGAAGAACAGCATCATATCCCATTTTCGCAAGTTCGATTGTGTATCTTCCGGGACCGACTCCTGCGTCAAGTACCAATCCCTTCTTTGGCAGATGCTTCTTTAAGAATTTCATGGTTCCGTCAAATTCAAGTTTATGGAACGCATCCTGATAAAGCCTGTTCCATTCCCTTTCGGGCGAAGCGGAATAGAGTTTTTTTACTAGAGTAATTTCACGATTTTTCATCGCCCCCCCCTTTACTAAAATGCTCTTTCTCTGAATAAGAAGAAGAACAAATATGATTGTGAAAAAAGGTTTTTTCATCTTCGCTTTCTATTTATACTATGATTTTTTTTATAAAATCGGAAGTCATAGAGACAGTGCGTGACCAATTGAAGTTCAAAGCCCATTTGTATGAATTGTCGCAGAACTCCAAATACCTCTTTTTATCTCCAATGATATTATCAAGCTTCATTGACAAGTCGGCAATATCTCCGTAAGTGTAAAGAAGACCTGAATAATTTTCTTTTACAGAGTCTCTAAGACCGGGAACATTAGCTGACAAAACAGGAGTCCCGAGTGAGTTCGCTTCAATATTGACAATCCCCCACCCTTCTATGAGTGACGGATAAATAGAGACCCACGCCTCTTTCAGAATCTCAAATTTTCTCTGCTCCGACACATACCCTGTAAAAATAATTCTATCATAGAGATTCATTTTTCTAACAAGATTTTCAAGCTTCTCCCTGTAATCTCCGGTTCCCACAATCATAAGTTTTGCTTCTTTATGTTTTTTTAGTATCTCCGGCATTGCCAAAATTATATGGTCGATTGATTTATATTTTTTCAGCCTCCCAACATAAACGAGGAGCGGATAATCGGTTTTCTTAACATCCGGGAAGTCAATTGAATCAACTCCGCATTCTGCCACCATTATCCTCTCTTTATCTATGCCTCGTCCCATAAGGTCATCCTTCGTGGATTTTGAAATCACTTCAAAATATGAATCTCTGTAAACTCTTTTTATAGGCTTTTCGGAAAGATATACATACAATGCTCCCCAAAACGGCGCCTGTTTGAATATGGTGTTGCCAAAAATATGCGGTATTACAACCATTACAGGTATGTTTGTAAATGTAGGCGTATAGAAGGGCACTTTATTTATATCTTCTATAATTAAATCTATATTATATTCCTTTATGATGCGCTTAATGTTTAGATAAACCGCAAAATTGAATGTCAGTTCATGCCCGATGCGAATATATTTCACCTTATTTATCTCTTCATTAACAGAACCCTTAAATGAACTTGACAAGAAAAACACATTATTCTCTTCTGCAAGATGTTCAGCGATTTTTGTGATGTGAATCTCCGCTCCTCCGTAAAGAGGATTCTGTAAGTCGCGCCAATTTATTATAAGTATGTTCATATCAATCCATTTTACATATAGATTTTTTAAGTCAAGTGAAAAAATTATATACCCTATTGACTTTTGTCAAATGTTTTGTTATCATTTTACTAATTAACAAAGGAGGTTTTATGAGCGAAAGAAAAGCAAAAAGATTTATAAATTTTGCAGCCTTAATGCTGGTGATGCTTACAATACTGCTTGCATTAAAAAAATGATGGACCCTGCATTTTTCAACTCTTTGTTGCATTTCAGGCCCTATGTGCAATGGTTAGAAATCTACATGTCAACCAATTCACAAAGGAGGTTTTATGAGCAAATCTGTTTATTTCCCCATCTTATCCGTTACATGGGATGGCGTCATGAAACTCTTTCTTTTGACTTCCGCAATTTTCTCTTATCTTCTAATCACTTCTCTATCTCTATCGCCCGAATCATCTCCCGACTCTCTCTTTGATGCCGGCTTTTCCTCTATGCAGAGCATAGAGCGAATACTTCTCTTTTCAAAGTATGCGCTTGTCGTTTCGTCGAACTCGCTAAATGTCGACGAAGCTCTGCACATACTCCTTCTTGCCGGCTACAAATCCGAAAGCATCAGATCAGCCGACCCTTCATTCCATTCAGTCAAAAGGTCTGTTGATTCGGTTATCTCGATTAATGGCAGGCCTTCCTTCATTCTCATCATAGGCGACGAAAACATGGTTGAGCCTCAAAGAAGCAGGGTAAATCCCTACTCTCTTAAGAGTTTTTCGACTGATTTCGACTATGGACTATCTGAGAAAGATTTTTTTACATTCATCACTGTTGCGAGAATACCGGTGCGGTCGCAGGAATCCCTCGACAGGTATATCGGAAATGCAAAGAGGATGCTCTTCTCCGACTGCTCATCATCATATTCCAACATTGCCCCCTTTTATGATGCTTCAAGCGACTCTGTTGAGGATTACCTTTACTATACTCTCTCCTACAGGTCTGCAAAACTTCTGCCCAGCGGGAAAATTCACTCCGGAACCAATTCGATTTTTCCGAAATACCTCTTTGACCTTACAGAGATAGACGACTCGCTTTGGTACCCCGAGTATGACTGGAGTGTTTCAACTGATGATATTTCTTCTTCGTCTGCGCTATACCTCTCATATAGGGGGCACGGAAACCCCATATCTACAGTGCTTCCGCTGATATCCCTTTCTGATATAGGCGGAATTACATTCGAAGGCGGAGGAGTCTTTGCTTCATTCGCTTGCCTGCTATCTGCATTCGACAACATAACGAGCGGCTTTTCATCTTGCTTCGCAGAGTCACTTGTCGTATCCAGGCAGGGTGGTTCCGTCTCAGTGGGATTCTCGACAGAGACATTCTATCAGCTTAACAATACTCTTCTTCCTGCGTTTCTCGACCATGCAGATGATAATGTATTAAAAAACATCTCCTCTCCCTACGGGGCATCAGTAGGGGATGCTGTTAGAAACTCACTATCTTATATGTTGACTCTCTTCGGATTCAATTCCTATACTGAGTGCCAGATTTCATCCTGCCAGATATTCGGATTTCCCTTCATTTCAACTGCAAAGGAAATCTCCCGGAAACCGTTTTTAGTTCCCGAGTCGCTTTTAACGGGGGATTCCGTTATAAATGTTGAGCTTCTTGACGATGCTCCCTTTTATCTATCATGGAGAGGAATACCCTACGATTCACTTCCACACACTGCAGGCACCTACTTCATAAAAACGGAGAACCTTGAGCCGGGTGATACTCTCTTTGCCTCTTCTTATTTTAAGGGACGCCTCTTTGTCGACACGATAATAATCTCCCAATCTGAGGCAGGCATTTACAATGCTCTTTTAAGCGACAGAACAGGAGACTGCGACGGACTTATAGAGAGCGGAGAGAAAATCGAATTCACATTCTTCTCCCTTACTCCCTCTCTTCCCTGCACCATCATCTGCAGGGAAGGCTCATACACTGAAGTCCTCTCCGCCCTTTCCGATTCATCCTTTGCCGCTACATTTAATCTTTCAAAGGATGCATACTCGATAGAGATAACAGTTTTAACAAACGGAAAAAAATTTATCTTCACTTATCCCGCAATGAAATACAGCCCAACCCTCTCTTCGATAAAAGCAATGGATTCGCCGTTTGTCTTCAGTAGAGAGACTCTGCAGTTCTGCCTTGAATTTAAAAATCCACTTATATTCTCGACTCCATGCTCTCTGAGGATTCTCGAGTCGCCGGATTACTCATTTTCACCTGACTCTTGGATGATAATCGAGGATGATGAATACGCACTCTTCTTCAGGGAGATGACCTTCAACTCGGATTCTTCGGATCTAAAATTCGAATACAGGTGCAATCTCTTTACAGACACACTATGCTATCCCTATGTATGCTCAAAGAGAAATTCAATCTTCATTTACGACCCGATGAGCCAATATATCAATTCCGCCTTTGTTTCTTTTTTGAGGGACTCACTCAAGTTCTCGCTGAAAATTGAAAATGAGATTGACTGCTCTCTATTCTGGCCGGCCAACATCTTCGCATTCGGTATATACCCGAACAATGAAAAACTTGATTCATCCGAAGCTCTTTATATAAAGAAGCTTGCATCTCTCGGTTCATCTGTTCTTATTGACGGAGGAGATGCTCTCGGATATGACAAGGAGGGCATCAAACTGCAGTCACTTTTCAATATATCCTCAGCTCTTGACGGTCAGACAGTTTATGCCGGCAGCAAAATCTCTTTTCCGGCTTTTGACATACAGCTTTCAGCGGATACTACAGTAAAATTCGTGGATTCATACACATCCTCTTCACCGTTTCTCTTTGTTGATTCCTATATTGTCGGCTCTATAAGCGAAAACAGGATAGCCCAGTCATATCCTCTGACCAAGCTGGAATGCGAAGACTATAACTGGCTTTGCTACCTGTATGCATCCTTTCTTCTCGATTATAATATTGTAATTGATTATCCGAACTCCATTGACATTACATTTAAAAAATCTGCGCAGATTGCCAACCGTTCAGCCTATCCCGCCGCTCTTAAAATTCTCTATTCAACCTCATTCTTTGATTCTATTGTATTTGAAGATTCCCGCATAATTCTTCCCGACTCGCAGAAAAACATGCTGTTCTTCATCAAAAGAGGTTCACCCTCCTTTAAAACAGAGATTCTCTTTTCAACCGGTTTTGACACAATGTCAATTGCCGTCTCCTACTCATCAAATGCAAACCCCAAAAAGACAGAAGCAAAGCTCACTGCTGATGGTTTTTCATTTACAATTTCAGAAGAGGGGCGCCTTCTACTTCCTCCCAAAGCCGATAAAACCTGCTTTGTGAAAAAGTGTAAAGACACCTATACGATATTCGGAGACATCCAAAAACTGGAAGGAGAGGAGATTACATTTAGAACCTCGGAGTATGATATTCTCATCTTGCTTCCCAAAGCTTCATCCTCTTGCCTCAATAAGGAGGCGCAGGATGTTTACAATCTTCTCGGCTCCAAGACAGTCCCCTCAAAAAGCGGCATATATTTCAGCAAAGACAGCAAGTTCTTCATCATGAGGTAGCCGGTTGACAGAATGTGAAAAATACATATCATAAATGAATGAAGATAAAAACAACTGTTTTATTGCTAATGATTTCAATATCTCTATCATCATACGAAATAAAACTTTCCGACATAACATCCCTTATAGATTCCATGACAATGAAAGAGCGCGTATCACAATTATTCTTCCTTTGTTATCCGAAGAAAAGAGATTTCAAAGAGTGCCCGGGGGGTATAATACCCGCAAAGCCTATTTTAAAGGATATGTACAGCGGCAAGTTTAATGCAGAAAAACATTTTTTAAAATACTTTATACCTCCTTTTATAGGAATCGATCAGGAGGGCGGGATGGTAAACAGACTCTCCTTTATTTACAAATTTCCTCCTATCGGAGAGTTGTATGAAGATGCGGAGAATCAGGCTGACATCATCGAAACACAGGTAAAATTAATGTCATCGCTCGGAATCAATGTAAACTTCTCCCCCTGCGTCGACCTCTCGTATAAGAGAAACTCATACATAAAGAGGACAAAGAGGGGAATATCCGAGAATCCCGACTCTGTAATAGCATTTTCAAAAAGATACATGAAGGCGCACAAGAAGAAGAAGATTCTAAATTCTATCAAACATTTTCCGGGCTATGGAGACACATACGACAACTCCGATGATTTTATTACAGATTACAAAGGAACGGAGATTCAACTGTTTGAAAACCTGAGAATATTCTCCTCCCTTATCAAGGATGCCTCATTCGTTATGATGGCCAATCTGAGATATCCGTCTCTCGACACTCTCCCTGCATTGATGTCAAAATCAATAGTCTCATTTGTAAAATCTCAGGATTCTACAATTATAGTGCTCACGGATGATATTGCATGCAGAGGTTATTCAAATCCTTATGATGTGCTTAAAAAGTCATTCAATGCTGGTTGTGATATGTTCATTGTTATGGATGACACTCTTTTCGGACATTTAACGGATTCTATGGTCTCTTGGGTTGAATCGGGAAAGATACAAGAGAGTGATTTGAATAAGAGACTGATAAAGATACTCCTTAAAAAGGAGTATCTTTATCAGTTATCGAAAAGAAGTTAAGGGTCTATAGTTTTACGAAAGATTTTATTACAATCTCGTTGTTGCATCTTCCGACTACAAAGTATATGCCGTTTCCGCACAAAGATGAGAGTTTTGTATAGCCGGACTTTAAAGTGGTAATCTCTCTGCCCATTACATCAATGACTTTTGCATCTGTAATTCCGGAGACAAAGATGTATCCGTCAGCATAATTAACAATCCCTGTCTGCACAGTTTGTTTTGCAGGAGCGAATTTCGTTTCTTTTATCGTTGTTCCGGTATTCAAAAATGCCAAATCATAGTTTAAAATTTCTTCAAATGTCGTATAGAGAAAACCGTCCAGATTCTCAGGATAAAGATATTCAAAGGCAAATCCAAGGAATACTGCTTTATGGGTCACGGCATTGTTAATAATTCCTACAGGTGCCGGAGCTTTAACCACTCCCTCATAAAATGCAGTATCCACAAAGGTATCTCTCAGAAACGGACGAAGAATGTCATTGCAGGAAGAGGTCTTTGTTTTCATCTCAATGTACTTTGACAGACTATCCATGAAGTACGGCGATGACTTGTCTGCGGAGAAGACCGGTTCGTCGGTCTTACTGCTTATATAATCAACAGCAAAGTATGTTTCAAGGAATGGAAACTCTGTTCCCCTCTCATTAACTCCCGCTATTCCCAAATCCTCGGCAATATTGTCTCCCGACATTATTATTTTGCCTCCATATGTAAGATATGTTCCGAGCGCCGTCGTATCATTGGGAGATATGGTATAAGAATCCTCTCCGGTGTACCATAAAACAGTTGTGTAGGGAGTGTAATAATAATAGGGAGGTCCATATTCTTTTAATTTTATTGAAATGACATCATAGTCAATAATGTACTTATCAAGAGTCTTTAGAATCGCCACCTCTGTGCCAGGAATCTCTCCGTCATCCTTTACCACAAGCACTCTTCCTATTGAGAAGAATCTTAAAATGTCTCTGAGATACGCTGTTCTGATAAGCTGATTCTCTATCGAGTCTGGCAGAACCTGCTTTCTCACTGGGTATGAGTATGCACCGAAAGCAGTGGTTTGCATAAATGTCTTGCCCGGAAAATAATGGGGCGCTTTTGTTGCCGGTGGAGTATATGCTGTTGCAGTTGATTTATACAGTTTCCCCTGCTTCTCTCCGGGAACCAAGACTGAATAGTAGTATGGGGCTGGTATTGCCTGATAGGGCTCCATACCGTCAACAGAGTAATCAGGGTTTGTTCCCGAGGGATAAACAAATACATAGGGAGGACAGAAATTCGAATTTGAATCAGTAATGATTGTGTCATACCCTGTATAGGTGGTTCCTCCGTCATAGGACATTGAATTGTTGAAATACATGTTTAAAAAATACTTATCATTGACAGTCAAAAAATGGGCAACATTGTTTCCCTCAATGTAAAGACAGCCTCCGTTTTCAAGGTAGCCGCGTAAATTGCTTAAGTCAGTGGGCGTCATTATCTCGTCAGTATAGAGTCTTGGCCCGCAGACGACAAAAACAGCCGCATAATCAACAAGGTCCTTCCAACTCGGAAGGGTGGTTGATACCCTGAGATTTTTCTTCAATGTATCTTCAAAACCAAGTTTGTATAAGGACTTTTTCAGATTTGCCTCATATCCGATGAACAACTCCAAGTTGTCCGGATTTCTAAATGTGGCTCCCTTGTCATCATCCCAAATGAGGATATTGACATTCTCATAGTGTTGTGCTCCGACAAGCATTGCGCCTATCAGAACCAAAAGTAAAATCGCTTTTTTCATAATTCCTCCGCTTTTATATAACCATAATTTTTTCATCTTATAAATACAAAAGTTTATTAGCAATTATCATACCTATTATATTATTTAAATACTTGTAAAATACAACTTTATATTTTTAGTTCAAACAAAAAGAGAAGCAGTCCGTGCAAAATTTGCGCTATATTCCCCTTACTTCTATTCTGTCTGAAAATTGGGATAGAATATCTCTGAATTTTCTCAATTCCTCGGGTCTATATGGTTTTAATGTCTGAAATTCAGGATTTAAAGTCTTTTGCTGTCTGAATTGCTGCAAGGCTACTCTTTTTGCTCCGTTTATTAAGGAGCCTATCTCCCTTATGTCGTCTGAGGTTACTATTTCCGGCACTACTGTTGTGCGGAATTCATAATCTATTTCCGAGTTCATTATCAACTCTATAGACCTCTTTATATTTTCCTCCTGCACTGCAACTCCGGCGGCGATGAAATACTTTTTAATTGATGTCTTCACATCCATTGCTATATAATCAACATTTCCCGATTCTATAACTCTCTTTAAAAGGTCCGGATTGTAGCCGTTTGTATCTATTTTTATTGCCTTTCCGGAAATCCTTTTCAACTCCGACATGAAATCGATTATCTCTTTAAATAAAAGAGGTTCGCCTCCTGTGATGCATACCCCCTCAATAAAATTACGCCTGCGGGATAATTCCGAAAAGACCCACTCCTCATCTAATTCTTTTGTAGAATCGTTAAGAAGCTCGGGATTGTGACAAAAGGGACATTTGAAATTACATCCGCCCAAAAAAATTGTTGCTGCAACTTTATCAGGATAATCAAGAAGGGTCACTCCCTGAAAACCCCTAATACTGATATTTTTCAAAAAATATTTCCTATACTTTGAATTCTTTCCTGTCCTTGAACTCCTCTTTTTTTCCCTCATTCCAGTTGTTGACAGGCCTGAAATAACCGACAACTCTGCTGTAAATTTCTGTTGGAACCCGCTTTACCTTGATTACATGCTTTTTTTGCACTTCCTCAAATACTTGCACTTTCTCCATTTTATTCTCCTTTTTCTATATAAGTTTCAATTCCGAATTTCTCCAAATCCTCCTGCGAATGGTCATACGGGCAGTATTTGTGCTCTCCGGGAATATACCCGTGTACCGGACATATTGAAAATGTCGGAGTAATTGTAAAGTAAGGAAGATGAAAATTTTCAGCTATCTTCTTCACAAGATTCTTGCATGCTTCAATAGAATAGACCCTCTCTCCCAAGAAACCGTGAAGCACTGTTCCTCCTGTATATTGACACTGAAGTTCATCCTGGAGGGTGAGAGCCTCAAATAAATCATCCGTGAATCCGACCGGCAGTTGAGTCGAATTTGTATAGTATGGAACATCTCCTCCTGCAGTGATTATTTTCGGGAAACTCTCTTTGTCTTTTTTTGCGAGACGGTATGATGTTCCTTCCGCCGGAGAGGCTTCAAGATTATAAAGATTGTTCGACTCTTTTGTATATTCCGATAAAATGCTCTTCATAAACTTCAATGTTTCAAGAGCAAATTCTCTGCCCTTCTCATGACCGATATTCTCTTTTACCAGCATTAGAGACGCCTCATTCATTCCTATAAGCCCTATTGTTGAAAAGTGATGAGACCAATATTTTCCGTTCGTCTCTTTTATTTCGCTTAGGTAGTGCTTTGCGTATGGATATAGACCGTCTTCAGTGAATCTTTCAAGGACCTTTCTTTTCACCTCCAGAGATTCTTTTGCTATATCCATCTGTTTTTTGAGTCGGGTCAGAAACTGACCTTTATCTTCGCTTTGAAATGCTATTCTTGGAAGATTTATTGTCACGACTCCGATTGAACCTGTCATAGGATTTGCGCCGAAAAGACCGCCACTTCTCAGTGCCGGAGTGTGATCTTCCTGCTGCTCCTGAGGTTCTCCTTTTGCAAGCAGATTCAACTGAATATTGTTCGAATGCTCTTTAAGCTGGCGATTGTCAAGACGGAGCCTGCAGCACATGGATCTTGCATCAGAAGGATCCATATCTGAATTGATGAAATTGCTGAAATAGGGTATGCCGTATTTAGAAGTCATTTCCCATATTTTATCATGCGTCGGGTTGTTCCAGTCAAAATCCTTTGTTATGTTGTATGTGGGGATTGGGAATGTAAATATTCTTCCCTTCGAGTCTCCCTCCATCATCACCTCTGCGAATGCAGTGTTGAAGATGTCCATCTCTCTCTGAAATTCTTTGTAGGTCTCGATTCTCCGCTCCCCGCCTATTAGAACTCGGGTATCACGGAATGATTGGGGGCACACAAGGTCCATTGTGACATTTGTGAATGGAGTCTGGAATCCCACTCTTGTAGGCACATTGACATTGAAAATAAACTCCTGCATGGCTTGTTTTACATCATCGTATGTGAGTTCGTCAAACCTGATGAATGGAGCCAGATATGTGTCAAAATTAGAGAATGCCTGCGCTCCGGCAGACTCACCCTGAAGAGTGTAAAAGAAATTCACTATCTGCCCCAATGCCGTTCTGAAATGCTTCGGCGGCTTGCTCTCAATTTTTCCGGTTACTCCGCCGAGTCCCTTTGTCAGAAGAAGTTCAATGTCCCAACCACAGCAGTAAACTGAAAGCATTCCAAGGTCATGTATGTGCAGATCCGCCTCTTTATGGGCATTTGCGACTTCTTTTGAATATATTTTTTCAAGCCAGTATTGCGATGAAATTGCAGAGGATATGTGATTATTCAGGCCCTGAAGAGAGTATGACATATTTGAATTTTCATTAACTCTCCAGTCGCTCTTCTCAATGTAGTCATCCATCAAAGATATTCCGTCTTTCAGCAGGTCCTTTGTATTTCTCAGTTGTGAGTGCTGGTCGCGGTAGAGTATGTATGCTTTCGCTGTCTTTGCGTAACCGCCCTCAATAAGCATTTTTTCAACCAAGTCCTGCACATTCTCTACTGTAGGCACCCTTCCGTCTTTATATATGACCTCAAGAACCGCCTCCACCTGATTGGTTATTTTCTTTGCAAGTTCAAGGTCATCCCCTCCGACCGCTTTTGCGGCTTTGTAGATTGCCATGGAAATTTTGTTTTCATCGAAACTTTCTACTCTGCCGTCTCTCTTTCTGATTTGCACAATCTTTGACACTCACTCCTCCGACTTTTTTAGAAATTTAAAAAACAACTAAAAATATCTTATTCATTAAAGAGAGAATGTCAAGACCGAACACTATATTTAGTGTTTTTTTATTTTCCAAAAGCACAATAGGTTGAAAAATAACTTAACTTAATCTACTTATTCACCTTACAAAAATCTCGCTTGTTTTAAAACCATATTCAGGTTCAATCTCTACAACTTCCGTAATTGACGATAAATCCGATACATACATTTTCCCCACATTTGTCGAGAATATCACCTTATCATTTACTCTCTCTACATCAGAGGGTGATGATATTTCAATTGTATCAATTATTGACAAATCCTCTGAAGATAATATATACGCATTCTCCATAGCATCAAGAACTATGACAAATCCGTCAATGCATTTCACTTTTCCAAGAAAAGAATTGAAATTCGTTTTGTGAATTATGCTGTCATTTGATATTTTAATGATGCTTCCGTCTATGGAATTGTAATCCCCTACGCAGGAGACAAAAATATCCTTATTATCCGATATGTCAATATATGATGGATTCGAGCCTGACTTTATCTCTCTCTTTTCCCAAGTGTCTGTATTCACCTTATAAATTGAAGCTGTTTCGGAAACATTATTGCTTCCTATATATATAATATTTCCATCTCTCACTATCTCCTGAGGAGCGGCAAGCCCTGTGATTGTTTTGACTGTTTTGAGGGACTCTTTCTCCATCACTATAACTGAATTATCGAGCCATAGTGATAAATAAATATTTTCATCATCATCTTCGAGATATCCGGGAGATGTCATTTCTCCTGTTGTTTTTTCAAGAATCAAATCTCCGGTAAGAGAGAATTTTTGAACTGATGCATTTCCTCCGTAACCTGAATTTGAAATGAATATATTATTATCATCAACAATAATATCAGAAGGTCCGTCTCCTGCAAGTAAAAGAGGTTCAGTCGTGGAAAGAAGAGTAGAATCCATAACATAGACCGCCTCTGCATACCAGTCAAGAATATAAATTCCGCTGTTTCGCACTTCATTGTGGATTGAACATGAATAAATGCCTGCTGTTATCAGCACTACAATTAAGATTTTATTTTTCATAATTCCGCCTTTAGTGTGAGTTTTATATTTCTTCCTTCAATATAGTATCCGTTAACTGATTCAAAGCTCATATCAAGTGGGTTTTCCACAGAGAGAACCAATCTTAATATACTCCAATTTATTCCAATTCCCGCATTCTGAAAATAAACTTTCTGATTTATCTTTTTCGTATTTGCACTTGACAGATATGAATCACTTGTATAATTCACATTCAATTCAAAGAAAATTTTTCTATAGAGCAGGGTTACGGAAAAATTATCCGCGAAGACGGGGGAATACGGAACCATTTTGAAATTATCAGCAATATTGGGCGAAAGGGAGAAGATGTTGCTGGCCTTCACAAATCCGTTTTCATACTCTGCTGAAAAAATTAAATAAGGATTGCTGACATTCTCTATATTCATTGGAGTATATTTGCCTTCGGCAGAAACCCATTTGATTATTGAAGTGTAATAATTGAATCCGCAGTCCGTGGTCATTATCAAATTACTCGTTTTCCTCTTTAAATTAATGAATACTCCATTAACGACTTCATTATTCAGATTTTCATTTCCTTTTGCAAAGGCATCTTCAATCCAGTAAAGTTCATTGAATGTCGGACGCCTTACTGATGTTTTGAATCCATAATCTAACCTCATCTCCTTTAAATGAAAATATGAAGATGAGTTGATTGAATAAACAAAATTTGTATTCTCTGACTCTGCAACGGCTGCGAACACATCAAATGCGAATCTATCTGCTTTTGTCGACAAACCCGCAGAAGGAAAAAATTCAAATGCTTTTTTTATCTTTGTTCCCTCTGCTGAATTGATCTGATTGCTTATTGTCAGATTTCCCAACTCATTATAATAAGAAATGCCTGATAATATTGAATTGAAGAATGACGAATCCCGTGCAGGAGTGGACAATTCATCATTAAAATAAAAATAGGAGCTTTTTGTAATTGAGTTTACAAATTTCATTTTGTCATTGAATTTGATTGTTCCCGTGAGAATCACAAGAGAGTTTTTTATTCTGCTTGTTTTATATCTGTATCCTTCAATTCCCGGATCTCCTGCTTCGCACATGCTGTTTATAAGCGACAATTTTATATTATTCGAATCAAATCCGATGTTATATCCAAATACACTCTTGTCTGAATTTGATAATATTGCTCCTTCCGGCATAATCATGTCAGAATAGGAATTTAAAAAGAATCCTCCCTTTAGCCCTTCAAAATCGACATTTGCCGAAATCTCGCCGGAATTCATTGAGAGTGATGCTATTGAGGAAAAGTTTTTTTTCTTTGTCTTAAAGTTAATTATTCCGCCGAATAAATTTTCTCCGAATAGAGCTGAATTTGAGTTTCTGCTTACATTTGCGCTCTCTATCATTGCGGGGGATATCAAATCTATATCTACTATTCTTGACATTTGATTAATTATAGGAACTTCATCAAGAGAAAATAGAATATGCTCCTGCGACATTCCTGCAAGAGTGATTGTGTTGCTTCTGTTGAAATGCCTGATTTGAATATATGGAAACAAATTCTCAAGAGCATCTGACATATTTGTATTGACACTCCCCTTCTTTATCTCATTCTTCAGAGCCTCCGAATATACCAGACTCCCCTTCATTTCAATCGCATTTTTTTCAAGATAAATCTTCATGGTCTCTGAATGAGCAGTAAAATAGCTTTTTTTATATCCCATGCACTCTATTGAAAATTTCTCCCCTTCTTCAATGAAGAAAGGCGAAAGAACCTGTTCCTTTATAGAATTCCTCTCAATTACTACAAAAACAATTTCCTCATTAAAGAGAGAATCATACACAAATATTAATGAAGGAAATATATACAGAAAAGTAATGTGAGCCAATAGAGCCGATAAAAATATTTTTTTCAAAATCCATCCTTTTTGGTTAGGACGGACCCCGTCACAGCAGGTTCCGTTTCAACAGGCAGGTTTCCTGGCTCGCAGCTTCTCTCCTGCCGCCTTCCCCTTTCGGGTGGCATTGGCATTCGCATCTGCTTACAGTTGCTTGACAGCAACGGTTTTTCACCGCTTTCCCTATTATCTCATCCGAGCACCTGTTTTTTTATTATACCCCACTACTTTATTAAGTCAATAGCGGCGGGGGGTGAAAATTGTGAATGCCCTTGAAATTGATAAAAAAATATGTATAATTATATTATGAGAAAAGTTAGAATAACATATAAAAATGCTTTGCATCATGTAATGAATAAGGGGATAAAAGGCGAGAATATTTTTATCGATAATTATTACAAAAACTATTTTCTAAGTTTACTTAAAAATCTCAGTATGAAATATGGCATTGAAATTTTTGCCTATGTTTTAATGAATAATCATTACCATCTGATTCTTCGCAACACTAACAACAATCTTTCGAAGTTTATGATGGAGCTGAATGGTGGTTTTGCTTTATTTTATAGAATGAATGTAGGAGGTAAAGGATACGTTTTCCAGAATCGTTTCAAGTCCACTTTGATTGAAAATGAAAAATATCTGTTAGAAAGCCTTCTATACCTGTATTTGAATCCAGTCAGAGCAGGATACTGTAAAAATCCTTTTGATTACAAATACTCAAGTATTCAAGAGTTTTCAAATATTGATAGGAAAGAAAACATATGCAACAATGTATTTTTAATGCAGCTTTATTCAGGATTAGAGAATTTTAATTCCATTATTAATTCAAAAAATATTAATTTTCAATTAGATATAAAAAATGATATAAACGAATATTTGGGAAGTGAAAAAACAATTATTGACGCAATAACAAGATGTGAAAGAAGACAAAGAGATAATAGTCCGAATGAAAGAAGAAGAAAAACTGATAGAGGGGGAATGAGTGCGGAAGATTCTATTTACTATATAGAGAAAAAACTTGGAATTAAAATGGAAAAACTATCTTTTAAAAAAGATAAAAGACTATTAATTAAAATAATTGCTATTCTGAAAAAAGAGTGTTTGTTAACATATAAAGAAATCTCTAGAATTTCCCCTTTTTGCTTTATTAAATATGATACATTACGCAAAATTGTTTCTTTAGAATCTAAAAAATAGTTTTCACAATTTTCACCCCCCGCCGCTCTCTTGACTTTTATCTTGTATATGATATAAATATTATATGTTATATATTGGTGTAAATGGAGCGACTGGAAAAATGGGTTCTCTTATTTGCAAAAGAATCCTTTTTGAAAGCGACATGTCACTTACCGACGCATTTGAAAATCCCGAAAATCAATATTTGAACTGCGATTTGGGCACATCTATCGGGATTGAAGAGTGGAAAATCAATATTTTGCCTCTCGATAACTCCAAGCAGTATAAAACGAAAGTTTTAATTGACTTTTCATCAAAGGAGGGCTTCTCTTCAGCCTTGAACTTCTGCATCTCCTCATCGACCCCATTAGTTTCCGGCACAACAGGTCTTTCGGATGCACAGATAAAACAGTTGAAAGAGGCTTCTAAGTCTATTCCCATACTCTACTCCGCCAATATGTCAACAGGTATAAACTCTCTTCTTATACTGCTTGACTCACTGAAGCAGATTCTCTGCGATAAAGAGAGGGACATAGAGATAATCGAATACCATCACAATCAAAAGAAGGATTCGCCGAGCGGTACAGCATTGGCAATCGCCGAAAGGATTTCAGAAATATCAAAGAGAAAAATAAATTCATCCGATAAAATTTCATTCCCCCGCGGCTCTGAAATAAGAATACATTCATTGAGAATCGGGTCTGTGCCGGGTTATCACAAGATTATAATTTCAGGAAACGGAGAGACAATAGAACTCTCCCACTCTGCTGATTCGCGTGACACATTTGTCACAGGTGCAATAAAAGCGGCGCGCTTCATTGCTAAGAAAAACAGGGGGTTATACACTATGATTGACGCGCTGAAGGAGAAATAATGGTTTCAAAAAAGATCAAGCTGATCCCTCCCTACCTTTTTAATGAGATAGACAAACTAAAGAAATCCATTGAAAATCCCATAGATTTCGGAATCGGAGACCCGGATATGCCCACTCCCGCATTCATAGTCAAGGAGATGGAGCACCAACTGAAGATAAAGGAGAATCATAGATATCCTTCATACGAAGGCATTCTTGAACTAAGAGAAGAAATATCCAAATATTTCAAAAAAAGATTTAATGCTGAGATTGACCCTGAAAATGAAATTTTGATTCTCATCGGCTCAAAGGAGGGCATTGCCCACTCCCTTGAAGCATTCCTCGACAAAAATGATGAGGTTCTCATACCGTCAATCTGCTACCCTGTATACAGAACTCAGACTCTCCTAAAAGGAGGAATACCCGTTGAATTCCCTGTCTGCTTTGATAATTATTTTATCCCCTATTTCAGCGACATCAAGAAGAAGCTCTCCTCAAAAAGCAAGGTGCTCTTCCTCAATTACCCCAATAATCCCTCCGGAGCATCTGTTGAAAAGAACTTCTATGACCAGGCAGTTGATTTCGCTTTGAAGCAGAATCTAATAATAATGAATGACAATGTCTATTCCGATGTTTACTTTTCAAAAGTGCGTCCGCCCTCAATCATGCAGTCAAAACAGGCAAAAGAATGTTCCATAGAGTTTCACTCTTTTTCAAAGACATTCAACATGACAGGTTGGAGAATCGGCTATGCAGTGGGCGGAAGTCATCTTATAAAGGCATTGAAACAGATAAAGATGAATACGGATTCCGGTGTCTTTGTGCCGATTCAAAAAGCGGCCCTCGCCGGACTTAAAAGCATAGACAGCCATGTTATGAGAAACAATATCATAATAAAAAAAAGAGTGGATCTGCTGTGCGAAGCTCTCGGCGAAAAAGATTTTGAATTTCACAAACCCAAAGCCGCCTTCTATGTCTTTGCCAAAACAAAAAAGAACATGAAATCGGCAGAATTCACAGAATATCTTTTAAGAGAAGCCGGCATAGTAACTACGCCCGGTGTCGGTTTCGGCAGAGATGGGGATGATTTTGTCAGATTCTCCCTGACTCTGAGCGATGCTGACCTCAAGCAAGGTATTAAAAGAATCAAAAAACTAAAATTATAATGGCACTAATCGTAAAAAAATTCGGAGGCACATCTCTTGCGACACCTTCTCTTGTGATGCATCTTGCAAAGAGAGTGGCGGCAGAAATCAAAAACAACAATAAAGTTGTTGTAGTTGTCTCCGCAATGGGAAAGACGACCAATGAACTTATTTCTATGGCAAAACAAATTATCAGCCAGCCCGAAGAGAGGGAAATGGACATGCTCCTTACAGCAGGAGAGAGAATCTCCATGTCGCTCTTTTCAATGGCTCTTAATTCGCTCAATGTAAAAGCTTACTCGTTTACAGGAAGTCAAGTGGGCATTATCACCACAGGAGAGCACACAAATGCAAAGATCCTCTCCGTAAAGGGTGAAAGGCTTCTCTCCGCCCTCAGCGAGGGAATAACTCCTATAATAGCAGGATTCCAGGGAGTATCAGGCACGAAGGAGATCACAACTCTCGGGAGGGGTGGCTCCGACACAACCGCAGTCGCGCTTGCGGCATTTCTCAAAGCAGATTTATGCGAGATATACACGGATGTGGACGGAGTCTACACAGTTGACCCGAGAATCAATTCAAATGCGAGGCTTATCAATGAAATTTCATATGAAGAGATGCTTCTGATGGCTCATTCGGGTTCAAAAGTGCTTCATCCGCGCTCCGTTGAGATTGCGGAAAGATATGGCATAAAACTTGCGGTTAAACCTTCTTTCAATGAAGGAGATGGCACAATGGTCACAAATACGGAAAACATAGAATCAGTCAATGTAAGAGGTATAAGCACAAGACAGAACCTTGCGCTTGTGAATCTCAAGACTCCTGAGAGCAACATAGTGCTTCTCATGAAGAAGCTTAATGCAGGCAATCTTCGGATAGAACTGTTCATAACAAAGAATGCCGACTCAATATCTGTTGTGGTTGAGCAGGACAGAATCAACGACCTTCTCTCGTTAACGGAAGATTTTTGCACATCAGTTAGCGTAAGCAATGACATAGCAATTGTCTCTTTCATCGGACCCGGAGTATCAACTGACACTGAAGTTTTGAACAAAATACTTTCAATCACGGAAAAATATTCCAATGATGTCTTCGGATTCTTTACCGACAAACTGGTCTTATCCGTAGTCACAAAACAGCCATATGTGGAGAAGATATCAAATGAAGCCGCAAAGGCATTCAATCTCATCAATTAATATAGGTGTTGTCGGAGCGACAGGACTTGTGGGTCGCGAATTTCTCTCTCTTATGGAGGAGAGGAATTTTCCGGTTAAAGACCTCTACCTTTTTGCTTCAGATAAAAGCATCGGAAAGAGAATGAAGTTCAGAGGAAGGCAATACAAAGTGCTTCCGTTCAGCAAAGAGATATTCAGGAACATTCACATGGCATTCTTTTCTGCCGGAGCTGATATTGACATGAAACTGGTTCCTAAGGCCGCCGCTCAGGGAACAATCTGCATAGACAATTCATCCGCATTCAGAATGAACAGAAATATCCCTCTTATAGTCCCGGAAATCAACTTCAACCGCATTAAAAAAACCAACAGAATAATTGCAAATCCTAATTGTTCGACAATTCAGCTGGTTTTGGTCCTCGACATTCTCAGAAAACTCTATTCTATCAAATCAGTCTGTGTATCAACCTATCAGGCTGTCTCTGGGGCAGGAAGAGAATCTCTTGAGCTTTACTTGAAGCAGTCTTCAAAACAAATGAGAAGCGGAAATCCGCAGTTTTTCGACAATATAATTCAAAGAATAGGACAAATTGATGAAAACGGATATTGTGAGGAGGAGATGAAAATTGTGAATGAAACGAAGAAAATTTTAAATGACCGTAGCATTCAAATCTCGCCTACCGCCATGCGGGTTCCCCTTTCAAATGTCCACACGGAATCGGTCATTGTCTCCTTCAAAGAAAAAATCTCCTTGAAAAGAATAAAAAACGCTTTCGATAAAAATACAAACAATGTTCTTCTTGTGAATGAGTTGGATTCCTGCGATGCATCACGCTCAAACATAACTTTTGTGAGCAGGCTTAGAAGGGATCTGCACTCTGCCGATAAACTCCTTATGATTATTTCAGCCGACAACCTGAGAGTGGGGGCGGCTCTGAATGGAATAAGAATAGCAGAAAGGATTTTAAATGAAAAGTAAAAACCTGTTTTTTTTGTCACTGCTTATGCCTATGCTGCTTTTTGCGGCTCTTGCCGAAAGCAATTACAATGTCTACTATGATGTCGACACTTTTAGAAATGTAACTCTCAACGCGACTATCTTCATCTCATCATCAGACCTTGTTTTTATCAGAGAATCCGATTCGCTTTATAAATCAGGGTACACGATATCTCTGACACTGCTACGAAAAGATAAATCTCCAATAAAAACATACTACTCGGATTCCACAATCTTTTTCGAGACCTACAAACAGACAAAGGAAGATTCTACTATGCAGCATTTTTTCTCATTTCCATCGGACTCTATGATTTCGTACATTTCGCTTGCAATTCAGGACAAAAACTCATCGAACAAATTCAATACTGTTTTTGAATCATCCCCCCCCAAAGTTTCTCTTACAGGTTCATACATTTT
The DNA here is from genome assembly GCA_050239825.1 of bacterium. GTDB lineage: Bacteria > Hydrothermota > 32-111 > 32-111 > 32-111 > UBA2202. The sequence continues at coordinate 48,583 of JBFXGO010000009.1, forward strand.
CGGGGCTGATTTCATTGATAATGAAAGTGCAAGATTCTTCGCCAATGACACAATAAGGCTGGCTGTGAGCTCTGTTATTACAGATTCATCCTCCTATTCGATAAACCTTCTTGTTCAGAACTCGCAAAAAAAGGTGGTCTTTAAAAAGAAATTTAAAAAGAATTCTTTTAAAGAAGATACAATTTCAATCTACAAAGACCTTTACGGCGGATTATACGGAATAACATTAGAACTCATAAGGGACAACCGAAAAATAAGCACTGTCTACAAGAGTTTCTCGGTGGAGTTTTCTTTCATCAATTCTGAAAAAGAGTTTTCTGACATTCTTCAGGCACTCTCTTTCATCGGAAAGTGGGATGAGGTAGACAAGATAAGAAGAGCCGAAACAAATGACAGAGAGGATATTTGGAATGATTTCTGGTTCAAACAACAGCTGCACCCTGAGATAAGTTCTTATGTGGGCTATTCAGATTTTTTCGAAAGATATGATTATGCAAACAAGAATTTCACCGGTTATAAAAAAGGATTCAAAACCGATTTCGGGAAAATACACATAATGTACGGAAAGCCGGATGAGATAGAGAGACATCCCTTTGACACTGATTCCAAACCTTATGAAATCTGGTACTATTGGACCTTAGGCTATGAATTTCTCTTTATTGATGAAAGAGGCTACGGAGAGTACACCCTTAAAAATTATATGGGGCAATTAAAATGAAAAAAAGCATTTTGTTGTCGGTGATGTTGTTATCACTGCTTATCCATTCAGAGATGTTCACAGATGTGACGGTCTTCAAGACGCAGAAAGATCTCTACCAGATAATCTGCGACATAGAGATACCGTCAAAAAACATTATGTACAAGAACGTTGACGGAAAACTGACAGGCATTGTAAACATAAGAGCTATCATCAGGAATATGGAGACAAACCAATCCGTCAATGATGAATGGAATACAAAGTCGCTGATATCCAAAATCGAGGAGATAAACAGAAACATGTCTCTCTTTGACAGGACTTCATTCGTCTTGTCTCCGGGGAAGTATGAGTTTACAGTGATAGCTCATGACTCATTTTCTATGACCGACTGGTCGATTGTCGACACGGTCTTTCTTGACAGCATGAAGGATGAGCCTTTTATTTCATCTCCTCTTATTGCATTCACTATAAGCAGAGATTCGCTCAACGGGAAATTCACAAAGAACGGCTATGCAATAGTGCCTAATCCTTCCAATAAATTCACACTTTCAAACCCCATTCTATATATTTACAATGAGGTCTATAATTTAGAGAAGGATGAAACCTATTTTGTTTCGTATGAAATTCTGAGTGAAAAGGATTCTTTAATACTGAAGACAGATCCTCTTGAAAAAAAGGCTCCCGGTTTTGATTTTGTAAATACAAATCTGATATCCACCCTAGCTCTCAAAGAGGGCAGATACAAATTAAAAATACATTTCTTTGGAGAAGGATTCTCTCTTGAAAAAGAGACAGATTTTGAAAAAGCTCTTTCTGTGGCTTCATCCGAGATTGCCCAAATCAATTTGAGTGATGAGCAAATGAAATATTACAGTTTGATTGATTACATCGCAACCGACAAGGAAAAAAATCAATATAAAGCTCTTGACGAAAAAGGGAAGCACAATTTCCTTATAAATTTCTGGCTAAGAAAAGATGATTCTCCCAATAACGGCAAACTTGAAGCTCTTGATAATTTTATCAAGAATGTAAAGTTTGTTAATTCACAATACTCTTCAGGTTACGAAGAAGGCTATTATTCGGATAGAGGAAGAATTTACCTCAAATACGGTTCTCCTGACGAATCTATGGTAATCCCAATGAGCGAAGGGGCAAAATCCTATGAGAATTGGATCTACTACAGAAGCAGCGGCCTTCAGTTTATTTTTATGGACATCAAGGGATTCGGCAAGTATGAAATCCTCTATACAAATGATGAAAGCGAAGATATCCCTGCCAATTGGGAGAATTACATTCATGATGAAAACATGATACAATTTTACAGGAATTAGAATGCGTAATTTTGATATTCTTATTGTCGGTAGCGGAATAGCTGGATTGACATTTGCTTATAAAATGGCTCCCTACGGCAAAATAGGAATAATCACAAAAAAAGCCGCGCAGGACTCAAATACGAATTATGCGCAGGGCGGGATAGCGTCGGTATTCGGAAAAGACGATTCTTTTGATGAACATATAAAAGATACGCTTGAGACGGGGCACGGACTCTGCCATCCTGATGCAGTGAGGATAATAGTTGAGAATGGCCCAAGGCTTGTGCTTGAACTAAGGGACATGGGAGCAAAGTTCGAAACGGATGAAGGCGGAAATTTCCGTCTCGGAATGGAGGGCGGCCATAAGAAGCGGAGAATAGTGCATGCGGGAGATTTCACAGGATACGAAATAGAAAGGTGCCTTTTAAACAATATCTCCACTTACAATTCGGTCGAGATGCTGACAAACCATTTTGCATGCGACCTTATAGTCGATGACAGGAATGTCTGTCAAGGAATCTATGTGCTTGATAAAAAGACAAATGAGATTGAGCCTTATTTCTCAAAGTTTGTCTTCATCGCAACAGGAGGCATAGGCAATATCTACAAACACACAACCAATCCTTCCATCGCAACAGGAGACGGTGTTGCTATGTCCTACATAGCAAATGCTCAGATAGCCAACATGGAATTCGTTCAGTTTCATCCGACATCGCTTTATGGATCCGATGAAAAAGGAAGACTCTTTCTGATATCTGAAGCAGTCCGCGGAGAGGGGGGGTTCCTCAAGCTCAAGGATAACAGACAATTCATGCACAAGTACCATCCCATGAAATCGCTTGCACCGCGGGATTTTGTTGCTAAGGCGATAGACAGCGAATTAAAGCTCTCGGGAGAGGATTTCGTCTACCTCGATGTTTCAACATTTTCTCATAAAAAATTTCAAGAGAGATTTCCGAGCATTTATAAAAAATGCAGGGAGCTTGGGATAGATGTTCCGTTCAGTCCAATCCCTGTGGTGCCAGCCGCTCATTACAGTTGCGGAGGAATACTCACCGACATCAATGCGCGCACTTCAATAAAGAATCTTTACTCGGCAGGTGAGGTCTCCTCAACTGGAGTTCACGGCGCCAATCGACTTGCATCAAACTCCCTTTTGGAGGCTATTGTCTTCGCCGAAAGGGCATTCTTGGATATAAAGCCTCTCATGGGCGACGAATTCGAAACAAATGTTCCGGGTTTCTACAACCAGCCAATACCTATGGAAAAAGAGATTCTTGAAGAGATTATTTCCGAGAAGATGTCTGTAAAGGAGATAATGTGGAAAAAGGTCGGAATTGTTCGTTCCACAAAGTCCCTTAAAGAGGCAGATGTCAAAATTGATTCAATCTATAAAAAATTTTCAGCTATGGAAAAATACAACAATGTAAACTATTTTGAGCTGAGAAATATGCTGATAGTCTCAAAAATCGTCATCGCTTCCGCTCTTAAGAGAAGAGAATCCCGTGGACTGCATTACAATTCTGATTATCCGGAAGAAAATAACTCACAGTATCTTCATGACACTATAATTCAAAAGGAGGTATGATATGGATGCCAAGATCACAGGAAAACATGTTGAAATTTCTCCTCAGATAAAGCTTTTTATTGAAAAAGCGCTAGAGAGGCTTGAAAAATTTGAGCATCATATAATATCATGCAGTGTCTTGGTAGAACTGAATGAAAAAAGATACAAGGTTGAAGTGGAAATTGATGTGAAAAAGCACAGATTCACAGCCAGCGATGAATCCTTCGACCTGACAACTTCAGTTGATAAATCCGTCAATAAAATGAAATCGCAGCTGAAGAAATTTGAGGAAAAGAAACATGAGCACTGACAGAAAGATCGAAATTTCCGTAAAAGATTTTTTTGTTGAAAATAAGGATGACCTTTCTCTTCAATTAGTGAGCGGTCAAGAGGGAATGGACAACCGCATATCAGAGGTTGAACCCCATCATCCAGGACTTGCTTTTGCAGGTTTTTCGGATTATGTATCAAGCGATGCTCTGTTTATAATGGGAGAGGTTGAATCTGCTTATCTCCGTCATCTTTCTTCTTTAAAGAGATCGGTTAATCTGAACAAGGTATTTGAAAAGAAATTCCCGTGCATGATAGCAGGTAGCAAAGTAGAGGTTCCCAAAATCATGAAGATTCTCTCCAACAAACACAATATTCCCATCTTTTCCTCCTCTGCTGATACAGCAATGCTATTTCACCGCACCAGCACTTACCTTTCCAGCAGATTGGCCCCATCAGTGACATTTCACGGGACTCTGGTTGATATTTACGGAATAGGGGTTTTGATCTCAGGCAAAAGCGGCATAGGAAAAAGCGAGTGCGCTCTTGACCTTATAGACAGGGGCCACAGGCTCGTTGCAGACGATGCAATAAAAATATTCAGAAGAGGCGAACATATCCTTATGGGAACCGGCATAGCGCCAGATTCATCTCTTCAGTACCATATGGAAGTCAGAGGGGTCGGAATTCTTGACATTGCAAAGATTTTCGGCATCAGAGGCGTAAGGCTTCACAAGAGAATAGAGATAGAGATAAACCTTGTGGAATGGAAACAGGATACCAATGTTGAGAGAGTCGGACTCAAGGAGGGGACAAAGAGCATTCTTGATGTGGAAATACCATTGGTGACCATACCTTTGATACCCGGTAAAAATGTATCCGTGATTGCTGAGGTGGTTGCTTTGAACCACCTTCTAAAAATATCTGGATACGACACTGCAAAAGTTTTTAATGCGACTTTAATAAAACTTATGCAGGAAAAGGCAAAAAAACTCGCAAGACTGGATGAGGATGTAGAATGATATACGGAATATTTACAGGACACAGCAATTTCGCCTTGAATGCAGTGGAATCGGCTGAAAAAATAATCGGCTCTCAGGACAATTATTCAATTATTTCCAATAAGGATTTGAGTTCCGATGAAATATTCAGAATGCTCAGCGATATAATTGCAAAGAACTCCGATTTTGATTATTTTTTTATTTTTATTGATTTTTACGGTTCATCGATTTCACTTCCCTCAGTGAGAATCAAGCAGATGAACGACCAAAAGGTCGGTCTCGTCTTCGGTTACAATATGCCTATGATACTCGATTTTTTCATTCACAGATCAAAGAAAAATTTCAGGGAGCTTCACGGAAAGCTTCTTGAAGTCGGGAGGATGGGAATAAGATGAAGATCCTTAGAATCGACGACAGACTGATTCACGGTCAGGTAATAGTGGGATGGGTCAAGAAGCTCGGGCTTGCTTCTCTCGTGCTTTTGCACACAGACCTTGAAAGCGACATCATCGAACTGTACAGAAGCATGCTTGAACAAGAGGTTGATTTTACTTCCGTAAACCTGACAAAGGAGAGCATTCCTTTAAGAGGCAGTTCAATCTATGTGGCAGGCTCATTAAATGAACTTTATAGCAACAAAGAGAAGCTTCTTCCGGTTGGATTTGAACTTCTGAATTTCGGAGGCCTTCGCACTAAAGAATCAAAGTCCAAGCTCCTTGATTTCATATTTATGGACAAAGAGGAGATGCGGCACGCACTTGAATTGATATCTTTACTTAATATAAAGACAAACGCGCAGGAGCTGCCGGAGTCCGAAAACTTCAATATAGCAAAACTCATAAAGGAGCATTTATGAAAAATAAATCAAAAGCGCACAGTATGTTCAGGAGAATTCTTTTCACAACTCTTCCTTTTGTTTTTGTCATGTTCTTTTTGATGCTTCTTGCAGTTCAATATATAAATATCGCAAACTACAAGAAGACTTATGACAACAACCTTGTCATGCTCTTTGAAATGATAGCCAAGAATTCGCAATTCTCTTTTCTGACGAACAACATCGCAGGATTTGAAGAGACCGCCAAACAGATAATGATGCATCCGGATGCCTATTATGTGCAGATATTCAATTCAGACAAACAGAGAATATTCATGAAACTTCCTGATAATGCGCAGAACATACCCGTGCTGAACGAAGATATGCTCTCATCAATGAAAGAGAGTGAAAATGTGCAATCTGCAGAGTCGGGTGAAAATTTTCCCTTCATAGTTGACTATTACATACCTGTTTATGCGGAAATGGCGGCCGAGAATCCTGAAATGGGATTTGATGAAATGATGAACGAGGGATCTGAGGCATCTGTCTCCCTCGTAGGCTTTATGATGGTCGGAATAAGCACGAAAAATTATAATTCTTTCATAATCCGCACAATAGGGATAACACTTCTTCTCGTAATAGCGGCTACTTTGATATTTGTCTTCGTTCTCAGATTTTTATACAATAAAATAGTTTTTCCGATACGCACAGTTAAAAAGAAAATGGACTTCATTACAAGCGGCAAAGCCAATCTTAATGAAAGAATAGAGCTGAAGACCGACAGGGAGATAATGGAGCTTATAGAAGGATTCAACAGGATTCTAGACATGCTCAACTCTATGACAGCGCAGATAGGAGAGGTGGGGACAAACCTTTCCGAACATATCGAACTCCTCACTTCATCATCGGAACAGCTGACTGCGTCATCAGAGGAGATAACATCTACAATTCAGCAGATAACGCACAATTCAACGGAGCAGGCTCAGCTTATTGATGACATAGCCAAGAAATCCAAAGTCACAGTGACAAATATAGAAAAATCTGTGGCCAAAACAACAGAGAACGAAAAATTTTCGGGAAATATTCTGTCAATCTCATTGAGCGGCAAACAATTGGCAAAGACCGCCGTTGAAAAGATAGACAAACTGCGTGAGTCATCCAATAAACTTTACACTACAATCGATGATGTAAATGAAAAACAGTCAAGGATATCAACTATTACCGACGCTATAGAGACTATCACAAACAGAACCAACATTCTTTCTTTGAATGCCTCTATAGAGGCGGCGAGAGCCGGAGAGTATGGAAGAGGTTTTCAGGTGGTGGCTGAGGAGATACGAAAACTCGCGGAGAAATCGGCTGAAGCTGCGGTTGAAATACATAAAATAATACAGGAAACCAACAACTCGATAAAGATTCTCATGGATGAATCTCGCGCAAACGAGCAGATGATGGTTGAGGGAAAGGATGTGATAATGAACACATCCAATGTGCTTGAACAAATATCAAATAACATCAATTACATAGTTACAAACAACAAAAACATCTCCCAGGAGATAAAATTCGTCTCTGAAAATATTGTAAAATTCAGCAATGTAATTGAAGAGGTGGCAAAGATATCCGATGGAAACGCGGCTTCCAGTCAGGAGATGTCAGCTTCAATAGAGGAAGAAGGAGCATCCATTGAAGAGCTTGCCTCAAGCGCTCAACAGCTACACGATGTAATAATAAAACTTCAGGATATAGTGAGAAAATTCTCTGCTTGAGAATTACAGACGTTGCAGAATCATTTTTGATACTGCTTTGAGTGTTTCAAACACTCCGATTCCCTGTGTTGCCACTGCCTCAAAATAAGGCACATTCCATGGATTTATAGACTTCTGCAGGTCATCAAGAGAGGATATGTTTGGCAGGTCTCTTTTGTTGTACTGCAAAACAAAAGGTATGTCCTCTATCTTCAGGGAATGCTCCTGAAGATTTTCAAGAAGATTGTCTATGGATTCAATATTGTCTTCAAATCTCTCAACCTGAGAGTCGGCGACAAAAACAATTCCGTCCACCCCCTTTAAAATCAACTTTCTCGAGGCGTTATAGTATATCTGTCCGGGAACCGTGTACAGCTGAAATTTGGTTTTAAAGCCTTTGACTGAACCTATATCCATTGGAAGAAAATCGAAAAACAATGTTCTGTCCATTTCAGTGGCAAGGGATATCATTTTTCCTTTCTGGTCAGGACTCACTTTGTTGTAGATGACCTTCAAATTTGTCGTCTTACCTCCAAGTCCGGTTCCATAGTAGACAATTTTAAAGGTTATTTCGCGCGAAGAGTAATTAATAACTGACAAAGTGCGCCTCCATATTTATTTAAACAGATCATCAAGTTCGCTTTCTGCGGCTTTCTTGAAATCATCATTGAAAGTTTCTTTGACTCTCGGAGCATTTGCACTGAGCTTGGAGAAAATATTAGTAAAAATCCTTTCCAGCTCGGCAACCGATGTCTTTATCCTGACTCTTATAAGTCCGAGGTTTGTCGTCTTTCCGAAGATTACTACAAGTATTATTCGGGAGAGAACTATCGTGATATAGATATTCTCCTGTTTTCCCTGATGAAATAGCTCCGTGAACTCATCCTCTCCTATCAGAAGAGCAAGTTGTGAGGTGGCGGCAAAATCAGCCGCGGCGAGAGAACCGAATGAGACGAGGTCAACATTCGTAGTATTGCCGACAGAGGTTATCATCTGACCCGCTTTGTCAACCAAAAGCAGGGCAGTTGCATTTGTTGAGGTAAGCAATCTGTTGAGCGCATTGTTTATATCCCAGAAGTCCTGCTCAAAGATGCTCAGATTTTCATAACTCAAATGCGTCCTCCTGTTTTACTTGCAGGAACTCTCCTTATTGAGAAGAGCATTCCATCTTTCATCCACATTTTTCCTGAGTTCTTCCACAAGAGCCGGCTCATTCTTAAGATGCTTGAATCTCACCTGCGAAAACAAAAAATCTTCAAGAGGTTTGACTGTCTTCGGCTTAACATTTATTTTGTATTTTCCGTTTTCGTATTCATACACAGGCCAGAAATGAGTATCAACCGCCAGTCTGGCAAGCTCAATTGAGAGAGACGGGTCATACCCCCATCCAAGCGGACAAGGGGAAAGAACATCAATAAATGTAGGCCCGTCGATAGAGAGAGCCTTTTCAACTTTTGAAACAAAATCAGACCAGTAGGCGGGAGATGCCTGAGCTACATACTGCAGATTGTGTGCTATCATTATCTCTGTTAAATCTTTTCTGTTCTGCATCTTTCCTTTGACTACAGAACCTGCGGGGCTGGTTGTTGTTGAACTGCCAAGAGGAGTTGCGCTGGAGCGTTGTATTCCCGTGTTCATATATGCCCCGTTGTCATAGCATATATAGAGCATGTTGTGGCCTCTCTCCATTGCTCCGGAGAGTGATTGAATACCTATGTCATAAGTGCCACCGTCTCCCCCGAATGCTATGAAATTGATTTTCTTGTTTGTCTTGCCTCTCTTTAGAAGGGCTCTGTAGGCGCTCTCCACTCCGCTTGCAGTCGCGGCTGAATTTTCAAATGCATTGTGAAGGAATGGAACATTCCATGATGTATAAGGATAAATAGTTGAGACAACCTCCATGCATCCTGTGGCTCCTACAACCACAGTGTCTTTTCCGGCGGCTGCCATCAGAAGCCTCAGTATGACTGTTCCACCGCACCCTGCGCAAGCTCTGTGCCCCTGTGTAAACAAATTGCCTTTATTTGCAAGTTCTTTTATTGTTGCCATTTTATTCTCCTACTCTCTGACCGTGATGTATTTCACATCAGGTCCTGTTTCTTTTGACATTGAGAACTCTTTAATGTCTTTCAATGTATTTTCAATGTCTCCAAGTGTTATGTCTCTCCCTCCAAGTCCGTAGATGTAGTCTCTCATCGGAGGCTGTTTTACATTTCTGTAGAAAGCAGATTTAAGTTCATTGAACAGATGGCCACCTGTGGATGACATCATGTCGCTCCTGTCAAGAACCGCAACTCCCTTGGCATTTTCAAGAATTGCCACCATCTCGGGAGCAAAAAACGGACGGAATACGCGGGGTTTGACAACTCCTACTTTTTCGCCTTTCTCGCGGAGCTTTTCACAGATATATCTTGCGCTTCCGGCAGTCGAACCGAGAGCAACGATTACATACTCGGCATCATCCATAAAATATTTTTCTACGACATTGTAATTCTTATTCATTTTTCTGTTAAACTCGGCAAAAGAGTTTATAATGTGCTCCTTCGCCTTCATCATATCATCGGCCATCTTTGTTCTTATCTCCATGTAATAATCCTGAAGCACTATTGAACCGACTGTCATAGGTTTGTCGACATCAAGAATATTGTAGGGTGTTTTATGCTCGCCTATGTATTCCTGAACTTCTTTGTCTGTGTACATTTCAAGGCGCGACATCGCGTGTGAGATAATGAATCCGTCCGTGGTGACCATAACCGGGAAAAAAGTTTCTTCAGAGAGTTTCATTGCAAGAATCGTCTGGTCATATGCTTCCTGAGGGTCCTCGGAGAAAATCTGAATCCAACCCGCATCCCTTGACGCCATTGTGTCAGAGTGGTCGCAGTGGATGTTTATAGGAGCGGATAAAGCTCTGTTCACTTCACAAATAACCATAGGAAGGCGAAGGCCTGCTGCTATGAAGAGTATCTCATGCATCAGAGCAAGACCCTGTGAGGATGTTCCCGTCATCACTCTTGCACCGGCAGCGGCGGCTCCCACGCATGCGGAAATCGCTGAATGCTCGGATTCCGTCGGCACAAATATTGTGTCGACTTTGCCGTCAGAGACAAAACTTGAAAATATCTGCACTATTTCAGTGGCAGGAGTTATCGGGTAGGCGGCAACCACATCGGGATTTATCTGCCTCATCGCCTCTGCCATTGCTTCGTTGCCTGTTTTTGCTGTTATATTTGACATTTGTTCCTCCAACTACTTCTTTTCATCTTCCATTTCAATCGCCTTGAAGGGACACTCTTTGGCACAGATGCCGCAGCCCTTGCAATGCTCATAGTCGATTTCTGTCATCTTTCCGTCATTGACAATGATTGATGAATCGGGACAGAACAGCCAGCAGATAAGGCACTGCTTGCATTTTTCGCTGTTCCAATTGGGTTTTGAACTGCGCCAATCTCCTGTCTTGAAATCCTGCGCTGTTCCGCCCTTCTTTACCACAAGGGCGAAATCAAGGTCATTCCATTTCTTTTTCATTCTGCGATTACCTCCTGAAAAGCCCTTTTTATTGATTTGATGTTCCCCTCAATCAATTCGGGTTTGCTCTTGAACTTCTTCCTGAGCTTGTCTTCAGTGTCGGTGAGCATTTTGTCAAAGTCAAGTATTCCCGTCGCTTTTACGAGAGCACCAAACATGGGCGTATTCGGTTTGTTGGAACCAATCTCATCCACAGAGATTTTCGAGGCATCCACAGTGAATATTTTTATTTGTTTTTTCACTTTATACGCATCACGTATCTCGCTTGGTTTTTTGACAGTATTGATAATGAGAACGCCCCCGTCGGTAAGCCCTTCGGTTGTATCAACAGAGTTCATTAGGGACTGGTCGAGAATAACCACTACATCCGGATTCTCCACAGGAGAATGAACGGTTATCTCTCTGTCCGCGAGTCTGTTGAATGATTGTACCGGAGCGCCCATTCTTTCGGGTCCGTATTCAGGAAATGCCTGAATGTACTTTCCTGTGGCGAGAGCCGCATCGGCAAATAACAGAGCGACTGTCTTTGCGCCCTGACCGCCTCTGCCGTGCCATCTGATTTCAAAAAAGTCCTTCATTTAGCCTCCAAATTACATAGATATGATATTATAAAATAAAATAATATTAAGTCAAGCGAAAATTGCATATACGGAAAAGAGTGGAACCAAACAATGCTTTCTGTAACTTATGATTTCAGCAGAGATGCTATCTTTTCAGCTTTAATCTTCATCTCAGTTTTATAATCATGCCAAGCAATATTTATTATGCCTCCTTCAAGCACTTCTGCGCCCGATTTTTTTGCCTCATTTGACATCATTCTGATGGCATTTGTTCCTCCCAAAAAAGGAAACGGTAAATGCTGTGTTACAAATGGAATGAATTTCCTGCCTTTCAATGATTTCAAATCCCTGATGCATTTCATTACTGCCGCATTTGCAGAAAATGCCATAACCGGTCCACCCAGAAGAACATAATCATACCCTTCAACTTCGGGCAAATTGATTATATTCAAAACCTGTTTTGAAGGATTGTAATTTCTCATAGGTGCATCCGTCTCAATCTGCGTTATGCCGCATTCTAAGCCCTTCTTCTCAATAGCTTTTTTTATCTCCTCTGCAAAGAGTTTCGTATTTCCTGTTTCAGAATGGACGATTATCAATGTTTTCATCTTCTTCTCCTTTTTTTCGAATCTTATTTAATTAATACAATCTTCCCTTTGTATTGGCTTGATTTTGTATTCAATCTGTAGAAGTACACACCGCCTGTCAGTTCATTCGCATTTAAGCTTAGCTCATTATATCCGTTTTTTAAATCTTTAAAAGTCTCTTTCTTAATTTTCCTGCCTGTCACATCATATATCTCCATCTCAAGATTTCCGCCGCAGTCTCCTTCTATTGTCATCTCTATCAGACCTTTGCTCATTGTCTTTATCTTCACATTCTCTTTTATTCCCTTCTTCTCTGTAATCATTTTAACTATGGCGCTTCCGAGTATTGACACATTTGTCACTTCATCATACTTCCGTATCTCCATCTCTGCAACCCTGTTTGGATTACCCTTTACCCTGTCAAGTGTTATCAATATCGTGTTGTCCGACTTCATATCCTCTGTCAGATAAACCTCTGCCGTTTCCTCCTCTTTATCTATCGTATCAACAGCTATTCCGTCTATCATCAAAAGATATGGGTAGTTCTTGTTCGGGTTGGTTGTTATCACTGTCAGTTTGTATTCCTTATCCGACTCTATCTCGCCAACCTCCATTGACAATCTCTCTATCTTCTCCCTTCCGTTATTGATTATATCTCTT
>JBFXGO010000050.1:0-12031 GCA_050239825.1 bacterium
TGCTTGACATTTTGACATTTTTATTTCTTTAATTTTATTGTATAAACCATACTCCGTCCCTAAAGTTAAGTTATGGATATTTCAGAGGTTGATAGATCGATGCCGCGTAAATTTTTTTACTTTTTCTTCATCGGGCATGAGGAACAGGTCATTGTTTCATTCTTGTCTATGCGAATTTTAACACCATGCGTCTTTTTTGCATATTTTAATATATACATTAGCATCTCTCGGTCAATCTTGAACTTATGCATCACTTCACTTAATGAAACTATCTCTTTCTTTTTTATATATTCAATGATTTCTTCAAACATTATTTGTTCTTTTGAGGAATGGTTTTCTCCATCAGAATATAAGTACTTTCTTCTTCTCTTTTATTGAGGACATTTCAGCTCTTATAAAATATATGCCTGCCTTCTTGATAAATTGCTTCACATCTATTTTTCCTGACTCTGATTTTAACACTTCAGTCTTTGAAATAATTTCTCTTCCGCTGATATCATAAACAGTAATTTCAATATCTCTCTTTTTCAAACTTGAAAAGACAATTTCACTTCCGTTTATCTTCAAATATTCTTTCTTTGTATCTTTTGCTTTACTGTCTTCGTGTTTAATCAAAGATAAAAACTCACCCTCTCCGCTTAATCTTATTTTATGATATATTGCATAAATATCATTTGAATATACATACGCTGTGTCAGAAAATTCTCCTACTGAGTCTGGAAGGAACTTGAATACAATATATCCTGTATCAGACGGGCTTATATTTATAGGAAGAGTACATGCAATACTGAATGCCCCAATCAACCCTTTCACGGAATCTACTGTTAAAACCTCTCCGCCAGTATTGATCACAGCATGTATCTCTATGAGTGAATCATCCTCTGTTATTGTTCCGAAATCATGAGCGCCATCTGTTGTGAGCTCCTGCTTCACTTCTCCAAATTTTATCCGGTTATACCCGCAGGCATAGGTTGAGCCGTACAGGTAATTCCTTATTCCAAATCCTGCGCCAAATGGGAAAATATCCATTGTGTCCACAAATACAGGATTCTCCGGATTCGACACATCATAGATTACATTTCTTGGACCATCCGGTGTATAGTTCCCCAAAAAAGAACATACCAGATAATCATTCACAAATATCAGATTACCCTCATCCGGGTATTTATTATCCAAAACTGACATTGTCCAAATTTTCTCAATGCTATCCGGTTTTGAAAAGTCATAGCAATATATCGAACACTCGCACATTGCACCATCAAAGTAAGAGTCAAACAGATAGTGTTTTTTCGTTGGCATTCTTTTAAAAACATAATTGCTATCATATATTGATCGCACAGAACTTTTGAATATTGGATGTCTTAAATCTGTAATATCGTAAAGGTATATTGAATCCTCATCCTTTAACAACAAAACACTATCAACAATCGCATAGCCGCAAAAATATGATTTGAACTCTTCTATCTCTTCAACAAAATTTATTTTATTGAGAGAGTCCACATAGTAGAGAGACCATCCGCCATCATTCATATAGAAATAATCATCAAATGGAATCGCAAATGAGGAGCTATCGATTTCATCCGCCACATTGAAATCAGAATCAAGGAGAACCATCCCAAACGATGCCTCCAGCAAATAATTATCTCCTAAGGGATAAACATAGAATATTTCACCATAATCATAATCCGGAATCTCATGGTACTCAAAAGAGTCCTCACCTGCGTTGATGTTCGTCGTATATAATCCAAATAAAGAGGGTGAAATAAAAACTGAATCTTTAACTAAAGGCTGCTGTAAGTGTTTTCCTCCGGCGTATTTATTCCCTGTGGAATGCTTTTTGATTCTGCTAAATGGCTTACATATAGAATCAAGATAAAGCCCGTCTTTACCCGAACTATAATAGATTTTGTCATCCTTAAAATTAACTGCAGTAAGTTTCCTTAATAATTTTTGAACTGCACTGTCCGGATTTGTTATTATGCCTTTCAAAACAACATTGAATGGATTTGTAAAATCATAGACTCTTATTTCAAAATCGTTTTCTTCTCCGTATGCGCGATTCACAAATATCAAACTGTCTCCTGCACAGACGCCAATCTCCGGAATTCCGGGATTATACTCAAAAATAGTTATAGTATCAACAAGGGAAGGATAATTAGAATTTTTAAAATTATAAATACAAAGTATCTTGTCAGGATCATAGTATTGCACAATTCCGAGAGTTTCGTCTATCATTTCAACATTCTCAAAATACAAACCTTCAGAAAAAGTTGTTCGTTTGATGTTGTAAATATCAGCAAATGTCCATTTGGGGAAAATTATTGTATCAATAATGGATAATCTCTCCGCCCCCATATCTTCAGATTCTGAAGTGTATTCAGAAACAAAAATCGGATTCTGTATATCTGATATATTATATGCTCTTAAAGTATCTTCTCCCCAATATTTTCCATTTGCCAAACCAAAAAGAATAGTGTCGCTTATGGCAAATGCTCTTTTCAGGTTGATATTTGTTATTTTTATCGGATTTAACGGATCTTTTGCATTAAAGATTTCAATACCCTTTTGATAAGCATAGGAAATGAATACAAGCGAGTCCTGAAGCTGAATGTCAAATAGAACATCATTGAAGTAGATTCTGTTTATCAGATTGAAACTGTTTGATGAAACATCATAAATCTCCATCGCATTCCCTGCTACTGCAAAAAGCGTATCCCCTCTGAGTTCTATATCGCCACTCTCTCCCGAGATTGTTTGATATTCCATGGAAATCTGACCTGCTAATATTATAGCAACACTTACTATTATTGTAATTACACTTATTTTCAATACCAAAAAATCAATTCTATCTCTTGTTTTTAATCTCATAATGGTAATTTTACTAAAAAAACACTCTGATGTCAATAAAATCGGCAGTTCAATTGCCTTTTCTCATGCAATATTGAAAAATAATATTGAACTGCTATACTTGTGATTGGTTTGAAACTGAAAACATTAAAGGAGAAAATATGAAGAGATTCGTTTTCGGTCTGGTATTTACTCTCTCAATCTGCTCTTTTGTTTCAGGGGAAACATTGAAGAGTTCATTCTTCAGCAATCCTGTTTCAGAAAAAGTAGAAGCCGCAAGAAAGATAAATGAGCTTTGTATTTTCAATAACCGCCTATACATAGGCCACGGTGACTATGGAGTCAATACGGGCCCCACAGATATAATTTATTATGATCTAACCGTAAAAACATGGAATAAGGAATTCACTGTTGACGATGAGGCGATTGTCAATTACAGGATTATCGACTCCACTCTATACATAACCGGCGTTGACGCCACTGAAGAGTGGGATTACGGCAATTTTTATGAACTGACAGACAAAGGATGGTTCAAACATCGCACGGTTCCGAATGCAGTCCATGTTTTCGATATTGCCAAAATAAATTCAACAATCTACCTTGCAACCGGAGAGGTTATAGGAAATGATTCGCTTTACATAACGCCCGGAGCAGTCATGGTTTCTGCTGACAACGGCAACTCCTTCACATACAGCTACACAACACCATCAGACATAATAACTGTTTACAGAATAAAGTCACTCGCGAAGATGAATGAGAGACTATACGGATTCGCTTACAGTTACTCTTTTGCGGAGAAGAGCGATATTCCGCAGGAGTATTTCCAATATATGGGAGAACCGATAACAGAGGATGGCATAGATTACTATATGATTCTCGAACCGAACATATTCGGAGGAGCCGACCTGCTCGTTTATGAAAACGGAAAGTGGAAGGGGAAAGATATTATTTTTGATGAAAAGCTATGCAATATAAACGGATACGCTTTTAAGAACAAGCTTCTCCTCACATGCACATTCGGAGATTATGTTTCGTCGATCTCTGAGTATATCAAGAAACACAAGAAGATGCCTGCGAATACGAGGAATGCAATGTTTGTTTTTGATGGTGAAAAGAATGTCAAATTGAATTTTAAGTATGACTTGATTGCAGATGTCACTGTAAAAGAAGATTTGATTTACATATTATTCATGAAAGATAATAAATATTCAATAATGGCATCGTCGGATTTTTCAAACTGGACATTCTATGATATTCCTGAAGAGGTTATGAATCCTCTCTCTCTTGAAACTGACGGAACTCTTTTCTATATAGGAACAGAATCCGGCGCCATATACGAACTTAGGCGATAGTCAGAAGAGCATCCTTGCAAGGAAAGAGATTCCATAGGCGAGAATTATGGAATATGCTATTACTCCGAAAAGAAACTTCCATGATTTTGTCTCCTCTTTTATGACAACTGCAGTTGCAATGCATGGAATGTATATCATCATGAACAGGAGAAATGTGAATCCGTTTTGAACAGACCAATGATTTGAAATATACCCTGTCAGAGATTCCGAATTATAAAGAACGGACAGTGTGGAAATCACAGATTCTTTTGCAAAGAATCCGGTTATCAGAGAGATTGTCATTTCAACATCAAATCCGAGGGGCTTGAAAACCGGATTTAAGAAATGACCGAGATAATCTATTGCCCCTCCTTTGTTGCCAAGAGGGAAATATGAAGCAAAAAATATTATTATCGAAATGAAAAATATCAGTGTCCCTGCTTTTTTTAAAAAATTCTCTATTTTGAAATATGAATTCAAAAGAAGATGCTTTATGTTAGGCGCTTTGTAGTCGGGCAGTTCCATGATCAAGCCCTCGCTCTTCTCTCTGTAAAGAAATTTATTGAAGATCAATCCCGAGAGAGCCGCCATGAGAATTGAAATTAAAAAGAGAATGAAAATAAAGAAGGGGGCGGATGAGCCGAATATGGCGCCTCCGAGAAGTATTATGACAGTGAGGCGGGAAGAACATGGTATGAATGGAATTAGAAGTATCGTTTTGAATCTGTCTGCTTTGGTTTCGAGTGTGCGCGCCGCCATAACCGCTGGAACGGAGCATCCGAAGCCCATTATTACAGGAATGAACGATTTCCCATGGAGCCCTATTTTGTGCATGTGCTTGTCCATCACAAATGCGATACGCGCCATATATCCCGTATCTTCAAGTATCTGCAGAAGAAAAAACATTATAAAAATGTACGGTATAAGAGTTATCACAGAGCCTACTCCGCCTATAATGCCTGATGTGATGAAGTCGGAGAGAAATTTAGAGTCGATATTGGATGCGGTGAAGAGAGAGAGCTTGTGAAATATGAATTCCAGAAAAGTGTTTATCAGGCCGCCGACATTGAATGTGAGAAAGAAGATCAAAAAGAATACCCCAAGAAATATCGGAATTGAAAAGAATCTGCTGAGGAATATATTATCAAATTGCTCCGTCAGAGGAATGTGATTGAGTCTTCCTTTTATTACAACCTCTCCGCTTATTCCCCTGCTTATTGAATAGAGCCAGTCAACAACTTCAAAATCCTGTTTTTTGTCTGATGTGTATATTATCTCTTTTACAGTATCAAATGCCTTCTCTCCCAGAGCATTTTTAACAAGCGCCTCTATCTCTTCATCTTTTTCAATAAGTTTCAAAGAAAAGAAGCTGTTAAACCTCCTCGTTTTTTCATTTGCATCAAGAATCGTCGAAATTGCATTTATCTTTTTATACAGTGGCGTTTCATACTCAATGTTTATCTTGTTGCTTGACTGCCTCTCAGACGAAAGGATTTTCTTTATTTCTGATTTTAAATCTGTTAACCCCTCTCCGGTTTTCCCTGAGCCGATTATAACTTTCTCTTTGAGGAGTTCGGATAATCTTTCAATATCGATTGATATGTTCTTTCTTCTGACTACATCGGACATATTTATGAAAAACACGACAGGCAGTTTCATGAAGAGAATCTGTATTGAGAGGAAAAGCGACCTCTCCATTGCTGTTCCATCAAGAACATTTATAACAAGGTTCACATTTTCATTCATGAGATACGAACGGGTGACTTTCTCATCAGGACTTAGAGGTGTGAGTCCGTAAACTCCCGGCAAATCAATTACATTGACTTCTTCGATTCCGAGATTGGCTCTTCCCTCTTTTTTTTCTACTGTAACTCCGGGCCAGTTGCCAACCGTCTGATTGAGTCCGGTAAGTAGATTGAATATCGTCGATTTACCTGAATTCGGCTGACCCACTATCGCAATGTTATGCATACTGAACCATTATCTGTGAAGCAACTCCTCTTCCAATTACGATTCTGCATCCGTCCTGCTCAATTATCACTGGACCCGATTTGTCATTTCTCACAACTTTCATTATGCTGTCTGTTGTAAGCCCCATCCTATTTATGCGGGAGCAGATGTTCCTGCCGCCGCACACACTTAAAAGTTTCACATTCTTTCCCACATCTATTTCAGAGAGTGTCATTTTTTCTCCTTCAGGAGCGATTTTTTTATCTCCGGACTTATATTTTTAGATATGCTCTCCATGCTCTTTATTATTTTTCCCGGAACAACATGCTCAATCTTGCATGCCAATTCATTTGCATCATGGTAATCTATTTCAAAAAGAGATATTAGGAATTTTCTGATTGCGCTGTGCTTGGCATAAAGCCCTTTCGCCACTCTGTGACCTTCTTCTGTAAGCTCAATGTATCCATATTTCTCCTGATTTATGAGGCCGTCCTTTTTCAGTATTGAGAGAGCATTTACTATGGACGGCTTCGAGACTCTGAGAACACTCTTTATATCTGTAACCCTGCACACAGGATTATCCTCAAGCACCATGTAAATCGCCTCTATGTAATCTTCCTGACTCATGCTCAATTTGTTCACTATTTCTCACTTTGTTAGTTAAGACTAATATTAATCATTTTTTGCAAAAAGTCAACAGATTTCTAGCGGCGGGGGGTGAAAAATGTGAAAATCTAATATATCTAAGTTGCTATAATTTAGTATATTAACAATTTTAATTTTAGAGTAAAATCATAAATATTCTATTTTATATACTTTAAGAAATTCTTTTTCACATTTTTCACCCCCCGCCGCTATGCTCTGGCTGTACCAGCCGGTTCTGTATCCAATCTTCGAAATCTATTCCGAATGTTTCATTTGCAAGTTTGTTGAATGAGAGGCGAAGATTTCTATTCTCTCTATATTCGCTTAAAAAATTCAGGTCATTCATTTACTGGTCACCAGAAACTCTTCCAGAATCGCTTTTACCGCAACATACGCTGATGCCCATGCAAAGTGAAGATTGTATCCTCCGCTCTTTCCGTCAACATTCATAATCTCGCCTACAAAATATATGTTTTTCACCCTTTTTGATTCCATCGAGAGAGCATTAATCTCATCTGTTGACACACCGCCGGCCATAACCTGACTTGACGGAAATCCATTATCAGATTTAATTTCAAATCTCCAGTCATGCAGAACATTTGCCATCAACTCCGTCTCTTCGTCTTTCAATGTTTCAACCAACCGAGAGAGTTCTATGGAACATGATTTTATCAGAGCCATTCCTATTCTCTTGTTGAGGCGGCCGCTAAAAAAATTCTCCATTTTTCTATTTTTCAGATTCTTTCTTCTTCTCTCAATGTTTGCTTTTGTCTCATTTAGTGATTCCTCAGGATACAAATCAAGTGAAAGCACGGTTTTTTTGCCTCTTTTTATGGATTCAACTGCATATCTGCTTATGTTTAAAATTGCATTTCCGCTTATTCCATACTCTGTAAACAGAATCTCGTTTTTGTCTGATGCGAGAAGATTCTCACCGTCATACACTGATGCTCCTGCAAACCATTTGTTGCCCTCCATAGACCTGTGGAGATTCCCTTCAAGTTTCAATTGCACAAGTGATGGCATAGGTTCGATTATCGTGTGATTCATTTTCTTTATAAAATCAAAAAAGTATTTATTCTGTCTCTCAATTCCCGAGATTCCGCCCACTGCAATAATTATTTTTTTTGCTGAGAATTCTTCCACTGATGAGGATGTCTTTAATGTGAAAACCTCTCCCTTCTTTTCAATGGAAAGGATCTCGCAGTCGCAGATTATTTTTCCGCCGTTCTCTTCAATTGAAAATCTGAGCGCATCAAGCACTGAAGATGCCTGCATTGAGCGGGGGAATACTTTGTTCTCATCATTTATAAAAAGATCTATTCCGATTTTTTCAAATTCTTCAAATATGCTTTTCTGGGGAGATGAATCTAAAACCTGTTTTATGAAAAGATGGTCCCCAAAATAATTTGAAAGACACATCTCTTTGTTTGAAAGATTGCATTTCCCGTTTCCTGTTGCAAGGAGTTTTTTGCCGACTCTTTGATTCTTTTCAAATACGGCGCAATTTACCTTTTTTGAACTGAGTAGATGACATGCAAACAGTCCTGCCGCTCCTCCTCCGACGATTATTACATCAAAATTATCAACTGTTTTCATCATCCCTCTTTCCCCATCTTGATGCGAGCAGTTCTATCAGATGTTCATAATTTTTGTCATTGAATGCGTCATTTGTGATTTTCTTTCTCTTCCCTGAAAACAAAGTCGCTCCCGGAACAACTCTGTCAGCGCTCCCACCAAGAAGTATATTCATTACTTTTCTTGCTCCCTTTTTATGAAGATTTATATTTGTCATTGACGAATATGGTATGAATTCCTCTTTTTCATTCTGCCCCGAATAAATGTGCATTCCCTCCGAATTGAGAAATATCATTCTGATACCTGTTTTTCTCCATACAAAAAAATCAATCACCATATACGCAATTACAAATAAATAAATGAGAAAAAATATCGGAGCGACGAATATTCCTCTAATCAGAATCAGAAAATATATAATAGCTCCTATGAACAGAGAGACTCCTATATTTACAAATATCTGCGACTTTTCAGAATCTGATTTCATAAAAAAGAATGGCTTAGACGGAATTTTATTTACAAAATAACTCTTATTCGTTAAAGAAACAATTTCAGTATCATCAATACCTTGAATATTTCCTTCTGCATCTGTCCGTACAAACAAAATCAACTCCTTTGTATTTCTGTTAAGTCCCGATTTTCCATATTCCTTTTTCCATAAAAGCTTCAATGGTCTGCCTTTTAGCTTTGTTCAGCAGATTAGAATGAGATATTCTCTTTTCTTTTGCATATTCTACGAGAGTAATAATTCTTTTACCTTCAAGATATGCAATTCTTTTGTGATAACTATTAGTCAATGCTTTTCCAACAATCTCTTCCATTACACCAGTTGCTTTACTTTTATCAAACTCATCAAATGCTTCATAATACAGTTTTCTGTCTATGAATTTGATGTTTATTGGCACATATCCATCTCTCAAAAGAAGATAATTGTTCAACACTCTGCCTATTCTACCGTTTCCGTCAATAAAAGGATGAATATTTTCAAAAGTAAGATGGAAAAGCGCAATTTTCTTAATAATGTCTTGATTATTTTTTGAATTGTATTCAATCAGCATTTCTTCAAGCCGATCCTCAATTTCATCCGGCGAAGAAGCTATATGATTCCCCACCCTCACCCACTCTTTCTCTTTTCTGAATCTTCCTGCCACATCATCCCGGATATTTGATAAAAGCATCTTGTGAAGAGATAAGATGATTTCAAAGTCCAACTCATGTTCTTTTGATTTGTTTTCAATAAATAAGACCACACGGGCGAGATTTTTAGCTTCAAATATCTCCCTCTCTGAAATGTATCTATCCAAATCTATCTGCTGTAATATTTTTTCTGTTTCTGCGAGAGTCAAAGTGCTGTTTTCAATTGCATTTGAATTATAAACCTGCTCCGCAACTTCTGTTTCGGAAATAAGAGAGAGCAATGATTGCTTTCCGGATGAAGCTTTATAGAAGCGTTCTCTTAAATCCACAATTTTTTTGTAAATATTCATTACCTTTGCCATGGGGTAATTATAACATTTTTCACGATTTTGTCAACATAATCGTGAAAACAATATGTTTTTCGTCACATTTTCACGGTTTTGAGTCCAAAAACAATCAAGCTTGAAATTCGGCAATTACGAATTAGCGGCGGGGGGTGAAAAATGTGAAAAAGAATTTCCTAAAGTAAATAAAATCGAATATTTATGATTTTACTCTAAAATGAAAATTGTTAATATCTTAAATTATATCAACTTAGATAGATTAAATATTCACATTTTTCACCCCCCGCCGCTAAATAACAAACTATTCCTAAAATAAATTAAATCCCACATATGCACCGATATACCAGTGAGTCAGTTTTTCATTCCATAATTCTTTATATGGCGAGTCTGAGTAAATCTCTTCCGAACCGGAAAGTCTAAAAATTGAATATGGTTTGAACCACTTTATTGCAGAGTTCTCGGTTGTTAAAAATTTTACAAAGAGTCCTCCGCCTACCAGATGCCTTCTTACATTATATACACTCTTTAACATTCCGCCATTATCACCTGAGAAATAAACCTCATGACCTCTGACCAATCCATAATTCAGTTCAGCACCAATAAAAGCATTTTGATTTAACTGGTAATCATTAAAAAAATAAAATCTATACAGATTTTCGTAACCGAAAAAAGCATCAACTCCACCAGCCAAAGTGCCGTAAAAATCCATTGAGTCACTAATTCCTGTATAAAAACTTGAATTCACTTTGGCGACACTCATGCCAAGACCTATTTCGGAACATGTATTTTTAAACGGATAGTCAAATTTAAACTCAACGGAATGAATAAAGTAAAACATTGAGGAAATCAGGTCCTCAATATCTGGTAATAATTGAAAATCTCCGGAACCTGTTAAGAAAGAATTCTCTCTCCCTCTATAGCATACTCCTAAATTATACCCTATTGAAAAATGCGATTTCTCTTTCTTTGTCTGAGGATTTATAATTGATATTGAATTTGTATCTGTTGTAATAGAGTCAGGAGTAATTGTAATGGGCAGTTCATTAGAGAATAAAAATGTACTTAATAAAAGAATCAGTAAACTCCACAAAACCTTTTTATTCATAAACCTCCTACATAAAAATAATTATATTATAACATCAATAAATGTCAACAGGAGAAAAACAGCATAGAAAAGATGTTATCATTAATGCAAGACTATTTATTATTAAGGAGAATATCTTTCAGAACAGAGTGAAAATCCAAAGAGAGAAGCGCTTCAAATGTCTTTAAAGCATTATCAATATAATCCATATCAATTTTCTTGTTTTTTAAAATTATTGATTTAACATCTTCAATATCACGAGGCCTGCCTGCTATTATTTTATGAATTATTAGATCTTCAACTGATGCAAATTTAACTTTGTAACCGTCAATTTGTATTTCTTTTACCCTTTTGAAAGCGCCTTTCTCAAATTCGGAATTTGAGAATATGAAATCCACTCTGAACTTAAACTCCTTAGATTCACATGGAAGTACGAATGTTTCATCTATGAATTCTTGCGGATTTTTCACAAGAAGAGTCAATTTCATGCTTTTTGCTAAATCTATAATCTTTTCTTTTTCAAGAGGATCAACTCCCACAGTCACATCAATGTCTTTCGTCAGACGCGGTTCGCCATATACAAGAACCGCTTGTCCGCCTATTATCATATATTCGATTTGTGCCTTATCAAGATTTTCAGCGAGTATTGAAATTAGCTGTTTATTTTCGCCCATTTAGAGCTCTGGCGAGTTTTATTTTTGATTCTATTCCTTCAAGATCATTTGTTACCCATAGGTTCATCTGTATCGCCTGATTCTTCAGCATTTCAAAAATAGCCATATTTTCCTCAAAATTTACAGGTCTATTCTTTATTAAATTGTCTTCAAATTCTCTTAATTTATCTGTGTTTTTTATCATAATAGCATTATAAACCATACAAAGAGAGAGTCAAGGAAGAACAGGCGAAGTAAATTCGCGATTTTGAACTTAAAAGCAATCTTAATTCCCTATTGCGAATCCGATGTAAAACCCGGCATACCAATGGGTCAGTTTTTCATTCCATTCGTATTCTGAAGAACTATAAATCTCTTCGGCTCCTGAAACTTTTATCAATGCATAAGGACTGAACCAAGATTTATTAAGACTTTTGTCAGTATTGGCGATTTTTAAATATATCC
>JBFXGO010000051.1:0-11940 GCA_050239825.1 bacterium
CAAACCTCCGAAGAGGAGCTTATTTCGGCAGAAGAGGAGCTCAGAACTCAGGTTGAAGAGCTTGAATTGAGCCAAAAATCTTTGATGGAATCAGAGGAGAAATTCAGAATTGCGCTCAAGAATGCAAACATCACGGTTTTTACGACAAACAGCATGCTTGAATACACTTGGGTTTATAATCCTCCCGCAGGATTGATTTCTTCAAACATTATCGACAAGACCGACTTCCAGATACTGGAAAAGGAGCAGGCAAAAAGACTGATGGAAATCAAAGAGAGGGTTTTAAAGACAAGAGTACCTGAAGAGTCTCAAATAGAAATTGAGCTTAGCGGAAGAAAGAGGTATTTTTCCTATAATGTAGAACCTATAAATGGCAAAGAGAATAAAATAATAGGTCTCATGTGCGCTACAATGGATATTACAGAGAGGCGCTCTCTTGAAGAAGAACTCTTTCAGGCATACAAAATGGAGGCTGTGGGTCAGCTTGCAGGCGGAGTGGCTCATGATTTCAACAATATGCTTGCTGGAATAATGGGAAGTGCGGAGATGCTTCAGTACAAACTTGCAGGAGATGAGACCCTGCTGGTTTATGTGATAAATATTTTAAAGGCATCGGAGCATGCCGCACGCTTAACGAGCCAGCTTCTTTCATTTGCGAGAAAAGGTCAATATCAGAGAATCCCTGTCTCAATCCACAGAATAATAGCAGATGTTGTAAGCATGCTTGAAAACACTATAGACAAAAAAATAACAATAGAACAAAATCTTAAAGCCAATCCAAGCACTGTTCTTGGAGACCCGTCGCAGATTCAAAATGCAGTTCTCAATCTTGCCATAAATGCCAGAGATGCTTTTAAAGAGAATGTCGGCAAAATAATCATATCAACGGAAAATATACATCTGACGGGAGACTTTACGAGAAGATACATAAAGAATTCTATGGGCGGAGAATATCTGCTGTTAAAGGTTGAGGATAATGGCGCAGGAATGACAGATGAAGTGAAAAAACACCTCTTTGAACCCTTCTTCACCACCAAAGAGACAGGAAAAGGCACGGGATTGGGTCTCGCGTCGGTCTATGGAATTGTAAAAAATCACAATGGCGTTATTGAAGCGGAATCGACAGAGGGAAAGGGCACTGTGATGAAGGTTTATATGCCTATATCATCAGTTGAACCGGTGGAGGTTGAAGAGATATATCCGCTTGGGTCTTTCAACGGACTCGGAAAGACTGTACTTGTTGTGGACGATGAGGAGCTCATTAGAATGAATACCGAGGAGATCCTTCTGAAATACGGATACAGAGTGTTGAATGCGAAAAACGGAAGAGATGCGGTTGAAATATATAAAAAGAAATGCAACTCAATTGATATGGTAATGCTTGATATGATTATGCCTGATATGGATGGAAGGGAGACCTTCGTCGAGCTTAAAAAGATAAAGTATGAAGTAAAGGTTCTTCTCTCAACCGGCTATTCGGCTGATGAGGAGGCTGATAAAATGAGAGAGCTTGGAGTCAACGGATTCATACAGAAGCCCTTCAAAGCATCAGAGCTTCTGAAAAAAATGCACAATATTCTCAAATAGAGAGAGAATACTCAGTCCCCCTCTCTTTTTTATTTGCTCCTGCGGATGTAATCACTTCATCGTTTTCAATTATTTCAGCGATTACAATACAGCTTTTGATATTCTTCCATGTGTCTTTTTTCATAATTACTCTAATTTTCCCAAGAGATTTAAGAGTTATTCCCGAGTATGTCACAGTGTGATTCCGCACGCTTTCGTTGTCGGAAATAAAAGTCAACTTAATTGAAATAGTTCTTTCTATGGTTTGTGTGTTGATCATTCTAAGAGATATTGTATCGCAGACTGAAAAATCAACCACCTCAATACCGGGGGATTTATGGGAAAGGAAGGAAGGGGTTATGGAGGAGGGATGTGAGGTTGATATTGAGGCGGCTGAATCTTTATTAATCGCAGGGAGGCGGATGATGACTTGAATCGAAGTTGATGCCGAATCCGCATATATAATATTGGCAGTTAAAAGAACAAGAAGAAGCAAAAAAAGAGTTTTTTTATTTTTCATAATCACCTCACTTTTATAAGTGATTTAAATGCATATAGAGTGCCAATCATAAAAGAGCGCAGACAGGATACTTGCGACAGAGCTGAGATTTATTAGTGTCATAAAAATAGAAATATGTAATAAAAAAATGACACAAAAGCCCCCTCAAAAGGGGGCTTTTTCAAAGGGGGAAACAGGAAAAAAGTTCATCTGACTACAAGAATTTTCTTTTTTAAGAGAGTGTTTCTGCTATTTTGAACCGAAACAAAGTATTCTCCGCTTGGAAGATTCTGAAGATTTTTTCCATAGCTCTTCTCTTTTGAGGAAAGCAAGAATTCGGATACATTCTGTCCGAGAATATTGACTATATTAACCGAGAGGTCTTCATTTGAAGATAAGTATAAAAACTCTACTGTGTTTCTTACAAGAGTATTCTTTATTGAAACAAAATCTTTCTTCATAATTGCGGCGGCTGGTTTGTCTTCATTCTCTGATTTAAGCAGAAAGCCGCTGACAAATGATGTGTTCCTCGAATCATAGAGTGTCTTGGAAAAGGCAATGCCTCCCGCCGCGGATGTCTCGGAGTATGTGTCAATCTTAAATATCTCTCCGGCATAGTCTCTTACAACAAGAGAGGGCTTCATCTCTCCTTTAAAATCAATGACTATGGGCGATGTTGTGACAATTTCGCCGAATCTCACAAACTGCTGAAAGAGAGGAGCAAGCTGTTGATTGTATACAGCTATATTGCCGTTTCTCATGACGAATACGAAATCCTCCCTGTAGTCGCCGTTGAAATCATAGATAACCATCTCATTGTAAGTGTTGGTCATAACTCCCGTGCTGAGAAAAGAGATTCTCGCGCCGCTGTTGTTTATCACATATATATTTCCATTTATATCCGAAAAAATCATTTCAAGGTTGTGGTCATTTCCGATATCAAAAAGGCGCGGGGTCTGATAGATTCCGCTCAGGCATGAATGAGGAAATCCGCCTCTCACCTGACCGTTTTCATTTATCACAAATAATTTTCCCGAAGCCGTGCCGATAATTACATCAAGGCGGGTGTCAGAATCAATATCAGTCAGAATAAGAGGTATGGTTGTGACAAGTCCTGTCTTAAAAGGAAATCCCGACCTCTGATTGCCTTCGAAATCATAGGAGTAGATATTGCCGTAATAGTCATTTAAAAATATCATTCTGTTCTCTTCAGACAATGCTATTCCCCAGACATTCAATATTGCTTTTGTGAATGCACTGTATTTAGACAAATCATGCTTCAATACAGTGAAGTATTTTGAGGAACCGAGAAGAATCTCATTGTATAAGTCATCATCGATATTTGCAATTACAGGAGACGCTGTGAGAACTCCGAGAGAGCAGATAGCCTCAATCCTCCTTGAAGAGAGCATGGGATTGAAAATAACAAATGCGGATGTGTCGGATTTGGCAGAACCGTTGCCTATGACAATGTCCAGAGAACCGTTCATGTCAATGTCTCCAATTACAGGAGTGGTCTCATTATGCGGAGTCGTGTATAGAGTGAAGGGCGTTATATCTTCAAGTTTATCATTCATTATCCACAACCTGCCGTCATCTGCAAGGGTCACTATCTCTTTTACTCCGTTAAAATCAAGGTCTGCCGAATTCATTGAAGAGCGGGCAAAGTATCTTTTCCCGTCGATGGTGCCGTAGAATGAACCGCTTAGATTGCACAGTGATTTTTTTGCAGTAACATAAACATCCGCGGATACAACGGATGAAGTATCTACAATCCTTCCAAGGTTATCCCTGAAAACCGCGAAATACCGGTTTGTTCCGATAATCTGGGCTGTGTCCTTGAAAACAATCTCTCCCGCTGAAAGTTTGCCAACAAGAAAGAATGCGTCGGAAAGAGGGTCTGATTTGAAAATCTCCGTCGAATAGTCCGTCTGCTTCATATATAGTGTGATGCTGTTAAGTTCAACGTCTGCATAAATAGCGATGTCTGTATCTACAGGCAAGCCCCTGACGATAAAAGTATCTGTTCTGAGCGAGTGCGAGAAAGCAACGGAATAGACAGCATTTTTTGCGTCAAATGACTGAGAATATTTCTTGATTTTAATGTCTGTGAGTTGAATCAAGCTGTCCTCCCAGAGACTGATGTCAAAAAACGAATCAATGACAGAAATCTCCGAAGAGAGGGATGTGATTTTAGCAGAGACTTTAGTTAATGTGTCGGAGACGGATTTTGAAATCACGATGGTCTCAATAAACGGAGTATCATTCTTAGGAAACGAAATGCCGTTTACATAAAAATGCTCTGCTTCAAGAATTAGAGCGAGTGAGTCGGAAAAAGTGAATTCAGGCGATGATATCTCATATCCTATTTTTTTTACAGTTGTAAATTTTGGTCTCTTGTAATAATACAGAGTGCACTCCTCTGCGCGAATCTCTCCGGGCATCAAACGAATCTCTTTTATGTCTCTGTTGAAAAAGAACAGTGAGTCATCTCCGCCGATATGTATGTCGGTTAAAAGTACGGAAGTGTCGGTTACATTAGCAATATCTATGCTGATATACAAGTCATCTTTGATACAAGCATTGCTCAGGTTAATAACCTGCGCGGAAGTGCAAAAAACAGAATCGATGACAGGGATATAATTCTTCTTCGAAGCTCCGATTTTAATTTTTCCGGAGAGAGAGCCCGGAAGAACAACCGCTCTGCCTGAAGCATCGGTGAAAATTCTGATATAACTGTCTTTGTCGACTACAGCGACAAGAGCGCCCTGAACGGGTCCGTTTTGGTCTGCCACCAGTATCACGAGTGTGTCTCTTGAAGAGATACTATCAGGGCTCTCAATTAATAATGCTACAGGCTCCTTAGTATATATTGGCATTGTTGCAAAACCTATCATGTTGACTGCGACTCTGAAGTAGATGCAGTTGTCAATAAGAGCAAACCTGAAAGCATCACCCACGAACATTGTGCTATCGTCTGTGATCATTTTCCAGTATCTGTTCATTAAACTCTGTGAGCTTGTCCATCCGGTTCTTGTGAATCCTACAATGTTTGCTATACTGCTCTTTGTTGACAGCAGAAGTCCGTTTGAAGCTGACTCTCTGTCATAGCCGTTTGCAGAACACCCCATTGTAAACATAATGGAATAGACTGAAGAATTGGCTGAAATAAGGTTTGTATCCTGAGAGTTGTATTCTGTCCTTGTATCAAGGTTTCCTGTTCCCAGATAAAACTCGCTTGAATGGTCTATGTGGTTTATCAGGTGGTGGCCTGCCGATATTTCGTTCGTGAAATTCGCTCTGTTGAGCTGAAGGTCTCCGATATAGGAGGAGGGGGTATTGAATGTGTCAACAGTCGGAGCATACAGTTTGGTATTTGAAAAATCCTTTATATTGTCCATTGAAACAAGCATTTCTGTCATCAACTGTCCGTTTCCATCCGACAAATCGGAAAGCAATGATGCTCCGCAGTGCAGGAATGATTTTATTCTTGAAGGATTATTTAAATATATGTAGCCGTAGAATTTATTTAGAAGATTTGATAATTCAATTTCATTTTTAAAGGGCAGTCTTGAAACTGTTATATCCGGAAATCCATCCTCTATATCGCTCATAAGCTCTCCAATATCACCATCTTTATCCATATTCCAGCCCCCGTTCATATCGGCATAGTAGAGGTCTGTAGGTATATATCCCTGATGAAAGTAAATTTCCGAGTAAGACATGCGAACAGGGACTATGTTTGCTCCGCCTGCCAAAAGAACAAATCTGATGCCTTTGCTTAGGTACTGAACTTTGATGTAGTTTCGTATTTTTTCCTGTTTGTCTGTTCCTGCAAAAAGAGAGTAAATGCTCTCTACAAGCATAATAGATGTCTTGATTCCCATTAGGTTCTCATATTCGCAGAAATTAATAAGCGAATCTGCAAATCTCTCAGAGGTTATGATTATCATATCAAGAGTTGATGTGTCGGAAATTGCTTTTTGAATGTTGAGGCCTTTAGAACTATAGAAGCTCCTGTCGAATCTGCTTATTTTGGATTCATCGTTATTCACCTCATACGATATTATCGCCGATACAGCGCTTGCAGTGTCAGAGTTTAAGAAGGGGAAAAATGATACGATGATAACAGTCGAATTAGAGATATGGCATTCGGATACAGAGACTCTTTCAAGAGGAGCTTCGTGAAAGAAAGAATCGTTGTTTTGAGTTGCATAATCAGGTTTCGCAATAGGAATGAATGAATTTGAAACAGAGTTTCTCTCAAGAATGTATTTTACATCTGTTATCTGTATATTGAGGGGAATTTCTATTCGCTTCTCTATCATTACATCTGCAGACTTTGTTTTGAGAATTGAATAGTTATTATCCGATATTTCTCTATCTGTATTTATTTCAACCGAAATCTCATCTGCAGTCGTACAGATGAAGAAAGAGAGAGTGAAAAGAACTAAGAAAATTTTTTTCATTTTTCCTCCTTTGACAATGCCATTGCAGGTCAAAAAGAGTGCCAGACGTAAGATGCGAAAAAAAATATAGATAGGAACGATTTGAGGGGGTTGTTTTGTAACGCATTCATTACATTTGAAAAAAGAGGATACTAAAATTGCGTTCACAATGGCTGTATTGTTTATTGGCGGCTGAAGTGGGCAGCCGAATAGCGTAGCGTCGGCTCACACACTCCGCTTCGCCGCTTAATCAAGATGGGTTAGCGGAGCAAGGAGACGCCCACTTGATGGGCGTCTTCGCGGAGCGTCCTCGCCGACTTTGAGCTTTCACTTTCAATAAGAATTGATTTGCTTGTCCTCGGAAAAACATTGAATAGCAGTGCGGAGATGCACTGGAATTTTTCCTCGGAACTGTAAAGGCAAGTTATTTAATCAACTCCCCGTATTAAGCTCATGGCACATGGCTCAAGGCTGACTTAGTGGCTACACGCGGGTGTAGCGTCGGCTCGCACACTCCGCTTCGCCGCTTAATCAAGATGGGATGTTGTGGGGACACACCGTAGGAATGTCCCCAAACATTGAATAGCAGTGCGGAGATGCACTGGAATTTTTCCTCGGAACTTTAAAGGCAAGTTATTTACTCATCTCTCCGTATTTTGCTCATAGCACATGGCTCACGGCTCAGGGCTGATTTAGTGGCTGACCAACATAGTAGCTCGTCGGTATTTGAAAATACGCCCACTTGACATTTTTTAAATTTTGTTCATAATCTAATTATTATGAAAAAAATAAAAGGAGGATTGATGAGGTATATACGCTTCATTCTGATAGCGCTTGCAATACTTGCGCTTTTTGCATCGTGCGAAAAGAAAGTAACACGCCTTCCGGAGACGGGAGAAGCCGGCGGAGAGATAGTTGTGGGAATAGTGGGAGAACCGGAGAATCTCACTCCGCTTTATCCTTCATTCATATATCACAATGAATTGACGGATATGATTTTTTTGCCGCTCCACAAGAAGAATGTAGATGACAAAATTGTTCCGATGCTGGCAACTTCATGGGAATATTCGGAAGATCTGAAAAAGATTACATATAATCTTAGAAATGATGTGGTGTGGGAGGATGGTTCGCCTGTGACCGCATACGATGTGGAATTCACATTCAATGCAATGAAAAATCCTGCAAATAACTATCCCCTTTTAATGAAACTTCAAAACATTGATTCCGTAAAGGCAATTTCCGAAACGAGAATTGTCTTCTTCTTCAATAAGGTATATCCGATGGCTCTCTTTGATTCAAACATAAAGGCGCTTCCAAAACATATTCTTGAAAAAGAGGAGAATCTTTCTTTAGCCGGCTTCAACAGGAAACCTGTTGGAAACGGACCTTACAAATTTGAAAAGTGGGAGACAGGGCAGTATGTCTCTCTTGTAAAGAATGAAAATTATGCGTTAGAAGACAAACCCTTCATAGAAAAGATCATTTACAAAATATACTCCGATCAAGCAGTAATGTTTGAAGACATAAAGAGGGGAATAATTGACATAGCTTATGATATTTCACCTGAGAGGCTCTCCGAACTTGGAAAATTGAAAAATGTGACTGCTGTCAGCAAGAAGGGAAACACATACACCTATCTCGGCTTCAACACTTCAAGGAAACCCCTTGACTCAAAAGAATTCAGGAACGGCATTTCGATGCTCATTGACAGAACAGTGCTGATAAAAAACATTCTTCAGGGAAACGGAATTGCGGCAAATGGTCCTACAACTCCCTCCTTCTGGGCTTATTCCGAAGAAATGAAGCCGGTGGAATTCAGGAAGGCGGACGGAGTCAAAGTGTTGAATTCTGTTTTGAAAAAAGAAACAAAAGGATATACATACAACGGCAAACCCTATGTTTTCAACATAATAACCGACAGAAATGATGCAATGATGGTCAAAGTTGCCAATGAAATAGCTCTTCATCTTGCAAAGGCAGGTCTGACAGTAAAGGTGACAGACCTTCCTTCGGACTCACTCATCATGAAGCTTTTTAAAAGGGATTACGATGCTTATGTTCTGTCATGGCAGGTAAGCGACGATTTTAATCCATTCCCATTCTGGTCATCAAAGAAGGATGTGGGAAGGTTTAATTTTGTAAATTACTACAATGGAAGCGTTGATTCGATAGTCAATCTTGCAATGACAACTATGGATAAGGGCGAAGCGTCAGGTTACTGGAAGGAGTTTCAGAAAATTATCGCAGATGACCAGCCCTACGCATTCCTGTATGTTCCGAACAGAACTATAATTGTCAACAATACACTGAAATCATTTGAGAATGTATATACAAGCGCCGTAGAGCCGATATCCAACCTTGATATATTCTATGTTGAAAAGAGCGGACAGAAGAAAGTTGATATGACGCTTCTGACAAAGGCAGAGGAGAAGATCGAAGAAAAGAAGGAGGAGGCGAAGA
Source organism: bacterium (assembly GCA_050239825.1). Classification (GTDB taxonomy): domain Bacteria; phylum Hydrothermota; class 32-111; order 32-111; family 32-111; genus UBA2202. The sequence continues at coordinate 8,974 of JBFXGO010000051.1, forward strand.
AGACTGAGACAAACAATCAGGCGAAGAAGACAGAGACAAAGAAAGAGGAACCGAAGACAACGACTCCTGCTCCTACAGCGGCACAACTTCTTTCTCAGCAGGTCTCTTCCCAGCAGAATGCTCCTGTTGACACTGTCAAAAAGGAGGAGGAGAAAAAACCGGCGGTTATAGTACAGCCAGCTCCGGTCAAAATATTACAACCTGCATATCCCGAAGCTGCAAAGAAAATTGGAGCAGAGGGCACCGTGTATGTTGAGGCGATAGTTGGAAAAGATGGGAAAGTCGTCTCTGCAAAGGTAATCAAATCTCTCAACTCCGCATGCGATGAAGCGGCAGTGAAAGCGGCTTTGAAGGCAGTTTTCAATCCCGGCACAATGGATGGAGTGCCGACCGAAATGAAGACAACAATACCTTACAGATTCAAGCCGTAAATATATATGACATACAATTTGAGCTCCATTAAGGAGCTCCTCGGAAATGACGAAGAAGCCCTCAAAGAAATATTGAGGGCTTTCGTTTTCGACTACGAGAGTCATTTGAAAGAACTAAAAAAAGCAGCGGATGAAAATGATTCGGAAAATATCAGGCGGAATGCGCATGCTTTGAAGTCTGTTATAGGCACATTCGGCATCAAAGAGGCATTTGATATTTTGGTATTTATGGAAGAGTCGGCAAAATCAGGCATAACAGATGGGTTAAAAGAGAAGACAGATGAATTCTCTGTAATCGTTTTGGATTTTCGAGACTGGATTAAAAGAGAGTATAGTATATGAAAAGAGCCCCGTTTTAGGGCTCTTTCTTTATAAGAGAACAAATGATTGAAATCTATTTGCTTTCTTGTTCTTCCTGATATTTCTTTGATTCTTCGGCTATTTTGGCCACTCTGTCGCGCGGCACCTCTTCGTATGTTTCAAACTCCATTGTGAATGTGCCTCTTCCCTGAGTCATTGATCTCAACTGTGATGAATATTGGTACATTTCAGCTTCAGGCGCTGTTGCCTTTATCTTCTGATATCTGCCTGCATGCTCTGTTCCAAGTATTCTTCCTCTTCTCGAATTCAAATCACCCATTATGTCTCCCATATACTCTTCCGGGACCGTGATTTCAACTTTCATTATCGGTTCAAGAAGAATCGGGTCCGCAAGAGGCATAGCCGCTTTGATCGCGAGAGAACCGGCTATCTGGAATGCTATATCTGATGAATCAACATCGTGGTATTTTCCGTCATATACAATTGCTTTCAAATCGACAACCGGATATCCGGCTATTGTGCCTTTATCAAGAGAATCTCTTATTCCTTTTTCTACAGAAGGAACATACTTGGCAGGTATTGAACCGCCGAATATTTCATTTCCAAATTCAAAGCCAGTCCCTCTTGGCAATGGCTCGAATCTGACATTACACACTCCGAACTGGCCTCTTCCTCCGGATTGTTTCTTGTGTTTGCCCTCAGCAGAGGATGTTTTTTTGATTGTCTCGCGGTATTTGATACGCGGTTTTTCGAGAGAGACATTTACTCCGAATTTATCCTTCAATTTGTTTATTATAACTTCAAGATGAATTGTGCCGAGTCCGTGTATGAGTGTTTGTTTCACCTCAGGGTCAAAATTGAAATAGAATGACGGGTCCTCTTCGTGCAGTTTTGAAAGACCCGTAGAAATCTTCTCCTCATCACCCTTTGAAAGCGGAAGGATTGCCATTGAAACATTGGCGCGAGGAAAAGCTATTGGCGCAAATTTGGCATTTATATTTTTGTCGCAGAGTGTGTCGGATGTCTTGGAGCCCTTCAGTTTTACAAGCACGCCTATCATTCCCGTGGTTAACTCATCTATCTCTTTTCTTTCTTTTCCCAATGAAATATACATCTGATTGACTTTTTCAGATATGCCTTTGGCAGGATTGAAAATTTCAACTCCTCCCTTAAGAGTGCCTGAAAATACTCTTATAAAATTCATATCGCCTATGTGTTTCTCAACATTTGTCTTGAATATGAATCCTGCAAACGGAGAAGATGAATCCGGATTGGCCGAGTATTTATCTGATGCTTCAAGCGGTTTTCTCGGCTGAGAGTCCGAAGGAGCCGGCAGATAATTGGTCACAGCATCGAGGATAAGGTCATTTGCTATATTTTCAAGTGAATCTGTGAAACATATCGGATACAACTGACCCGATTTTACGGCATTCAAAAATCCGTTGTTTATGTCATCCTGCGAGAGTTTGTCTTCAAAGAACTTCTCCATCAGCTTCTCGTCGGAGGAGGCTATGGATTCGAGGAGCTCCTTCTTCATCGAGTCAACCTTTGATTTCATGTTATCCGGTATCTGCGTCTCTGTCTTTTTTCCGCCGCTGTATGTGTACGCCTTTCCCGTAACAAGGTCAACAACGCCTGAAAAATCGGGACCCTGCCCCAAAGGCAGTTGAATCATTGTGGCGCTTTCGGAGAGTATATTTTTTATATCGGATACAATTCTCTCATAGTCAATATTTTCGCGCTTCATTTTGGAAATCACGAAAAGTCCGCCTATATGCTCTCTCTTCATAAGAGCCCATGCATTCTCTGTTCCCAAATCTACTCCGCTTGTCGCATCAAGGACAAAGACAAAAGATTCGACGACTTTTGAAGCGGAGACAACCTCTCCGAAGAAATCCGGAAAGCCGGGGGTGTCTATGAAATTGATTGTTCTGTCATTCCATTTTATTGTGGCGAGCTTCAAACCTATAGTAATGCTTCTTTGAATTTCATCGGAATTGTAGTCAAGGGTTGAATTCTTTTCGTCAACTTTATTGAGACGGGTGGTCTCCTTTGCGTTGAAAAGGAAACCCTCTCCTATGCTGGTCTTACCGGCAGAACCATGGCCGACAAGAGCTATGTTCCTTATGTCAGAAGTTTTTATATCAGCCAAAATATCCTCCTTTTAGGTAATTGCTATATAAAAAAACAGATTAATTATTTTATCTATAATTCC
>JBFXGO010000052.1:0-11474 GCA_050239825.1 bacterium
AGTTTAATGAACATAAATGGAAAAAAATTAGAGCCGAACTATTGTGCTATCTGCATGGAGAAATGTGCTTTACGTATGTTGAAATCTCAAAAAATAAATATTTCAAAGATATACAATTATCATCATTAGGTAAAATTTATAGCAGGAATATATCCTGAAATGTCAAGATGTCAAGCACCGTCCCCATTCATTTGTTAAGTTTCTTATCAATTGCGATTGCGGCGCGGAGTCCGTCTGCGATTGCATTGACAATATCAGGGCCCTTTACAATGTCTCCTGCGGCGTATATTTTTTCAGCTCCTGTTTCATTCTTCTCATTGAGTACTATCTTTCCTCTCTCAAATTTCATTTTGCTCTTCACATCATCGCTTATATATGAATAATCAGGCGCCTGTCCTATTGCCTCAATAATCATTGTGGCTTCGCATATCGCTTGATCCTCTTCATTATAGTGTGGATTGAAATTCATTTTTTCATCAAAGACGCTTTCGCACTTCATGTGGTCCAAGCCCTTCACTCTTCCGCTCTCATCAAGAAGAACCTGTTTCGGCCCTCTTCCGCATATTAGAACCACGCCCTCTTCAGCGCTTTCATCAATCTCCTCTTCATCAGCTGGAATAATATCAAGAGTCTCGAGGCATATCTGAGTAACCTTGACTTTTCCGTACTTCATCATCTGAAGCCGTGCGGCGCTCCTTGAGCAGTCAAATGCCACATTTCCGCCTCCTATGACAAGTATGTTTTCCGTTATCTCCACTTCTTTTTTCTTCTTAGCGGCAAAATCCCTTGTATCGCTTAGAAAATCAAGCGCCTGAACAACCCCCTTTGACTGGGAGCCGGGAATTCTTGTACTTCTTCCGAGATTGAATCCTGTTGATAGAATAACCGCATCATTATCTTTTTGTAATGAATCAAATGAAACATCTTTTCCCACATATGTCTTAGTCTTTATCTCAACTCCCAAGGATTTTATGAAGTCAATATCTTTATCGAGGGCAGAGTCGGGAAGTCTGTATGCAGGTATCCCGTACCTCATTATTCCGCCCGCTTTTTCATCAGCTTCATATATAGTTATTTTGTATCCCATAAGAGAGAGGAAGAATGCGGCAGATAGCCCGGCCGGTCCGCCTCCAATAATTGCTATTTTTTTATTTACAGGTTTTATTGCATTGTTTGTAATGACTGATTTGTATTTTTCAAGAGGAAGAGAATCAACCGCATATCTTTTAAGCCACCTTATTGCGAGAGGGTCTCCTCTGAGTCCTATTGAACAGGCTGTTTCGCACTTGTGTGTGCAGACTCTTCCGCACACTTCAGGAAGAGGATTTGTTTTGTAAATCTGTTTTACTGACTCATCTATGTCGTCTTTCCATATTGCATCAATATATTCGGGTATGTCCATGTGAATAGGGCATGCCTCTTTGCAGAGTCCGCATGCAACGCACCTCTGGGCCTCTTTTACCGCCTCCTCTTTTGAGTATCCCCTGACCATCTCCACAAATGAATCCTTTCTCTCCTTCGGCTCCATTACTCCCATGACCATTCTGTCAAGAGAGAGCCATGACCATTCATCAGGTGTATTCCAACCCGGATTTTCGGAGAATGAAGAATCAGGCCTGCGCACAAAATCATTTGAAATCAAATCTCCTGCATCTTTTGAATGCGAATCAAAAGGAGTTAAAAATGTGTGAATATATTCGCGTGACATTGAGAGAGAGGAGCTTGTGCACACATCAACACAGAATCCGCAGAAACAGCATCTGCCGTAATCAATCACAGGGCGTTTCTTTGTGGAGCCTGCCTTATCCTTTACATCATCTGCCTCAACCATCTCAATAGCTCCTGTCGGACATATATCCATGCATGTGCCGCATCCGACGCATTTCTCAAGGTCATTTGTGTGTTTGCCCCTGTATTGCGGAGAGCATCCTTCATGTTCGGGATAAGTCTTCTTCTGCTCTTTCGGGTACCTCACAGTAATAGGGTCATGAAAGAGATATTTGAGAGAGCTTAAAGGTCCTAATAAAGATTTTTTCTTATAATTCATTTTATCTCCTATCTGTCAAAGTCAGGAGGACAAATGTCCATTGTAGCCATCCACAATGCAACATCCTCAATTCTCATTCCCACAAGAGCCTTCTGCGCGTAAACAAGACCCGCAGTAAATGAGCCGCCTCTTACTGCCATTCTATACGGTTTATCTCCTCCGTCTGAGACAATGTAATAAGCATGCTCTCCGTGCGCAGTCTCAAGCTTTACATAGACATCTCCTTTTGGGACTCTGAACTTGAGAGGGTTCGGCATCTTTGCGCGCACGCTTCCCTTGGGAATTTGATGAATAGCTTTTTTTATAATATCAAGAGAGACCTGAAACTCCTCTCTCTTCTGCACTGCGCGGGCAAGCCCGTCTCCGTCGCTCTGCACTGGGATTTCAAAATCTATTTTGTCATACGCGGCGTAAGGAACAGCTTTTCTTGTGTCATACTTTATTCCTGTTGCTCTTATGTTCGGACCTGTTATCCCGAATTTCATTGCATCTTCCTTGGTAATTGGTCCCAATCCCTCAAGACGCTTTACTATGAGCGGATTATTGTATATAAGTCTGTCATACTCGTAAAGCCGCTTTTGTAGGTAATCTACAGTTTCGGAGAGCTTTTCAAGCCATCCGTCCGGTATATCCCTTCTCACTCCGCCCGGAAGAATGAACATGTGATAGACTCTTGCTCCTGTGAGCCATTCAAACAAATCGAGGAGATAATCTCTGTCGGCAGATGTCCAGTAAGACGCAGTGTAAAGCCCTGTTGATCCTCCTATTCCTCCGAACCCGAAGAGAAATGCGCCCATTCGCGCCATTTCAAGTATTATTGTTCTTATATACTGCGCCCTCTCAGGAACATCTATTCCCATCAGTTTTTCAACTGCTATTGAATATATTGCTTCATTGATGTCAGGCTCCGGAACGCATATTCTCGGTATCAGAGAAATATTCTGCATCCACATTCTCTGCTCTACAAGTTTTTCAAAACCTCTGTGCAGAAGTCCTGCATCAGGGTCTATCTTCATTATTGTGTGTCCCTCAACAGTGATTATGTATGAAAAATTACCGTGCATTCCCGGATGGTTCGGACCGAAGAAAAGTTCATACTTTTTGTATTGGTCTTCCATTCCCATTAAAGTAAGTATTTCGCTCATACTTCCTCGCTCTTTTTAAATGTTCCGTAAATCTCATTTGAATATTTAAGAGAGTCAAAATCTTTTCTCATGGGCGGTTTGTCCTTCCAATTGTGAAGTATGAGAGGCCTTAGGTCATTGTTTCCCTCGAAATCTATTCCGAAAAACTCATGCACATCTCTCTCATACATCTGCGCCACCTCCCAAAGATTCATTACTGACTGAATCTTCGGTTTATCCCTGTCAATGAATGTCTTTATGAGAACCTGTTGTATGTGGGTATAAGAAAAGACATTGTATACAAGTTCGAATTTATTCTCTTTTATCCAGTCAACAGCGGATATAATTGCGAGCTGTTGAAAATCGAGCATCTGCATAAAGGAGAGAAGCCTCACTATCTCATTCTTCTCAACAGTTATAGAAAACTGCTTTGCATCGGTTATGTTCACTTCAGCATCTAAGAAACTCTCTTTTATCTTTAAGATTAAATCTTTCTGTTCCATTATGCCTCCTCTTTCAGGACTGCCGATGTGCGTTCGAGAACATTTCTCTGATTTGTTTTGTACCACTCGTAATTCTCTTTGTATTTTTTGTATCCCACGGCCTCTCCCTTTTCAATTGCCTTCATAAGTTTTGTGAACCCGTCTATTATCGCCTCTGGACGGGGCATACACCCCTCTATCGATAGGTCAACAGGCATATAGAGCGCGAGCCGGTTTATCACAGAATAAGAATCATAATAAATTCCGCCGTTAATTGGGCATGAACCGAATGCAATGACCCACTTCGGTTCCTGCATCTGTTCGTAAGTGTATATGACCCTCTTTAATGATTTTACTGAGAGGTACCCTGTTATTAAAAGCAGGTCTGCCTGACGGGGAGTCGCCATGGGACCCATGCCGAAGCGCTCCATGTCCCACCGCGAGGTCATTGTGGGAGGAAGCTCCACAGCTCCGCATCCTGTGCAGTAATGGAGCATCCAAAGGGATTTTTTCCTGAAAAAATTCAGAATCTGCTCCATTCCTTTGTCTTTGATTTCATTTGTGGAAGTTAACAGCATAATTTCCTCTTTATATTATGAATATTATTAACTGAATTACTGCGAGCGCAGTCGGAGCCATCCAGAAGAATTTGACTGCGTCTTCAAATCTGTACCTTGGGAAAATTCCCGATACTGCCACTGTGAGAAGATATAAGGCAAGCTGTTTTGCAAAAAATATAAAAAAGTTCTGGCTTCCTCCCAAAAACATGTTTACTATTATGCCTGTCTCAAGGAATATCTGAGCCGCATGCTGTAAAAATCCGAAGCCCAAGAATTTTCCGCTCAGTTCAACCATGGGACCCGATGCTATCTCCGAAGGAGCTATCATGGCGTCAAATGGCTGTTCTCCGAGCATTCCCTGAAGAGCTATCAGAGCGGCGAAGAATGCGAGGGGATATCTCACTGCATTCCATTCAAGCATTCCTCCCTGCTGATTGACAACCATCACCTGAAGCAGGGATGAATTGTTGGCGAAGACAAGGAGTATTACGGTCAAGACGAATGGAATCTCATAACCGAGCATCAGAGTCAAAGCGCGCGCTATTCCTATTGTGGCATTGGGGTTTCCGGAGGCGGCGACACCTACTGCCATGCCTAAATATCCTATTGTCATGAAGTATATAATTATGATGATGTTTCCCTGCATCTGAGAGAAGACATTGAATGGTCCTATGGGCATGAAAATTATTGTTGCGATTATTCCCGCGAATCCCATCATCACTCCGAAATCCATTACCCAGTTGTGAGATATTGATTTCTTTGAGAAGAGCTTTATCACATCAATGAATGACTGATAGAATGGTCCGGCATAGTGGCGGCGGATTCTTGCGATGAATTTTCTTCCTATTCCGATGTAGAGAAGACCGAGAACAATGCTTGTGACAGCGGCGAATAAAAATCTCAGTATTGAATTTACCATGCGAACCACCCGTATATGATTATTAGAGCAATTGAGAGAGCGAAGATATAAACAGCGCTCCTCGGATTTGACGAATAAAATTTCTTGATGAAATTGCCCACTTCATTTATTTTTCTTTCCGATGAATCATAAAACTCCTTTGTGTCAGTGCGTTTGTATTTGTCGAACATGTGCTCAAAGGGCTCATAGAACTTCAATGCAAAATGGTACATCTCCCGCGTGAGCCCGAATTCCTTCGGGTCCTGTCCCGCAGTGTAATTGTCAAGAAGCTCCACATGTTTACTCGGTTTGCCTATGAGGTAGAGGACAAATGCAAAGGCAAATGAACCTACAAAGACAAGAAATACAACAGGAGCATCGACAGATGAGAGCATAGAGTACATTGTAGTGTATGTGACTTTTATCTGTTCCATATTGAGTGATTTAAGAACACTATTTATTGGTATCAGAACTGCTCCCGGGAAAATTCCAATGAGAACCATGAGAGCCATCAGAATGTACATGGGAATCTGCATCAGTAACGGGACCTCTTTCACATCATCGAATTTTGAAGGAAGCTGTCCTAAAAAAATCGAATGAAGAGCCCTGAAAAGATACATGAATGCTCCGGTTGAAGACAAAAATATCATTGTTGCAAGAAACGGGAATCTACCCGAGAGGAGAGACTGATAGATCATCCACTTTGAAGCGTATCCGTTCATGGGCGGTATGCCGGCGGCAGCTATTATGCCGAGAAGGAATGTCAAGAATGTGACAGGCATTTTGTACGCGAGTCCGCCCAAACGATGCATCTCCCTCTCATGCGTTCTATATTTGACAGCCGCAAGAGACAAAAATATTGCTGTCTTGAAAATGGCATGGTTTATTATGTGAAAAATCCCGCCCGCAACTCCCATTGATGATAGAATGAATATTGATGTTGCGGCATACCCGATGTTTCCCACGGTTGACCATGCCGCCAACTGCTTCATATCATTTGATTTTATTGCGAGAAATGTGGCAACAATGGATGTTATTGCCCCCACCCATGCTAGAATGTGCGAGAATAGAGGTATATGGTTTGACATCGGCTGTGTCTGCGAATAATTCATCAGAAATACGAACAGAGGCACAAGGAATAAGACTATTCCGTACAAGCCGTATTTAATCATTATCCCGGAAAGGTATGATGAAAAATCATCCGGCGCCTCTGCATGCGCTTCAGCAGGCCAGATGTGGAAAGGTATGAGAGCGGATTTTGTGAAGAATCCGAGGATGAACATTATTGTTATGAAGACTGCCTGAGAAGAATTCAATTCATAGAGAACGAAAAGGTGCGCAATGTTTGATTCAATATTGAAAGTGCTGCTCTTGGAATAAAGGAAGAAGATTCCCACAAGCATTGCAAATGCGCCGAGAATTGAAAGAATGAAATAATAGTTGACTGCTCTGAATGATTTTGTCCAGCCCGGAGAAATCACAAAAAATGATAGGAATGTCATTGCCTCCCAAAATATGAAGAGAGTGAGTAGGTCGGAGGAGAGGAATATTCCGATATTAGCCGCTGAAAGGAGCATCCAGAAAAATCCAATGCTTTTTTCGCTCTCTTCACTCCTGTTCTTTACAATGGAAAAGAGTGAAATTATGAGAGAGATGGCCGTGGTGAAAAATGAAAAAAGCCATCCCAGAGGGGTGACCTTGAAATTTAGTGAGAAATCAACAGCACCTATGCTGAGAAGTCTGACTGACTCAGAGTATCCCCATATTCCATTCATCGTATAGATGAGGAATGTGAGAGCGGCCAGAACTACTGTATAGAGAATCCATCTTACATAATTGTACTCTTTTCTCACGAACAGAGACAATACTGCTGTGGAAAAAGTGAACAGTAATGAGTATAGTATCATTTTAAGTCCCCTGCTTTTAAAACTCTCTCCATATATGTTGTTTTGTCCATCATGTCTTTCGCAGCAGATGAAACGATTCTTTCAGTGAATTTCGGCAAAACAATCAAAAGTACCATGACTGCTACAAGCAGAATGCCTGAAGTCGCATAGAATAAATTGAATCTAGGTTTTTCATTGACGTCAGTCTGCCTGAAAACAAAAAGCTTATGCATCATTCTAAAATAGTAGAAAAGCTCCGCCACTGATGCGAGAAGAACAATCGAAATGAGAATCACAAAATAGTTGGATGTCGAAACTGCAGATGCTATTAGAGCTGTCTTTCCATAGAAACCGAGGGTTAGAGGAAATCCCACCATAGAGAGAGCTGCGAATATAAAGAGAATTGAAAAGAGGGGGCTTCTCTTTAAGCCGCCTGATAAACTGTCAATGTTTTTTTCTTTATTTCCCTTCATTATTTCGTGCGAAGAGAGGAAGAGGATGGCTTTGGATAATGAAAGATTTAGTATGAGCACCAATGCCGCAGAGAGAGAGTTGAAATCAGAAATCGAAAAGGCGAAGAGAATCATACCCATCTGCGATGCAGAGGAGAGAGCGAGAACTCTCTTCACATTCTTTGAGGATAATGCGGCTACCTCGCTGGCAATGATTGAAAATGCCGAAATGAAAGCAACGATGGTGCGTCCATCGACAGATACGAGAAACTCATAGCGGTTGTTTATGGGGTAGCCGATAATAGTTAAAAATATTCTGAAAAACACATACAATGCCGCGACTGAGCTTGCGGAGCCGAGAAGGATATTTACAAAGTTCCTAGCTCCTCCGTATGAGTCTGTTATCCAGAAATTGAAAGGGAATGTCTCTGTCTCTGACAGAATCGCGCCTAAAAACATTATGAATATGAATGAACCTGTGAGAGGCGAGAGTTCGTGAAACCTTAGTCCTATCTCTGCAATATTGAGAGTGCCGAGAGTGCCGTATATCATTCCTATTGCAAAAAGAAAGAATGCAGATCCGATTGAAGAGAGAAGGAGATACTTGAATGCTCCTTTTAAGGAAGATTTATTCTTATTGAGAGTTATCAGCGATATGTTTGCTACCGCAAATATTTCAAAAAAGACAAACATATTGAATATGTCTCCCGTCAGAAGCAGACCCGAAGCGGATGCAGTAAAGAGGAAGAGGAGTGATGAAACTTTCACTGTATTTTCATCAGTCTTTTTTGAAACAAAAACAACGGATGCGGCGAGGATTATAAGGTAAATGAGAGACAGGAGAAGAAGGGATGTGTATGTGAGAACAAGATTTATTCCGAATGGCGGTTCAAAACCGCTTATTACAGAAACGAGAGGACCTTTTAAAGCCACAATAGTCAGAAGATAAGTTGAAAAAAAGAAGCAGAATGCATTTGTCAGCACGAGAAGGAGGGCCGGAACTCTCTTGTTAAACATACCTATTGGAAGAGATAAAAAAGCCATAAGAAGGGGAGCCACAATGAGAAGGATTGCAGAATTATAATTCATCTTTGTCCCCCATTCTGTTTATATTGAGAGTCTTGTAATTGCTGTATAGCCTCACTGCAAGAGCGATTCCAAGAGCAGTTGTGCCCACTCCTATAACGATTGCAGTCAAAACAAGAGAGTGGGGGAGAGGGTCGGAAATATTGCTTCCGGTCAAGTTCACCTGTTTCAATGAATCGCTGAGTATTGGAGCCGCCGAACCTGAAATGTAGCCTAATCCGACAAGAAAAATATTCACTGCTGTCTCAGTTATGCTTACAGCAATAAGCATTTTAATGATATTTCTTTTTGTCAGAATCCCATAGAGCCCTGTAAGAAAGAGAACTATGGACATCACATATATCAATCTGTTGTCAATCATCTTTCTCTCCGGTGTAAAGATTTCTCATTCCGACAGAGAGCTCAGAACCCACCTTTATTCCTATAAGGGAATAAACAATAACTATTAAAAATGAGCTGAAAAACTCTCCCACGATTCCATTGGGAATGAAATTAGCAAAGAATGAATCTTTGAATATGAGTCCTGCCAATGCGAGGACTATGATTATTGCTCCTGCAGATGTTTCAACAGCTTTGAATCTTTTGCTTCTGTATTTATATGTTCCTGATGTCACGAACATCAGGAGAAATCCTGTTGCAATTACTGCTCCTCCGGGGAAACCTCCTCCCGGAGTCAGATGTCCGTGAATGAATATATAGATTCCCGTAAGCATTATTATGGGAACAAGGAATTTTGCTCCGGCGCTTTGAATTAGTGATTCATTCATTACTGGAAGAGCCGGAAGACCGGACATCAGAAGAGCCACTCCGAGAATCGATATGAAAAGAACAGTTATCTCGCCCAGTGTGTCAAATGCTCTGTAATCAAGCACAATTGAAGTCACGAGATTCGCAGGTCCTGTTTCGGCATTCCTTGTCTCTTTATATGTTACATAATTGCATTTCACTTCCTCTCTGCATGTGTAATAGTCACCCTGACACTCCTCTACGGATTTGGACGCCTCATTGACATTCTTCAATGCATAGTGGAGAGAGACCCTCTCTTTAAGATTTTCAAGCTTCGGGTTTACTTTTATGCCTGATTCTGTTTCAAAGAAAGGTGAAATCATGAATAAGCCGAGCACTGCGACTATTATGAGCGCAAAGAATCTGCCTGTATTGAAATTTGTCTCTCTCATTTGTCCTCCCTCTCTGTTCTTCTTACTCCGAAGACATAGATTGCAGTGGTGAGAGCCGCTCCAACAGCCGCTTCGGTTATTGCGACATCAGGAGCATTGAGAATGAAAAAGACTATTGATGCACAAAGACTCATCACCCCAAGCGATATGACGCAAAAGAGAAGGTCTTTTGAAAATATTGCATAGAGAGCGGAAAGAAAAATGAGAATGAAGAGGAATATAAATATTATAAGTAAGAGCATCATCCCTCCTTATTTTCTGATTCAAGTGAATCGAATTCGTCTTTATTCAATTTAATTCCTGATTTGTGAGTTGCTCTTGCAAGGGAATGGGATGCTATTGGAGAAGTGAATAGAATGAAAAATGCAATTACAATGCATTTCAGCATCCATGACGGGTATAAAAATCCCACTCCGACTATTGAGGCGAATGCGCCGAGAGTGGTCGCCTTTGTGGATGTTTGAAGGCGATTGTAAATATCCTTCATCCTAACTATCCCCAAAGCTCCCAAAAAAGAGAAGGCGACTCCTATGAATATTAATATATATGCAATTATATTCATTTTGCCTTCCTCTCTTCAAGGTATCTTGCTATAACAAGAACAGAGACGAATGACAGAATTGCATACACAAGGGATATGTCAAGAAGCAAAGCTGATTTCATCAGAGCGGAGAGAAGAACCAATCCTCCGCTTGTGACTGTAGTGAACATATCAAGAGCAATCACTCTATCCTGAATCTTCGGACCGAGCATGAATCTGATAATTATCAGTATGACAGAGAGTCCTAAAATCAAAAACCACAAAGAATATAGTGTATTCATATTGCGAACCTCTTTATCCTGTCTTCAAAAGGTTTCACTATGCTTTTGTATGCATTCTCTTCGGAAATGTCTTTGATGTCAATGCAATGCACATAAACAGTATTGCCGATAATATCCACGGTTAGAGTGCCCGGTGTGAGAGTTATTGAATTGGCGAGAATGGATTTTGCAAATTCCGATTCAAGAATTGTCTTGCAAGACACTATGGCGGGAGTGATTGCAATTTTGGGTGAAAGTACAATCTTCGCAACTTGAAGATTCGCCTTCAGAATTTCAAAAAGAAGGAAAAAAAGGTAGGCGAAGAGGTTAAGCAGAGAGAGCAAAAGGGGGTCCCTAAACGAATATAATGCAAACATCCTGTGAAAAAATATAGAGATCAGCAAAGAGGCGATTACGCCCGCTATTGCTTCCTGAATGTTGAATGGGAATGTGAGCATCATAAAGATAATGAAAAGAAAAAGGAACCCGGTCAAATTTTTCGAAAGATAGTTGATTTCTTTCATACTTCTCCTTTGGATTTAATAAATTTATTTTAACTCTTTTATTTGAAATGTCAATAGTGAAAATATATTTATTTCACAAAGCCGAAAAGTAATGAAGGAGACAAGATGCACATAAACAGAGGGACTTGACATTTTAATGGAAAAAACATATACTTAACAATGTTAACAAAATAATAAAGCAGGAGTAAATGAAGAAATACTGCGAACTCAAGCATGTCTTCAAAGAGATTTACTTTCTTGAAGCATTGCTTCAAAGAGAGGTCGGGATGTCAATAAACCAGATAATGGTCCTATGCTCTCTCTCAGAAAAGAGTGCTTCGATATCAGAACTGGCAAAAGAGTTGTGGGTCTCATTGCCGAGAATGTCAAAGATTGCGACTGACCTTGAAAAGCAGGGGTACATAAAGAGAGTGCAGGACAAAAATGACCTTAGGCG
>JBFXGO010000010.1:0-51787 GCA_050239825.1 bacterium
TTTATGAAGTTCGGATTTATCTTTATCCTATATTCATTCATGAAATATTCCATCGATGCTGTTTCAACATCATTTGTTTCAATTATGTTAGTTCCCGCAAGCTCATAAATAAGATCTTTCATCTCATTCGTACCGCCGACTATCATCTCTCCATCATTTTCATTTCTCTTTGACCTCATAAAATCATCTACATTCTGATCAAGAACTCTGTTTTTGTACATTGTGACATTGATTCTTTTTGTCAAATCAAAATCCATTTGAACCTCTCTTCGGAAGGACAAGATATGCATAGTATGGCTCATCGTGACCCGTCACTCTCGCAATAGACATTGATCCATCCGGAAGATAATATTTTCCGGCGACAAACTTTGAATAGATGGCAGTAGCTTCCTCAGGGTCATCTATCAGAGTCGCATCCTTTGCAACATCCACATGAAACGGTTCATTGATTATGAAGTGCTTTTGTTTAATCGGCGGTCTCACGTTCTTTGCTATGCGCTCAATGTTTTTGATTATGTAGCTCTTGGAAGGCACTTTCACTATGTATCTTGCTTCAAGGTGCGGCTTGGGAATGTAATCTGTTATGCTGTCCGTGTGAAAAAGGAATCCCTCTTTGTCAAGCTTTTCAATGAAGTTGTCCGGAAAACTCCTGATAGCGTCATTCTGATAAAAATCACTTCCGTCGAAGGCAAAGTAAGCGGGTCTGGAGTCATGTCTCGCATAGTATCTCCTGTCCGACATTGTTTTAAGCAGGTATTTGAGACTCTTCACTCTTGCACCTTTTATATCTCTCTCTCCTTCAATTGCAATCACATACACAGCATCACAACAGCTTTTTACGAAGATTTTTCCTTCGCTTGAATTGTCATGAAGAACTACATCCTTTCTTTGAATGAGATTCACTTCATTTATCATACCAAGTTCTTTTCCGGTTTCGTGAAACCCTCTGTTTTTCATGGTTTTCCTCTTTTCAAAGAAGTCCTCGCATTTTACAAGTAGTTCCGCATATTTTTTGTCCGAACTCAGCTTCTTCTGCTCACTTATGAAATTCATCAGTCCTCTTTTGTTTGAGTAAATGGCGGCTCCCTCCTTTATCATCTTCCTGTTTTTTTCCTTGACGCACATTTTCAGTTTGAAATGCTCATTCTTCGCATGATTTTTGAATCTGAAGTCGAACGAACCCAATCTCCCTTCAAACATGAATAGATCGTCAATACTAACATCCGTTGTCTTCTCTTCGCACATGCTGACCTTGTTCTTGGAGTCATAATAAAATTCCAATAATCCCTTTACCTTCATTTTTCCTCCTTATAAAGAGCTTTCAATTTCCTTAACGAGGGCATCCCTCTCTCTCGCATCAATCTTTTCTCCCGGACGCTTGATGGATTCGCAGATGAATTCCGACATAATCATCTTCCAGTCATTTGCATCAATGCAGTATGAGGCGTAAAAAGAGTTGAATCCATTCGGCGGCTCTATCATGAGTTCATATATTGAATCCATCAACAGCTCATGCATCGTGCATGATATGTTAAGGTTCTTCTCTTGCATCAGGTTCAAAATCGCTTCGGCAACTTCCGCAAGAGAGGTTATGTCCTTTCTCTCCTTCGCTGTCTTGAACTCCTCAATGAACTTCTGCACTGTCTTGTCATTCTCAGGTCTCTCCCTCTTGCTGTTCTCCTTGATGAACTTTTCAGTTGTCTCTTTCATTGTCTTGCTGTTAAACACAAACTTCCTTTTGATCCCTGTCTTCATTGCATCTGTGATTTTTTCTCCGATGGCTTTTAGTTTTGTGTCGGAGATTCTTGACTCATTGACATTATGAGGGAGGGAGAACCTCAATGTTTCATTGACTCCCTCCCTCTCTTCCGTCAACCCGCACTTTTGCTCGATAAGAAGGCTCATTATCTTGTAATTCCTGAAGAGCATACCTATGCGTCTCCCATCAATCTGAAGGTTATCCTCTATGAGAATGTCTTTGGCTGATAGGATGAAATTCTGCGCTCTCTTTGTGAGATTATCATCTTCAAATCTCTCTGTCACATATCTGATTGTATCCTCTATGCTTTTCTTGGTGCTGTTGTTATGCGTATTTATTCTCTTCTCCCTTAAAAGCTTTGCATCATCATTGTTCTTTGCGCTTGCTATTTTAAGGATAACAGAGTCATCAAGCGTCTCTATTGAAGGCATCCTTATTATCGTGGCAAAGCGTCCAATGAGGGCTTCGTCAAGAGGCTCTGCTCCGGCATAGGAGAGGGGATTCATAGCGGCAAAGACATACTTAAGCGGTTCTACCCTCACCCCCATCATTTTACGGGAACGAATGACCTCCAACCATTTGTTCTGCATTGATACTTGGGCTCTCGATATTTCATCAATCAGAATGAACTCCTTGTCCCAGATTGTCATGGGTGTCTTTATGTATTCTATGGTTTTGTTTTTTACTGACTCAGGGTCGGGAAATCCGACTATGTCCTCAAACATTGCTCTTGATGCGTCATAAGCATGGTAATTCAAATGAAGGGCTACTGCAAGGTTTTCGCACAATGCTGTCTTGGCTGACCCATGCGCTCCAATGAGAAGCACAGGGTCACCCGAGACAATACCGCAGAGAATTCCGAGTTCTATTGAATTGTAACCGTAAATTCCTATCTCTTCAAACATGATACCTCCTTTTTCAATTAACTTATGAGCGGATACTTTTCAGGATTCAGCTTGAAATTCTCTGTTTCAAGCACTTCAATCGATAGAAGGAACCTGTTCTCATAACTTACAGAACTTCTAAGCTCAATGGTGTTCTCGTAGAAGGCATTTCTCATGAGAGAGTCCCTGTTTCTTTCAGCAAAACTTCTGATGAAGTGCGCTGTCCTCTCATTCATCTCCTTGAATGTGATGACCCATTGTTCCTCTACCCTATCAAGCTTTATGATTATCCAACCCTCGCTTACCGCTCTTTTCTCAAGCTCATTTTCACTCAGATTCTTTATTATTTCACCATCCATCTTCTTATTTGACAACAGATACATCTCCTTCAACCAATCCATGTAATTGTTTCTGCTCACTCTCTCATAACGTTGGAAGATGAAATTCTTTGAACTTATGAGTATTGTATCCGGCGCGAGAAAGGGAAACTTCTTGTACTGATATTTTAGATTTTCGATTACTCCTTTGATTTCTTTTTTTGTAAGGGCAAATTTTCTCCTGTATGTCATGGGAGTTCTCGATGGCTTTAGCTCATAGTCGAGATATATGGAGAAGTGGAACAGACCTTTTTCATCCTTACCAAGATAGCGGAAGAAAAGGCACGGCTCTATGAATGCTTTGTAATCCCTGCTCTTCTTTTCATTGAGCGCATTATCAAAAAATTCAACAAGTTCGCAGAGTTCATTTGTCTGAAGGGCTGGGTCTGTTTTCCTTATGCAAGACCCCTTTTCATCGACATCAACATGGACAGTCAACCATTCGCTGTCAAAGGAGAACCTCTCCTCCGGATAGGCATAACCGGCTATTGTGATTGTGATTTTAGTGTTTTTTTCACATTTAAGCGTTAGTCCGTTCATACTTTTCCTCCTTTGTTTATGTTATGCCGCGCCTCCTTGGTCAATTGAGGCGAACCACCACCCGCTCAAAAAGAGAGACAGAATGAACATTAGACTTCAAATCACTTGTATTTAACAAATTATTAAGAATACCGAGAGAATTATACATATATTCTTTATATCTTGCGAATATTAACTTATTCGCAACGGTCTGGGTGTGGAAAATGTGTGATGGCACTTCATAATTCATGATTTCTCCCGTAATTAAATATTTTGAATTCTCTTTCGACCTTCCGCTACTTACATTGCGTAATGCAATTTGTAGCAGAGCTCCTTACTCATCCCCGCAGTAGAATTTTCTATCTTAAAAATAGAATCATGCGGGAAGAGAAAAGAGAGAAGCTTTTTTAGAACTGAAGATATTATAACACAAAAATAGGAAATTGTCAAGCGAATAATTGAATATTCGCAATAGATTTTACTTGAACCTACCTAACTGACGGGAGAGTTCCCTGATTCTTTCTGAGATGGTATCAACGGATTTATTGAGTTTTTCTACTGTCTCTTCAATTTTCTGTGAGGGACTCAGGTTCGCATCAGGAAGATAATTTGATATGTTGAGGTTATAGTCATTGACTGCTATGGCATCCCTTGACACATTCCTGCCTGCATCATCAATTCTCCTTTTCAGTTCATAAGATGTCAGATTCTGTTCTTTTGTCAAAGCCACCATTCTCTTGAAGTTGGAGAAGAATACTTCTTTTTTGTTATTGTTCATCCTATCCCACACCATCATCACAGGATCAACATTTGCCCGCGAGTATGTCTCTCCGTAAATTGAATATGCCCTCGACAAAAGCCCTTCATCAACAAGGTTCTTCCTCAATTCGTAATAATTTTTGTAAGTCAGAAATGAAAAATTATCTATTATGTACGAAATGGACTTTTCATCCATGATTTCAAGAAGAAAATAATAGATATAATTCTCTTTTGGTATGTTGCTCTTTTTTTCAAGAATTTTTACGAATGATTTTAGAATCGTCACTGACTCATCATCAAGAAAATGCGCCTTTTCATCTGTGTCAATGTCAATAATGTTACCAAAAACAAGCTCGTATTTCTGCAAGCATCCTTTTTTGTCTGTAAAAGTATTTTTGTACCATGGCTCTTTTATGCAGTTTACCTCAACATTTCTGTATCCGAGAAACCATGTCTTCATGAAAAAATAGGCAGGTTCATTGTTGTTGATTCCATTGAAGAAGAAGACTGCGCTTTTATTTGCATCCCTGCATTTTCTAACGATTCCGCTATACAATGATTCATTGGAGAATGACAGGTCATAGACAAGAACTTTGCTACCAAATCTTTTAAGCTCATTGCTTATTCCGGAGAGCAATTCACTTTCTAGCTCTTCCGACATTTCAGACCTGAGATACCTGGTTCCCATTCCCGTAAAATCCTTTGAGGGTTCATACTTGTTTTTTAGGTAGCGTGAAAACCCGTTTAATGTATTGAATTCTTCCTTTGAATTGATTGCATCTATCACTGTCTTCAATGACTTTTTCTTCAACCGTCTCTCCGTCCTGTCAAACTCGCCTGCTTCGCCTCTTTCAAACATGCATTGAAGTGATTTAAACATCTCGTTATTTTCAAAGAGATATTTTATCTCATTATTAATTCTGCTTAAAATGTCTTTCTCTGACTTTGCAAAAGCAAAAAAGTCAAAATCAGGATTAAGCACTATGGAACTTTCAGAATTTCCCTTCAGATAAACATATTTGAGAAAGAAGGTTTTTGCCAGAAAATCATTCTTTCTCATCCAAAACCTCGCCTCAGAGTCCATTGACCTGCGGATCTTCCGCTCAAACTCGAACTCACTCTCTCGTTTTTTCGGCGGTTCGTCTCTAAAAAACTTTTTAGATAGAGTCATTCATTCCTCTTCCATCATGTTTACTATGTTTGAGGAGAGTGTTGAAAGAAGGTTCCTGCATCCCTCAATCTCCCTGTTTATATCCCTGTATATTGCAATAAGATTGCTGATTTTTGTTTGTTTTGCTTCATCAAGAAGGGGAACTGTTATGTTGCGAAGTATCTCTTTCGTGAGAACAAGCATAGTTGAGGCATTGGAACTTTTGATTATCTCATTTGCGGCTCTTCCCTGCCTTATGTAAAGGTCAAGAATCTCCGAAGATATGAATTTTTTGAAATCTTCCTTAATTCTGATTGCAATGACATTTGAGTTTATCAGATATCCGTCCCTGTCAATGTCAACAACCGCGCTCTTTATCGACCTTCCGCGAGAATTGACTACTACATCACCCTCAATTACCTTGCAGTTGACTATCCTCTCTCCAACATCCTTTATCTTTTGAAAATCTCCTGTGAAAAAACCGTCACTATCAATGTTTGAAATTGAAATTATCTTTACTTCCCGTACTGAACTCGCGAAAGAGGATGAAAATTCATCCTTGTAGTTGTTTATGTTGAGTCCGACAAAGACTTCTGCTATTTCACCTATACTCTTTTTTTCTACCATTCTCATATAATATTCACTTATTCGCCAAAAGTCAAGCATCTTTTCACATATTTGACGAATATCTTAATATTGACTATTTATAAAACTCAATTGTGATTATGACTATGAAAAATATATTCTTAATATTCATTTGTCTGGCGGCACTCTTTATGTCGGCAGAGGAGTCTGACACCTCAGTTGTATATTTCACTTCAGATATATCTTCAGAAGGGCTTTTGAAAGTTTACAGAATGTTGGGTGTTACTGACACGGAAAAGGTTGCTCTCAAAGTTCACTTCGAAGAGGACGGAAATCAGAATTACATAAAGCATGTTCTTTATGAAGGGATAGTAAAAGCTACGAAGGGCACATTTGTGGAGACGAATGTTCTTTATGTAAGCAGAAGGAATTTTACCAACACGCACATCGCACTGGCTAAGGAGCATGGGTTCGGATATGCGCCCATAGACATTCTCGATTCCGAGGGGGAGATGGAGATTGAGAATGAGAATCCTAAATATTTCAAGAAAGTCAAAATCGGCAAAGAAATGGACAATTATAGAATGTTCGTCATACTCTCCCATTTCAAAGGGCACGGACTTGCAGGTTTCGGCGGAGCGATAAAGAATATCTCAATGGGGTTCGCCTCTCCAAGCGGAAAGAAGGAGATTGAATTTGCCTATGACCGCAAAACGGGAAGTATAAATTACAAAATCATCAACATATGATTACTGCCTTAAGATCAAGCCTATCTTCACTTCCAATCCGCTGTCCAAAAAATCTGTAAGCACCAGCCTGAATCCAGACTCCACATATGTCGAAAGATTGTAAGTGTTCATCATCAACATTCCAAGGCGGGGTTTAAAGAATATACCTCCAATTGATGCGTTCGGGTACATTTCTTTTCTGTTGTAAACATACTCTACTCCAATATCGCCGCCCCAGTAAGGCGAGAAAGTCGTCGGTTTTGCTATATAGATATATCCCGCGCTTAACGCAATTGATGCTGCCACAGGCAATTCAAAATTAATGTCCATTCTCGCGTTCTTGGAGACTTCCATAAGAATTGATCCGCTTAGCATCAGCACCTTCCTGTAATCGCCGGCATAGAGTCCATCTGTGGTCAAAGGAGATGTCCACATGTATCCGAATGCACCTGTGAATCCCATAAGTCCGCTTCTTCTGTCAGATAATTCGCTTTTTATTTCATCCTGGCTTAAAAGCCCTACTTCTACAAGCTGGTCAACAGTCTTATTCTGAGTAAAAACCAGCACAGCCCTTTTACATACCGGTTTCAATTCTTCCGGATTTTCCAGTGCGAATTCTTCGTTTCTTTCAAATTCAAGAGTCTTGAAATTGAAAACGCTCATTCTCATGATGAATCTTTCGCCGAAAACATAGTATTTGAATACTATCATTCTGTCATACTCTAGCGTACCGTATCTCTCGACAAGCAACTGCTTGTCATTCCAAATGTTCTGAATGTCATCGTCAAAGAGAACCATGGAGCTTATTTTGTATTTGGAAAGGTCATCAGAAAAAAGGTTAAGAAATGACTTTCTCTGAACTTCATCTATTACAGTTGAAGCGTAATCCACCAGAAGAACTCTTTCCGCGGATAAGCCCAAAAAGACAAAAAGCACTAATATCAATGAAATTTTTTTCATCTTTCCTCCTATTGAAATAAGAATGGCATAAAAAGCAATGTAATGTAAGCTATCATGATGCCCGATACCACAATTGTGGCAAAATTTTTATAAGAATCATTTTTTTCAGAATCATCTGATGAAATTGTTTTTCCGTAATATCCGTCTTCAAACCCCTGTTGGTAATACTCGGATGCGCTCTTTTTTTTGGAAATTTTTCTTAAATCGTCAGGTTCCAAAAGAGGAGAATTTATGATATTGTTGGTTTCATTGGAACCATTCGACTTGGCATATAAGCGGCCGTCCGTATAACCGCTTTTGTAAAGGTCTCCTTCCGATGATGCTGAATCAACCAAAGAATCATTTGGCGAATCTTCATTCTTCTTTTCATACATTTTAAATCTTTCAATTTGAGCAGTCAGCAAAAACGGCATTGCTAACAAAATGACAATTAAAATGATCTTCAGTCCTTTTTTTTCCATATTGATATTTTATAACAACAATTTTCTCATGTCAATAGATTAACAATAAGAATATCCTGTCAATTGACTTTTAGAAAAATTTAATTATCATTTATCGATTAGGAGGTCTTGATGACAAAAAAAATGATTCTTTTTATTTCCACTTTTATGACAATAACACTCTTCTCGGGGACCCTGTGCGAAGGGATTCTTGATAACGGACTAAGATACTTCATTTACTCTGATGAAGAGATGGCCACTTCAAGCTTTAATGTATATGTAAATACAGGCTCCAACACTGAGGAACAATACGGCGGCGCCGGCATATCCCATTATGTAGAGCACCTAATCGCCGGAGGAACCACCCCATTCAATGATGAGGACGGTTACAATGACACTCTTCAGGCAATAGGCGCATCAATGAACGCTTATACCTCAAATGAAGTGACATGCTATTTCATCGCATCATCCGAAGAATTCAAAGAGACTGCAATCCGCACTCTCTCGGAATGGGTGCTTCACTGCTCATTTGATTCTGTGCAGGTAAACAGAGAGAAAGGAGTCATCGAGAAAGAGATAATAATGTACGACACTCCTGCTACGAACATCTACTATTCTTATGCGGATGAGGTATTCAAAGATTCTCCGGCATCCTACCCCGTAACAGGATATCTCAATGTGTTCAAAAAAAATAACCCGCGAAAACATACTTGATTACTACAACAGAAGATATGTGCCGGAAAACATGACTGTCGTCTTTGCGGGCAACCTTGATATAAATGAGACAAAAGCACTCATAGAAAAACATTTCAATACGGAAAGGAGATTTTTTCAAGAGGTGCAATTAACCGAGCCGGATTATTCAAGAGGCTCATTCGCTACTAAGAGAGATTATGACATTGAAAACAAAAAAATATATCTCGCTTACTATCTTGACTACGATTCGCCGAAACAGAGGGCTGTCACTGATATTTTGTCATATATGCTTAATGGAAACAGCGAGATGATTCTTGACAGGGAATTGTGGGATAAGAGCAAGATTGCCAATTCAATTGATATTTACATTGAAAATATGTCAAAACTGAGGAGCGTTTTTACTGTATATATGGAGACAGATTCGAGCGGAGAGAGAACCGCATTAAAAACTGATTCTATTTTAAAAATGATTGGAAATAGCGAAAAATTCAAAAAGGATTTCAACAAGGCAAAGAGCGCTCTCATCGCTGATGAAAAATTCAAGACAATCAATTCATTCAACGCTGTAGGAATGATCTATGAAGGTTATATAAAATTTTCAGACCCTAAATACTTTCTTAAAACATCTGACCTTCTTGAAAGAGTGGAATACAAAGATGTACAGACTCTTGCGAAAGAATTTTTTGAAAAGCCCATGAGTCTTGTCGCAGAAAAGTTTTCTGATGAAACATACCCTGAAAGAAAGAACTTCAAAATAATTAATTTCCAGGATGAAACTCTGGCAAATGGCAATATCGTAAGGTTCTATGAAACATCAAACATTGATTATTCTCTTATTTTTGTTTCTTTCCCCTTCGGATACAAAGACGGAGTCAGATTGGGTTCCACTGCATTTATTCAAGGCATGCTTAACGATAAAATGGAGAAATCAGATTTTATAAAAAAGACACACAGCAGGCATTATGTAATGGTGAATGAAAATAACACAATAATCGGTTTGAAGGTCTTATCGGAAAACAGCAGAAACGCCATTGAATATATTTCAAAACTTCTTAAAGATGTTTCATTCAATGATGACATGTTTGAAAAACATAAGGCTACTTTGAAAAATACAGCTAAAAACAGAAAGGAAGACCCTGCGGATGTTGCCTCCGATGATTTTCAGAGACTATTCGTACAAAACGGAGAATATACGATTTTTCCTTCGGAGAAGGATATAGAATCAGTGACCCTTGAGGACATGAAGAGAGACATTCAAAACATGCTTTCAGGGAATCAAAAAGTATATATCTGGGGCAATGTTGACAAGGAGTATGCAAGAACTTTTGCAAAAAACCTATATAGAGAGAATCAGCTGTTCACCCGAAAAACTGACGGATATAGAGAGTTTTCAAGAGACTCGAACAATACCGAGAATAATCAATCGAATATTTATATCGCCTATTTCACTGATGAAAAATTTACAGAGAAGGAACTCTACGCCTTAACAATGTTTGCTTCATTTTTTAGGGGCAGTAAATCATTCATACATGAAGCATTGAGAGGAGAGAATGACCTTGTTTATTACGGATACGGATACCTTGCAGAAAAGGACATGGTTCCGGCATTCATAATGAATGCACAGACCTCTGAGGAGAAGACTGAAGAGGCGATTAAGGTGATGGAAGAGGTTTTCAATAAAATTTCCTCAGGAGATTTCAAGGATGATGAAATAACAAAGAGAAAGAATGAACAACTTTTGAAAGTAAGGTTTGAATTCAACAATCCCGAATGGACTCTAATGGGAGACATAAGCGGAAGCTACTCTCCATTTAAAGACAAAAAATACTATCTGAATGAAAAGATAGGCTGGGTTACAAAAGATGACATGCTCTCAGCAGTAAAAAAGTTAACAAAATTTAAATCAACTTTGATTTATAAATAGGGACGGTGGTTGCAAAAATCACCACTATATAAAAAATGGTCATATTTATTCAAATACTATAGAAACATAAACTTGTGTCATTTTAAACTTATAAAAATGCAGCTTTTTGCAACCACCGTCCCTAAGGTTTTACAGCACAGGAGGGGCGGAAGCCGGTGTGGAGGAAACCAAATTGAGGGTCGGAGCCGACTCTGAATGCTGAGCGAATAGAACTGAAAGAGAAATAGAATGAGCCGCCGCGAATTACTTTCAATTCTCCTTTTTGCGGCCCTTTGGGATTATCTTTCAAAGAGTTTCTGTATGCATCCCATCCGTACCAGTCAAAGCACCATTCCCACACATTTCCAGCCATATCATAACAGCCGTACGGGCTGACACCCCATTCAAATAGGCCTACGGGGCTTGTATATTCATATCCGTCATCCGCATAAACAACATACCTTTCATCATAATGATAATCCGATTCGTTGAATGTGTGATTGCAGTATCTTCCGTCTGAAGGGTCATCATCTCCCCAAGGATATGTGCGTGAATCGGAGCTCCTTGCCGCTTTTTCCCACTCCGCTTCTGTCGGAAGACGCATTCCGGACCATTTGCAATATGCCTGAGCATCATGCCAGGTAACCATCACAACAGGATAGTTGGGGTATTTGGTAAAATATTGTTCCATACCTTTGAACTCAGGGTCCTTCGGATACTCTCTCTTCGTCTCATCGCAGAATCTTTTGTACTGTTGGTTTGTCACTTCATATTTCCCAATGTAGTACTCGTCAAGATACACTTGATGCTTCGGCTCCTCTCCTATCTCATGCGCATCGTCACCCATCATAAAGTTTCCCTCAGGAACGAGTATCATCACACTGCTGTCTTTCTCGTTCAGATATTCTTCATATCCCCTCGAGTTTTCTCCTATGAACTTCATATCGGCTATCACGGGTTTGTTTTTATTCCTTGAAATGGAAACATTGAGCCCGAAGAGCAGTGCTACTACCAATGCGATGATGAGCGCTATCACATCCCGTTTATTCATAATTTCTATAATCCGTATTGAATATAGAGTGAGTCAAGATACTCTGATAGCTGAGGGAATAGATGCGGTCCGCGTTTGTCGAGATTCTCCTTTATGAATTTCACAATCCCTTTCTGTTTCTTTGTCTGTTGGCTTATCCCGTATTGTTCATAAAGCTGCAGCAGTACAGAAATATAGTTTGCCAAAATCATACTGCATCTCGGATAATCAAGGGAAAGAATTTCAGGATACTTTTCAAAACTCTTCTTATTCATTAGAATCTTCTCTGTGTTTTTTATATCTATTTTTTCATTTTCTTCAAGAATTTTCGGTGTCAGTTTCAACACAAATCCGCTTATCTGAAGAAAATCATTCATAGATGCGCGCCACTTTGCACTTGTTCCGAGAGTGAAGCAGATATCTCTCTCCCAATTATTCTCTCTTACCAAATCTATCAGAAGCATCGTGCCGGGCATCACAACCTTCTCACCATTATAATCAAAGTTCTCTTCAAGCTTCCATTTCATCATATAGTCGGCAGACAGTTTGTACTTCTTTCTTATTTCAGCTGATATTTTCACTATTTGCTCGGCTGTATCAAGTTTCATAACAGACATTGAATCGATTTGCTCTTTTGTCCAGCTCGTTTTAACAGGAGGAAAATAATTTACAATGCCCTCCCTTATAAAATTCACAAAGAGCGGATATGATAAAAGTCCGGTCGGCACGGCAGTGACATCTCTTCTGTAATTTTCGCACGCTTGCAGATACCATATTGAATTGAGCTCTGCATCGCCTCCTCCGAAGAGTATCGCATTTTTGGCGCAGGAATTCAAAACATTCTTCGCATACTCCAGCATCCAGTCCGGGTACCCTTTCGCCTCGCGGCCTTTTAAAAATTCCGCCTTCGATTTTACCGTATCACCGAATATGAACGCATAGTGCCCCCTCACGCCGTACTCTACTCCAAGATAGTAATATGCATTCCCTATTGTGTCGCTCTTTGAAACTGCTTTATTCAGGTATTCAATCACCTTGTCGGATTTCTCCTCATCATAGCCTCGCCGTCCAGTATCGTACAATTTGTAATGGAGGTATCTTCCCAGGTAGAACCACCCCTCAGCATCATCAGGATTTTCCTCTGTGTACTTTTCCGTTATTTCCATGACCTCATCTATTTTATTCTCTTTGAACTTCTCGTGAGCCTCTTCAAGCTCTACTGAATAAGCAAAAGAAAAAGAGATACAGATGAGAGCAATCAGAAATTTTTTCATTTTTTTTTGTCCTGTTATCGCCACTCTATGGTTTTGTTTTTTCGGTTAAAATGGTCAAGTCATATATCCTTGAACGGATTTCGGAATTTATCTTGTCTAATCTGTCAAGAAGGTCTGCGGCATTCTCCTTTGGTACAGGCGGAGTTGAAGATATGTACTGAGAAACTGAAAGATTGAATCCATTCTCGGCAATTTTTTGATTTGAAACGAGCCTTTTTTTGCTCTCCTTGTCAAACCTGAATACTGTCATATCCTTTATCTCGCGGCTTTTATTCATGTTTATCGAAACAAACGCCGCATCAACAGCTTTTCCGGTAAATACATTCATCGGAAGATTCTCAATGTGGTAGAGTATGTCATTCTCTACAAGATACCTTCGCAAGTCGCTATCTCCTGCGGTGAGAAAAGAATATGGAACAATCATGTTCAGAATTCCATCTTCTTTGAGTGATGAAAGAAGAAAACTGTATATAAGGTTTTTATATTCATTCAAATTCCCCACTTTGACAGTTAGAAGCTCTTGCAGTCTCTTCATTTTCTTTCTGTCAGGATTGTCATCAAAATAAAGAATCGGCAGAGCCGCAATCAAATCAAATTTCTTCAGTTTACCGTTTCCATCGAGAATCGGTTCATCCAAAAAAGATTTCTTTTTAATGCAAAAATCCATCTCAATGCAATCCTTGAAAAAATTATCCAGAAAAAGAAAAACTGTAAACTCATCATCAAAACACATGTTGCCATAGATTTTCACGGACTTCATCTCTCCTGATTCCAACACACTGGGAATTTCATACATTATGTCGCTCTTTGAAATAACAGGATTATATATTTCCTGATTTTCCCTGTTGTTTGAGAATCTGAAAAGCATATTCCCTGAATGGCCGTCAATCTCCTCTTTGTCAATCTCCCCGGCATTCTTCCACAGGTAATATTGTTTCAGCTGTTTCAAAAGAACCCGCATGCTCTCAGGGATTTTCCTGACTTCAACATTCTTCTGTATGTCTGTCAAAATATCAAGAAAACCCTTTATGATTTTGTTCCTGCTCTCTTTGGTTCGTCCGATTTCAGTAAAATCAGAGCGTTTCACAAGCATATCCATTAAAGGATTGACGCTCTTGAAGTGAGACAGAAGAGAATTTACCTCTTTGTCAAGATTTTCATTCAACCTCATCAAGTAAAAAAAATCTTTATTTGATTGGAAGTATTTTTTCTTGTTTTCATTTGAAAATGACAGAAGCTGAATGAGCATCAGGGAAAGGATGTAAAAGACATTATCTCTATCATCAGAACTCCTCAGGGTCTCCCAAAGTCTTCTTGATATTTTCCGCATCTCACTCAGATTCACTTTCATACTTCTCCAGATATTTTCCTTCAATTGTCTTTGCAAGCGTTAGAAATGTGTTTCTCTGCTCCACAAAAAGATTTTTTATCTCATTCATCGCCTTTATGGAATTCAACATTCTCTCTCTCTCTTCGGCATCTTCGAAAAGAGGCACTTCAAGCAAGCTTAGAACCCTTTGGTTGAGGTTGACTACTCCTTCCGACGACTCTGAAAGTTTTTTTAGCGCATTCTCTCCATATACAGACCTGAGAAAGAAATTGAGTATTTCGCTCGGGTAATCCGCCTTCTCTTTCATCTGTATGCATATAAGATTTGAAGATATTAATGTGTTGTTTTTTACAGACATCGGCACAATAGCGGTTTTCAGTTTGGTTCCCCTCGAACTTATTAGAATGTTATTGTATTTTACAAGATACTTGGTAACTCTGCTTGAATCATCAAGTTTAATCTCCATAAGTGATTTAGATATATTGGAATCATCGTCAATGTCCGAAATGTTTATTATCCTATACTCTCTCTTTGGATTTTTTTCAAAAGGAGAATCAGGCAAATTTTTTTCTTTGGGAAGCACGATTCCTGTAAACATATCAGCTATGTCAGTTAAAAGAATTTTCTTCATATCATTATAATAGGCATAGAAAACGCAAAAGTCAAGTATATACTTAAATATAGGAATATCTGATAATTCACATTTTTCACCCCCCGCCGCTCTGTTGACAAAATGAGAGGTTATGATTAATATAGTAAAAAAGGAGATATAATGAAAGTGCGCACTGTTACATTTTTTTACAGGTTCAAAGATTTCTTCATAGGCAATGACTTTTTGAGATTCCTGTCGAATGCTAAATCGGTTGAGGAGGATTTCTCAAAAGCAGGATTCAAGCCACAGACGGTGAGAGTCACCACCAACATCTCCGATTTCATAAGCAGCGAAAGGGATGTTAAAAATTCACTTATTTTAGAGGATATCTGCGAAGATTTCGGATTCACATTCGTCAATTACGGAAAATTCAACAAAAACATACGCTTTCTTCCTCTTCTTTTTGACAGAACAAAAAATGTCTCCGCATCAAGCGAAATAAATTGTTCGTCAGAGATTGATTTCAATATGCTTGAACGAGCATCATCTGTTATTCCAGATATATCTGATTTGGGAAAGAACAAGAATTTCAACTACTCTGTTTCAATGAACATCCGAGAGCATACTCCTTTTTATCCGGCATCCTATGCCTCCAAAGAGGGCTTCTCCATAGGATTTGAAAACGGCGACCTTCTCCAGAAATCCTTTTTCAATGCGAAGAGTTTCACAACCGCAGGAAAGATTCTACTTGAAACGTTGAACAAGAATTACATCCCTGTTGAGGAGAGAGCAAAGATGCTCTCCAAGAAGCATAAAATAGCATACCTCGGCATTGATACATCTTTTGCGCCCGGTCTTAATAAAGATGACTCTGTCATGAAAAGTTTTGACATCCTTAAAAAAAACACGGGTGCAAATTATCTTGCAATTGCGGGACTCATTACGGATGCGGCAAAGAGAGCGGAAGTCAAGAGAGTCGGCTACTGCGGACTTATGCTGCCTGTGTGCGAAGACATTTATCTTGCAAAGGAAGCTGATGAAAGGAAAGTAAATATTGAAAGACTTCTTTTTCTTTCGACGGTGTGCGGATGCGGGCTTGACACCATACCTGTCTCAGGAAACATAGGCAAAAAAAGAATTTCAGCCATCCTTCTTGATACTGCGACTCTATCAAAGAAACTTCAGAAGCCCCTCTCAGTGCGGCTTCTTCCTGTCAAAGGGATAAAGAAGGGAGAAAGAACAAAATTCTCCTCAAAGTATCTCGTTGATTCGAAGGCAATGGAATAAGTGGACTGCCGAATAGCCAAGCGCCCGTTCGCATTTTAACTCGTAACCCGTAACTCGTAATGCATTTCGATTCGTGATTTTGGACTGGTGACTAGTGATGTCTTTTCCTATGACTCTCAATATTTAACAGATTGTTATATCTTGGAATAATCAGAATTGATACTTTATATCAAGGTAGGTGATAAAAGGCACTTTAAAAAACTCATCCCTTAAAGCTCCCGTTGTGCCGACCCCTCCTAAAGATATCTTCAAATATGATTTCGGAATGAAACTCAAAATCACACCTGCAATTGAAGAAAAATCATCAAGATTTGAAGCAGAGACTATGCTTGCCTCAAACTTCTCTCCTCTGTTTAGGATGAGAGAGGAGAACAGATAATACTTTCCCATAAGAAAATCACCGTTTAGAAGCCGGTTTATATGCGACAGGTCAGAGTAAGGCGCGCTGTTTCCCGCAAAATTCGCAAACACCTCGCCAAGAATATATACTCTGTCAAAGAATGTGTAATCGGCACCGGCGGTTAAATAAAGCCTTTTGTTTCTCTCATCTCTGAAAACGACAGTCTCGCACCATAGCCCAGGTCCGAAATAATCGCTGATAAATGAGAAACTTCCCATGAAATTTTCCAGAGTGTCTGCGGCAAGAAGATTCACCTGCTCCCTGAACAGATGCGCGACGGAAACTTTTGCCGCTCCGTATAAAAACATATACTCAGCATACAGACCCTGCTTTGTATTTTCATACACATCTCCGTCCTGATAGACTGCAGAGAGGGTGAGATTGTCATAAGAGTAGGATGCGCTTGCGGCTTCAACTCCAGTCGCTACAGAATATATATTGAACGGAATTTCGCGGGTGAATATATCTGCGGGAGAATAAATCTCCGAAATGCCCCATTTCAGAGGTATTCTGCCGACCTTTAGATTAAAACTGTTCATGTAAAAAGAAAGATACACCTGAGTTATGTCATAGTCATTCTTCAACTGAATGTATGCGGGCGGGACAAATCCTATGAGAGAAAGATCTATGTCCGGATATGTTATGATATACCTTGAATCTCCATTGTAAAATCTTCCGTAAAACCTGCAATAGAATTTCACAAAATCGCTTTCATTTGACAATGTCCCGGTGAGTGTGTGCGCTGAAAAATAGTTCATCTTGTAGAAGTAAAAATAGTTGAAAGAATATTCGCCGGATGCGTCAAACCCAAAAGCCAAAAGTGGCAGAAACAAAATCAGAAGGAATGTCTTTTTCATCTCTCCAGATATACTTTTGTAAAGTAAGAGTCGGGTATTTTTGTTGACATGTCTATGCTCTCGTAAGTAATTTCGGTTGACATGTTTTTCTGAAGAAGGTCTCTCATAAGAACCTTTGTCGGAATATATATTCCGTTGATTTCCTTGTAATCCTCTATCTCGAATTCCTTCAGAAGTCTCTTTGATGAAGAGTATATCTCTTCCCTTCTCGGCAGATAATTATCTTTCGTCACATAGCTTTTTTTCATTTTATACGGCGCATTGTCTACCTTCGCAGTCATCGTAAGTATGTAATACAAAGAATCCTCTTCAAGTTCTATACTGTAAATGTCGCGTATCTTCCTTGCCTCAGAGATATCCTCATAGGAAAAATTACTGCCCATAAACCCCTCTTTGAGCATGTGCCCTTTTATAAGAACAGACCTTCCGGCAGAGGGTATGAAGAGCCACATTGCATCGTCCTTCTTCAAAAACCGTGACTTGCCGCCTTCGGAGGATTCAATCACTTCGACCAGAACATTCGCCTCGTCTTTGACATACATCTTCATCCGCATGGTTCTCACACCCTCTTCCGAGGAAACTTTCATAGTCGAAAGATATGTCACCTTTGTGCGCACCATGTTCTTCTCAACTCTCTCCATAACCTCATCTATCGTGGCTGAATAAGCTACAAGGTATAAGAGAGTTGCAAGCAAAAAGAGAGATGTTTTTTTCATTATTTACTCCCGCATTATTTCCGCCGGATTTATCTTTTTTATTCTCTTCAAAACAAAGAGAGACGAGATCAGGGCGGATGCCAATCCCATCAGGAATCCCATAATGTTTGTTCCCCATGACATTACAGGATAAATTATCGGAGTTATCGGAAGCTCAACTGTTTTCATTGCTTCTGAATAATCAAAACCGACTCTTGCGCCTATAGCTGTTGCGGCGACTCCTATTACAAGCCCCATTGTAGAACCTATCAGTCCTATTATCAAAGCCTCATAAAAGAAGATTCTGAAAACATTCTCTGATTTAAGACCCATTGCCTTCATCATTCCTATCTCTTTCATTCTCTCGTAGAGAGACATAACCATCGTGTTGACTATCGCAATTGAAGCAAGAAAGAAAATTACAACCGCCACAATAAACATAACGCTTGCAGATGCTTTTAAAGCCTGAAGAAGAGTCGTATCATCCTCCCAGTAAAGCATGAAATAATTTTTTCCTTCAAGATTCTTTTTCAATTTCTCGTAAGCAAACTTTGATTTGTAAAGGTCATTTGTATAAACAAGCACTTCAGACGATTTATTTTTTGATAGAGCGAGGAGAGTCTGCGCATCTTCAATGTGAAGGAAGACCGTATAATTCGCTATGTACTCTATGTCAGTATCATAAAATTCATTTGCGACAAGAGAGATTCCGTTTAAGTATCCGTATGCTGTCTGAGTTATCAGCACTATCGTGTCGCCCTTCGATATTCCCTGCTTTGAGGCAAACTTTCTGGAGACTACTATCTCTCCCTTTCTGAGGGTGTTCTTTTTCAGTATTGCAAAATCCTTCTCTCTTTCGGGAAGCATTGCAAATCCGATCATTCCGTCGACTTCATTGTCGCCCTTAGCAACGAGAGTGCCGAATTTGATTCTCGGACGGATAAGTGTTATATCATCAATATTTTTTGAAGCTTCTTCAATTACCTTGAAGTCAACTGTCAAATTTACAGGCATCAGCCTCTCTTTCTCCTTGTAATCTTCATTGATTATCCTCATGTGTCCAGTCTGCATGTCGGTTACATTCTGAATTATCGGCACAAATTCGCCATCAATGAAAGATTTGCCGAATATCGTCGCGGCGACTGCAATCATTATACCCGTTGCAGTGAGTATCGTGCGCCTGTGGTTGCGGAATATATTCTTAAACGAGAGAAAGAAAAGAAATTTCATTTCAATGTCCTTATGATATTTTCTCTGACAACTCTGTATGCAGGATAAAATGAAGCCATAATTCCAAGAAGAAGCCCGAAGAGCCCCGCTTTCACCGCAAGAAACAGGTCAAACTCACCCCTGAATACCGATTTTATGGGATATCCTATGTCAATGTCCTGGACCATCCCGCCTATGTTTATTCCCACAAATGATACGTAAGCCATGAGAGCAGTGCCGAAAACCATTCCTATTATTGCTGCGATGAACCCCACAGATGCTCCCTCAAAGACAAACATTTTGACAATCGTTGAATTGGATGCCCCCATAGCCCTCATTGTGCCTATCTCTTTCATTCTCTCATACACAGAGAGAAGAATTGTGTTTGCTATTCCCACACCTCCGATTATGAGGACAATGAATATAAGCACTGAGGATGAATACTTTTTCACAGAGTCGATAGCAACTATATCTACAGCCATATCTTCCCACGAAATAAGCTTCAGGTCGGGATGTTTGCCAAGTATTGGTTTTATTTCGTCTATGAATTTACCAAGATCTTTTACATTATTCAATTTAACGGCTATTGCAGAGACTTTATTGTTGAGATTCAGAAACTTATCCGCATCCTCAATATTCAGATAAACAGTCGTCCTGTCAATTTTGGGATTTCCCGTAACCACAAGTCCGTCAAAGTAAAGGTCGACTGCGTCAAATGTGCCTCCTCCGGTTCTTGATTGAAGTATGAAAACAGAATCATAAGGCATCTCATACCATTTAAAAATATCCTCTCCGATAAGGAGCATGCCCTTTTCCAGATTCTTTATTTCAGGAAAGACCTTTTGCATGGTCATGAAGGTTTTTTTGTAGCTCTCATACTCAATGCCTCTGCATATCACAGACATTTTGTTTATTCCGTCAGAGAGGTTTCCTGTGAATATTACCTCATTTGCATGGGAGAAGACAAGCTTTGAATGGTTAAGAATTTCCATTATATCAGATGGTATATCAAAAGTTTCCTGCACTCCAAACCCTTTCTTATCAAGAGAAAAATCTCTGTGCACTATCTTTAAATCGGCAGATTCATAGTTCCTCAGGTTGAGTTTTGAGTCATTGTTGATTCCGCCGAGCAGCGACAAAACAAATATCAATATCGCAGTGCCGAATATTACAGGAAGCATTGTAAGAATCGTCCGCTGACGCTTCCTTAGGATGTTTTTTACAGCCAGTTTGATCCAGTATTTCATTGAACTGTGCTTCCTTCTATTCTGCCGTCTCTCAGATGAACAACTTTTTCGGCATAATCCATTACAAGCTTGTCATGCGTCGAAAAGAGGAATGATGTTTTCAGCTCTTCATTCATTTTTTTCATTATCTCCATAATATTCTTCGCATTCTCCGAATCCAGATTTGCAGTGGGTTCGTCCGCAAGTATCAATGAGGGCTTCTTTACGAGCGCTCGGGCTATTGCCACCCTCTGCTTCTGCCCTCCCGAGAGTTCCGAAGGAAATCTTTTTTTAAGTTCGGAAATTCCAACCATCTCAAGCATCTGCATAATGAGGGTTTCGTGTTTCTCTTTTACAAATGGATTTATTGCAAGAGCAAATTCAACATTCTCGTATACTGTCAAAACCGGAATAAGGTTGAAATCCTGAAATATGAATCCGATGTGTTTGTTCCTGAATACTGTCAGCTGATTGTCATTCATCGGCACAATATCTTGTTCGCCGAAAATAACTTGTCCGGCGGTCGGCTTGTCGAGGCATCCAATTATATTCAGAAGAGTTGTCTTGCCGCTCCCCGACGGACCGGCGACTGAGATGAACGAACCCTGCTCTATAAACATGTCAATTTCTTTAAGCGCCTGTACGGATTGGGTTCCGACTTTGTAATCCTTGAAGAGATTTTCAATCCTAATATTTGCCATGCTACCTCCGTTTATAATGAAAATATTATATTACCTTTGATGTATGTCAAGAGAAATCGGAATACCAAACCATCTGTTTTCTTATTATCATAATTTTGTTGAAAGCAACTTTATTCCGAGAATGCCTTCTTGACTAATAAAGTTTATCCAATATAATGGTAAGGTGATTCAATGAAATTTTGATTTTTTAACAACAAAACAACGGAGTAAAAATGTTTGCAAAGTTTTTCCCTTTCTCTCAGGCACAGGCTGCGCCGCAGCAAAACCCGCTTGTATCATTATTGCCCATAGTGATAATGTTCGTCGCGCTTTATTTTCTTTTCATTATGCCGCAGCAGAAGGCAGACAAAAAGCACAAAGAGATGCTGAAATCTCTCGATAAGGGAGCAAGGGTGCTTTTATCATCTGGAATAATCGGAGTTATAATGAATGTCAAAGAGGATATTCTTGTCGTTGAGATATCTCCCAAAGTAGAGATAAAGGTTTTGAAGACAACGGTGACAAAAGTTTTGGAAGGCGACCACGACATAAAAGATGCATGATTATGCATTTATAGGAAATGATCGGACATCGCTTCTTTTTCTTCAAAAGGTGTTTGAGAAGAGAAGACCTAAATATATAATAACCGGCGAGGACAGAATTGAAGGAAGGGGCAGAAAACTCACACCCTCTATGCTTGCATCATTTGCAGAAGAGAAATCGCTGAAATGCTTCAAAACCAATAACCCGAACAGCGCAGAGTTTCTTCAAAAAATTTCTTTGGCAGGCGCGGTTGAATTTTTTCTTGTATTCTCCTTCGGATACTATCTTAAGAATGGTTTTCTAAAAACTCCGCAGAGGATGTGCGTCAACATACACCCGTCTCTTCTTCCTCTTTACAGAGGAGCCGCTCCATTGAACAGGGCGATTATGAATGGGGACAGTAAAAGCGGAGTGACATTCTTCAAAATGGCTTCAAAAATGGATGCAGGCGAAATAATCGTATCGGAGGAGATTCCTTTAAAGAGAGATGAAACATCGTTAAGTTTGGGAATAAAAGCAGTGGAAAAAGCAGCAGATATTTTCATGAAATTCGACTGGAGCGCTGATTTTCCTTTGTTGCCTCAGGATGATTCAAGATCAACCGTAGCTCCCAAGGTAGATAAGAGGGAACTCCTTCTGGATTTGACGCTGAATGCAGATGAGATTAAAAACAGAATAAACGGCCTTTCGGAATACGGAATAAAATGCACTATCAACGGTAGAAAATTGAAAATCCGTTCCTCATCACTTGAAGAATCCTTTTCCGAAAAAGATGCGGGTCTCATTGAAATAAAAGATAAAAGAATTATAATGTATTGCAGGAAAGGCAGCATATCACTGAATGAGATACAACCGGACGGAAAAGCTGTGATGAGTGCGGAAAGCTACATAAACGGATATAAATTAAAAAACGGAGATAAAGTATGTGCGGAATTTTTGGAGTAACCGGTTCGAAGAGCGCATTTATAGACCTTTACAAGGGACTAAAGATGATTCAGCACAGGGGGCAGGACACCTGCGGAATAGTCACTTATGACAACCATTTCAACATTAAAAGAGTCGAAGGCCTCGTAACAAATTCTTTTGACGAAAATGACATAAACAAACTCACAGGCACTGTGGGAATAGCCCATGTGAGATACCCCACAATAGGAAAGGGCGGGGTTGAAAATGCGCAGCCGGTTTACACCAATACGCCTTATGGAATAATTATGGCTCATAACGGAAATGTGTCAAACTATTTCCAGCTTCATGAGCGTCTTCAGAAAAAATATCACAGGTATATAAATTCCGATGTCGATGTCCAGATAATACTTAATGTCTTTGCATACCACCTCAGCATGCATCAAAATTTCACATTCGACATACTCTGTGATACAGTGCGTCAGGTTTTCAAGGAAGTAAAGGGCAGTTATTCGGTAATAGCATACATTGCAGAGAA
This sequence comes from bacterium, assembly GCA_050239825.1. Classification (GTDB taxonomy): domain Bacteria; phylum Hydrothermota; class 32-111; order 32-111; family 32-111; genus UBA2202. Next base: position 23,325 of record JBFXGO010000010.1, read on the forward strand.
GGGCTTTGTCGCATTCAGAGACCCGATAGGATTCCGGCCGCTTGTATTCGGAAGAAAGGATGGTGTGACGGCCTTCTCATCCGAAAGCGTCTCTCTTGAAGCAATAGGCATCAATGATTTTGAAGATGTGAAACCGGGTGAAGTCATATTCATTGATGAAAAGAACAGAATGATGAGAGAACGTCTCATAAAATCCGAGCAGAAAGCGTGTATTTTTGAATGGGTTTATTTTGCGCGCCCCGATTCCATAATAGACGGCATAGATGTATATAATGCAAGATACCGCCTTGGGGAAGAGCTTGCCGAAGAATTGATGAATAGAAAGAATGATTTTGATGTCATAATACCTGTGCCGGACACTGCGCGCACAGCATCATTGGCATGCGCGACTAAACTTAATCTCCCGTACAGAGAGGGATTGATAAAAAACAGGTATATCGGACGCACCTTCATAATGCCCGGACAAAAGAAGAGAATGGATGCAATTAGAGAGAAGCTTCATCCTATAAGAATCGAACTTGAAGGGAAAAAAGTTCTTCTGATTGACGATTCTATAGTCAGAGGCAACACATCCAAATCAATTGTAAAACTTGTCAGAGATGCAGGAGCTAAAGAGGTTCATTTTGCAGTCTACTCGCCTGCTTTGAAATATCCGTGTTTTTACGGAATAGACATTCAGCATGCAGATGAGTTCCTTGCCAACAGGTGCGACGAGAAAAAAATAGCAGATGAGATAGGGGCTGATTCAATGCACTACCTGTCAATAAGAGGACTGATAAAGGGAGTGGGAATCGACAGAACCGGTTTCTGCACGGCATGTTTCAGCGGGAAATATCCGCAGAAAGTCAACCGAGCGGATATAAACAAGATTCATGATGACAGATCAACAGCCCACAGCTGAGAAGCAGAGGGCCCATGCTCTTTTTTCAGGCATTGGTATTTTTTCTGAATTTTTCACTTGCGGCTGATACTCTCTCCGTAAGCGAAAAAACAGATACCGTTTTTTTCGAGAAGGCAATTTATGACAATTCCCTGATGATTCTCTCAGACAACTTCATTCTAAAATCCGACGAGGATTATATATTTTCCAAGGGGAAATTGATATTCCTGAAGAATGTCTCTTTCCCGGTAAAAATAATCTTTGAAGAGGCAGAGCAGGATATTTCATACTCTTATAAAAAATTTTCAATGACCGAAGCGGAGGACGATTCTTTTTTATTCAAGGAGACTGTTGATGATTCTTCGACTTTGTTTCTGAATGGATTAAAATCCTTTTTTGTCTCTACTCAGAGCGGAAATGTTGTTATGGACCAGTCTCTTGATGTTCTTATAGGAGGAAAACTTACCGATGATTGGAACGTTGAAGGAAGAATTTACGATAATACTGCTGAAATGAATTCGGCGACAATAAACACTCCTATAAGCAAGCTTGAAAATCTCCGCATAGCGCTTTACGGCCCAAAAGAAGAGATAATACTCGGCAGTTCGTCATTCAGCGGATTCTCAAATGAATTCTCTTCATTTTACAGAGAGATCTTCGGGATAAAAGCATCCGTGAAAATCAAAAATTATCCTCTGAGCATATCTGCGGCAGGACAAAAAGGAAGATTTTCATCAACATCATTCTACTGCACTGACGGAATACAGGGGCCTTACAAACTGCAGGAGAATTACCAGATGACTATGTACGCAGTGGCTCCGGAGAGCGAAAGAATCTTCCTCGACGGAGAGCTTCTCCGGAGAGGAGAAGACAATGACTATACTATCAATTATTTCACTGGAGAGATAATATTCTCGCCTGTCATTATGGTTGATGGGAAATCATATGTGTATGCTGAATTCCAGACATATGAGGAACTGACTCCCGTGACAGGGTATTTTCTTAAGGCAGGAGAGGACACTTCTGGGCTGACGGTTCTTTTCGGACATGAAGACCAGTCTGTCTCTGATGAAAAGACAATCGAACTTTTAAAAAACATTGCATCAGATTCATCCGAATTTGTTATAAGCGGAGCAGTCTTCGTCGGAGCAGGCAACGGAAAATACATTTTGGATGATTCGGTTTTTGTTTTTGCAGGAGAAGGCAGAGGAGATTACAATGTGGAATTCTACTATGCAGGTTATGGAAACGGCGACTATATCTACTCACCTTCAAATTCATGCTATGTCTATGCGGGAGAATCTTCGGGAAACTATTCCGCGGAAAAAACACTGCTGATGCCATTCTCATCGGACTACCTCTCACTTTCATACAAGAAAACATTTCCTTTAGGCAAATTGAATTTAGAAGGAAGCGGGGGTCTTTACAGCAATAACAGGTATTCGGAGTCAAGTGAAAGAAAAAGCAATCCGAGCTTCGGTTGCAGATATGAATCTCCGGTCTTCTCATTGGGAAACATTTCTTCTGATTTTTCAATTTCCGGCTTTTCAAGGTCGGAAATTTACAGGGAAAAATGGGGCTCATCAAAGATGTCTGACGAGGAACTTTTCAAAATTCTTGACAAACGATCCGCAGGGAAAGAATTGAAATTCGGTTCAAATTTCGGATATGACACACTCTTCAAGGCAGGAGGTTATTATTCCCTCCTTGACTCTTCACAAGACTCCCGTTTTTCGATTTCATCAGACACACTGTTTGGATTTTTTGCATCAACCTCCAAAAGAATTTCATATACTGCGGATTCACTCGCATACTCCTCCTCAGAAATAAAAGTAGGCAGGAGCTTCGCTTCGGGGGTGCTCTATGGTTTCTTAGAAGAGCAAAAGAGAGGTGATTTTATCTCTCTTGAAAGAGGCGGAGGCACTTTGCTCAAATTGATTCCGATTAAAATGGAGTATTCCGTCGAGGATGCTTTTGTTCTCTCATCCCTGACAAAGAAAACAGACATAGCCAGACTCGAGTTCGCAGGCTCATGGAGCAAAGCGGCGGCCTCAGTGGTATCAGAATACAGAAGCATTGAGGATATCTCATCAGCATCTGCTTCAGACAGGCTGGGTCTCTCTTCAAACCTCTCTCTTCTCTTCGGACACTCATTCACTTCTTATTCTTCATTCTCTCTGACTTCTTTGTCCGCATATAGGGACATTGACTATTATGTCTATGCGGGTGAAGGGCGGGGCGACTACATCTATGACGATGCGACCGAGTCTTACATTTTCGATGAGGTATACGGCTCCTATATAAAGCTGACTGAGAGAGCTCAAAGCGATGAGCCCGCGATAGGAAGAAAATTCTCTTTCAATGCAAGGTCTCTTGTCGGACTGTTGGATATCAGGGCGGATATAATGTACGATGACCTCTGTAAATCATTCTTCAGCATAGACACAGTTTCATTCACCTCACAGGCATACTCTCTCTCTTTTGACGGAATATACTCTCTTAATAATGACTTGAAGCCTTTTAACAAATCATCCCTCTCCTCCGATTTCAGGGAATCCGTCTCTTCAGGCAATTCACTCTCAATACTGACCGGAATAAAGGGAGACAAAGTCCTTCCATACTCGGCGGGTTTTCTATATACATCAGATAGCCAGAGGTATCAGACGGGATACTATCTCATTCATGCAAAAAAAGGCGTTGTATCTTTCAATGCATCAAATGAGAGAGCGGCCTATCTGTTTAATTTTTCTTTCGGCATATTTGAAGGAGAGTATGATTTTGAGAGTTACGACTCATCCGGTATTGCAGGCCGCACACTTTCGGTTGAAATAACGACAAGACATGGACTATCGGGTGATTTTTCAATTTCTGCGTCTCCTTATGCGGCGTACAATGTTTTTTATCGGGGCGATTCATCGCCTCTTGTAATTCATTATAAGTATCCGGAAGGAGCATCGTTTTCAGGAAAGATTTCCCTGATTTTTTCAAATAATTCCGTAAATGCATCCCTCTCTTATGTGGGGGAGTTTGACGAGAAGTATTTATTCAACCAGAGAATCGAGGCTTCCCTACTCACTTATTTCTGAAAATTTCTTTTCCACCTTGAATGGGAATTTATATGTGCCGAATGATGTCTTGAATTCAGCATCTCCGCGCACCTCAATTTTGGCATTCATATCCACAGTAAACTTCGTCAGAAAATCAGAAGCATCATTGTAACCTATTACAAGGGTGGTCGGATATATGGATGACTCTTTTTTTCTTATAACAAAGACATTCTCAGACATCCCTTCCGCCACTTTCATTTCATCGACAAAAATCTGATAAGAGACCTTGTTTAAAGTCACATCCGCTTTATTGGGGTTTGAAACCTTCATGTTTACTATGAACTTCATGCCTGAAAGCGTCGGCATCCCCACTTCAAAAGAATCATATTCATAATCAAGATTCTTTATCGCATTCATCTGATTAAAAACAGAGCATCCTGAAATAAATAAGACAACAAGCAACACTGCTGATATTTTTTTCATCTTATCATCCCCTTTAAGCGTCTTTCATACTCTTTGAAATCCACTGATTTTCCATTCACACCGTCAGCATGCGCCTGCTTCAGCACAGCAAGAGACTCATCGATGAATACCCGCCTGTCAAAAGGTTTTGGAATTATGTATTCCTTTGAGAATTTCAGATCTTCCCTGTAAAGTTTTTTCACATATTCCGGAACCCTCTTTCTTGCAAGTAGGGCAAGCGACATTGCGGCGGCGAACTTCATATTTTCTGTCACCCTTGAAGCTCTGCAATCCAGAACACCTCTGAAAATAAAGGGGAAGCCGAGTACATTGTTTATCTGATTGGGATAGTCCGACCTCCCGGTGCATATTACTGCATCTTTTCTCGCTCTTCTTGCCGCTTTAAAGTCAATCTCAGGGTCTGGATTCGCCAGAGCAAAAATAATCGGATTTTTTGCCATCTTTTTGATTATCTTTTCCGTCAAAACGCCCTTCGCGGAAAGACCGAGAAACAAATCGGCGCCCTCTATTGCTTCACTTATCGTGATGGGTGATTTTTTTTGAGAGAACCTTCTGTTGTATTTGTTGGTATCCTTTCTTTTTAAATTCAGATGACCGTCTCTGTCAAATACATCTATTTTTGAAATATCTGCTCCGGCTTTGACGAACATATTTAAAGTGGGAAGAGCCGCGGCTCCGGCACCTGATGCAACAATTTTCATCGAAGAAATATCCTTTTGAAGAAGTTCGCTCGCATTGAGAAGCCCTGCGGTGGCTATGACTGAAGTGCCGTGCTGATCATCGTGAAAAACCGGAATTTTCATTTTTTCAATTAGTTTTTCCTCTATATAGAAGCAATCCGGACCTTTTATGTCTTCAAGATTTATTCCGCCGAATGTGGGTTCAAGAGATGATACAATCAGCACAAACCTGTCAAGATCTTTTTCATTTATCTCTATGTCAAACGCATCCACTCCGGCGAATTTTTTGAACAGAACGCTCTTTCCCTCCATTACCGGCTTTGATGCAGAGGCACCTATATTTCCAAGCCCGAGAACCGCCGTTCCGTTGGATATCACTCCTACAAGATTTCCTCTGTTTGTGTAACTGTATGATGCAAGCGGATTCTTTTCGATTTCAAGGCAGGGAGCCGCAACTCCCGGGGTGTATGCAAGAGAAAGATCATCCTTTGATTCACATTTTTTTTTAATTGAAATTTCAATCTTCCCGGGAGTGGGAAAGGAATGGTAATCGAGAGATCTATCTCTAAGGGATTTTTTTATCAATTGATTTTCTCCGCCGGGTTCTCCGAATTGTTAAGTTTTTTACAAGCCATGAAGCCGCGCACCATAAAATAGATGGCAAATATGTGGAAGCCTACCCCAAGAAGGTCAAATGAAAATACAAATATAACCGCATCAAGAATGTAGAGGATGATTCCCGTCATGAACGCCTTTCTGCTTCCTCTGTTTGCGAATAGTCCGATAAGCACAAATACTGCGGAAAGCAGGATGTTTATAATGAGAGAGACATATTTCATGCCGGATGCTGTTGTCTCCGAGATAGACCTGCCGATGAAGTCGAGAAGTTGTGTGACTCCGAGCCCTATGACAAAATTCCAATCAAGGTTAAGCATGAAGATTATGGAATTGATTATCGAAAGAGCCGCTATCCAGAAGAACCATGAAGCCGCGCCCTTGACCTCTCCTTCAATCCTCAGTCTCTGTTCAATCGCCTGCTTTTCATCCATACAGTCTCCTTTTCGGATTTGCATTAATTATAGCACAGAGCGCATTTCTTTCAAGGGATTATGCATCCGTTCTTTTTACATCCGGAGTATCAGAATTCAGAGGTATTTTTTACCGGCATTAATATCATTTAAAGTATTTTATGCCCTTCTCAGTGATTGAAACATAGTACTGCGATTCATGAAATTCAATTCTGACAAGATCTCTCTTCTCCGCATCCTGTAGATATGTTTTCAGCCGCGAGTAGCCGTATTTTTTTATGTCAATGTCTTTCTTTATGAGCATCTCATTGAGTTTTGTGAAGAGTATCATCTTTTCCTTTCTCTCCTTGTGAAGGCTGTTAAGCTCCTGAAGCATCGGATAAAAAGGATATGTTGTATACCCTATCGTCTTCTCTTTGTTCTGCACTGTCAGGAAAGTGTTTTTTTCCTCTTCAATGATATCAACAAGACCGTCATTTTTCGCGGCTTCCACAAAAGCTCTCCAACTTGAAAAACCTATAGCTCTTTCGCTGAAATTCTCATTCAGAAGAAGCATCCTGACCTTCACCTCAGAAAACCCCGCCTTTCCCTTCTTTTCGGTTATGTTCTTTGTTGCTTCAACAAGGAGAGCGTAGCACTCTTCTTTTGTTGGCGCCTTGCTCTTTTCCTTATCGTCGGCATCAATGATCGTTCTGTAGTCAAAATACTCATCCGCTATCTGAAGCAGGTCTTCACTTGCGTTTCGCGCGTCGCAAATAATAATAGTCCTGCATCCTCGTCTTCTAATACTCACAAGTAGCGGCCTGAAATCCACATCTCCCGTCACTATGATGAATGTTTCAATGTGCGGATAAATGAAGAGATACTCCATGCCGCTCGTCATAAGAGAAATGTCCGAACTGTTCTTTTTTGATATGGGCACATGTATCAGCTGAAAGGAATTCTTTGCAAATATTTCATCGCAGTTTCCCATCGTCGCCTTACGCCAATTGGCGAATACCGCCGCCACCGAAAGCTGTCCGTACTTTTTAGCATACTCTAAAATCGCCTGCACAAGACCTTCTTTCTGGTTTGGATTGACGTTTTCTGCGTCCCAAAGTATTGCAACGGAATTTTTCATTCTTTTCCTCCGAATTTAAATATTGGTTGTTTTATTATATGCTCAACAGCAAATTATTGCAACAGAAAATAATACTCAGATATTCACATTCCGGATGATGCCTCTTCGCGGAATTCTGCCGACCATACTCCCTTGCTTGACTTTAATTTATAATTATATATAATATATAGTCTATGGATAAAATCACACAAATTTTCGTTGAAGCGCAGAATGATTTGGATATCATAAGGGGCATATCGCAGCTTGAAGAGGATTTCGGTATATCAGATCTTCTCGTATGCCTCAATGTTCATAATAATTTCTTTTACTATTCGACAGTTTCGAACCGCTCGGCATTCGCAGAGACAAAAGACACCTTTGATTTCAGGAGAATTTCTGTCAGAGAGAGCGAATTCATTTATAGAATAGACTCCCTCCTCTATGATGTAAAATTCAATGATGACATAGTGATAAAGCAGAATGCCAATCAGATTATTATAACCGACAAGTATGATGAAATGATTCTTGTTATTCACTACAAGAATGAAGTGTATGAGGAGAGGAGAAACAGACAGATACTTGAGCTGGCACCCGTCATTAAAACCGCAGTTTCAAAGCTCTACCTCACCAAGCGCCTCTCTTCCGAAAAGGATATTGAAGAGAGGATTGCGTCAATAAACAAAAAACTCTACACGCTTCAACAGCTTGCCTCACTGCTCCAGTCAACCTTGAATCTTGAGAAGATACTCGAAATAATAACAAAGTCTATAAGCGATTCTCTCGGCTTTTCAGTTGTTCTTCTGAGCCTCTACGATGAGAAGACGGAAATGATGATTAGAGCGGCCCAGCACGGTCTCAATGACAAGGTTTTTGAAAAACTCAAAAGGCAAAAGGTCGCATTTTCGGCTCTGAAGAATTTGATGCAGGACCAATACCGCATTTCGCGCTCTTATTACATAAACCACAAAGAGGCGACCAATGCCATTAATACCAACCTCAACGACATCACATATATACTTCCTGATGAAAAAGAAGAGCAGTATATAAACTGGCATCCGGAGGACATACTCATTATCCCGCTCTATTCAAAGGAAAACCGCATTCTTGGAATAATAACCGTCGATAAACCGGAAGATAAGTTTGTCAACATAGGAGAGTCGGTGGAGATACTTGAATCATTTGCCCAGACAGCTTCTCTTGCAATTGAAAACGCCAAGCTGTTCAACAAGATGGACACTCTCATCAAGAATCTCGAGAGAATCAACGACATCTCCGCAGTGCTCACATCATTTGTAAATCTGCAGGAGCTTCTAAACCATCTGGTGACTGCCATAAGGGAGAAATTCAATTACTACAATGTTGCTGTTCTTCTCTTCAGCTCTTCAAGAGAGCTTGAAGTGAGGGCATACTCCGGCTTCAATGAAAAATACATCGACAGGATAGGAGAAATCATAAAAATGGGTGAAGGAATTGTCGGATGGGTGGCGGAAAACGGAGTCTCGCTTCACATAAAGGATACGAGGACAGATCCGAGGTATATCGGCAGGCTTGACATCCCATTCTCGGAAATAACAACACCTCTGAAGGTCTCAGACAAAATAATCGGAGTTCTCAATGTAGAGGCGGAGGGAACAAACGCGCTTGATGAAAATGATTTCAGGATAATTTCAATTTTATCATCCCACCTCGCCACAGCAATAGACAATACATTCAAATATGAGGAGAAGGAGAGGATCGCCGTCACAGATGCCATGACAGGCATGTATAATTACAGATTCTTCATGAACAAGCTGAAAGAAGAGATAGACAGGGCAAAACGGCTGTCAATTCCGATATCCGTGATTATGATTGATGTCGACTTTTTCAAGGAAATCAACGACACTTACGGTCATATAGTTGGAGACAGCATAATAAAGGAGCTTGCAGAACTGCTCCAGAATATAACGCGCAAGGGCGACATTGTCACAAGATACGGAGGAGACGAGTTCTTCATTATTCTTCCGGGAGCGGGAAAGACATTCACCCACACTCTTTCCGAGAGAGTAATCAAACAGGTGAAGGAGCACAAATTCATTCAAAACATAAAACTGACCATCTCTCTTGGCATTGTCACATATCCCGACGATGCAGACAACATTGAGGCGCTTTTAAAGTGGGTTGACGACGCTCTCTATGACGCCAAGAGAAAGGGCAGAGACAGAATTGACGGATGAGTATGAAAAGAAAGAATCCATTTTTTTTGAAATCATATTTTCTTGTGGCTCTGCTTGCTGTCTCTCTGGCATCATTCCTCTACATACAGGATATCATATTCAAGCTTGAAGAGACCTCTCTCATGCAGTCGAGAATTTTCGCAAGATTTACATCGGAAGTATTCACAAAAAATAATCAGAAGCTGACCGATGAAATCATATTTGAGGAGATTATTCAAAACATAAAATTCCCCATAGTCGTCACCGATTCTCTTGAAAATCCGGTTGCATGGAGAAATCTCGGATATCTCGACACTGTCTTCTCTCTCGACGAAAATCCGACATATCAGGCAGACATACGAAGAATAATCGGACGCCTTAATTCTGAAAACAAACCCCTTGAGTTGAAATACAATGACAAAGTATTTGCGATAGTTTACACCGGAGTTGATCCTCTTTACAAGAGGCTTCAGTTCGCTCCATTCTTTCAGATAATCGTCTCTGCGATTTTTGTTCTCGTCGGAATATACGGCTTTCTCTTCTATAAAAAATCCGAAGAGAATATAATCTGGGCAGGCATGGCCAAGGAGACTGCGCACCAGATCGGAACCCCGCTCACATCCCTCAAGGCATGGGTGCAAATACTGAGAGACAGAAAAGTGGATGAAAAAATTGTCAGCGGAATCAACGAAGATTTCATGCGGCTTGAGATAATCGCCAACAGATTCAATAAAATTGGGTCGCCTCTGACAATTGAACTGGCGGACATAAACAAAGAGATTTCAGAGATAATAAAATACTTCGAGTCGCGCGCTCCTCATGCCGAGAACCATAAAGTGACCTTTAATTTCATCGGCGGAGGAGAGATCCTTGTTCCTGTCGACAAAGATTTGTTCAAATGGTCTGTCGAGAACCTTGTCAAGAACAGCATGGATGCCCTAGCAGGAAGAAAGAATGGAGAGATATCCATTGAGACAAAGCAGGAGCAGACAAGAGTTATGATAAAGGTGTCGGACAATGGAGTCGGAATAGAAAAAAAGAATCTTGAGAAGATTTTCGAAGTCGGATTTTCAACGCGAAATTATGGCTGGGGAATCGGTCTTCCTCTGTCTAAAAAGATAATAGAAGAATTCCACAGGGGAAAGCTTGTTTTGGAATATACAATGACAGGAAAGGGCACAAGATTTGCCATCGCACTCCCGCTTACAAGACAGGACAATGAAAAAGAGAATACTCTGGGTTGACGACGAAGTCGACAATCTGCGCTCTCTTATGTACTTCCTCGAATCAGAGGGGTATGTCGTGGAGACTGCATCAAATGGCACGGATGGGGTGGATAGAATCGAAAAAGATTCTTATGACCTGATATTCCTTGACCAATACATGCCGGGAATGGATGGAATTGAAACACTCTCAAGAATGAGAGAGATATCCGGCAAAACTCCGATTATCATGGTAACCAAGGCTGATGACAAATCAATAATCGACGCCGCACTTTCTCAGAGAGTTGATGATTATCTCATCAAACCTGTAAGCCCCCTGCAGGTTCTCGCCACAATAAAGAGAATTGTCGAAAAAAAGGCGAAGATAAAGGAGAACCTTGGGAAAAGCTACTCGCAGACAATGAGGCGGATTTCCGAAATGTTTTCGACATCTGAAGACACCGCTACATACGCAAAGATACACCATGCGATGAGCCAGTGGAACCTGAGCGTAAACAGGGAGATTGAGACTGACATAATGAATATGCATGCAATGCAGAAGAGCGAGTTGAACAGCGGGTTTGCCAAATTTGTAATGAAAAATTACAGGAAGTGGATAAAACAGCAGTCTGGTCCGGTAATGTCCCACACTCTCTTTTCCAACCATGTCGATCCAATGATACGTGAAAACAAAAAAGTATTTTTTCTTCTGATAGATTGTATGAGGTATGACCATTATCTTCTTATGGAGACATTTCTCAGCGATTCCTTCAAGACCGCTCTTCATTCATACTATTCCATTCTTCCCACCGCAACCCCTTACAGCAGAAATGCGATTTTCTCCGGAATGCTTCCGGTGCAGATTGCAAGGAATTATCCGGAAAAGTGGAATTTCTCAGATTCTCTCTCCCAAAATCAATATGAGGAGGAATTTTTAAAGATAAGAATGAGACAGTCACTCTCGATGGAGGATGTCTCATACGCCAAAGTGTCGACAAATGAAAACCTAAAAAAATACATTCAGTCATTCTCGCGCCATGAAAGGAACCGCCTGAATGTTCTAATAGTCAATATAATGGATGTCTTCACGCACTTCAGAAGCGAAAGCGAAATCCTGAAAGACATGCTTCCCGATGAGAACTCTCTTCTTGCATTCATATCAACATGGTTCCGCACAAGCGAGCTTCTTGATTTCTTCTCCTATCTCATTTCCCGCAATTACTCCATTGTTATAACATCCGACCATGGCTCCATAATATCAAAGGACCCTCTCCTGATGAATACCGGAAAGGATGTCTCCATAAATCTGAAATACAAATTCGGCTCCTCAATACAGCCCCAGTCTTCAGAAATTGCGATTCTCGATGCCCCTGAGGAGTGGGGGCTCCCTGTGCCGAAGAAGACTGACAAGTGGTACCTTTCAACAGGCAACGGATACCTTGTCTATTCAACAAAATTCAATCAATACAAGAGAGAGTATTATAACACCTTCCAACACGGAGGGATTTCAATGGAGGAGATGATTCTTCCAATAGGTATTGTGGAGGCTAAGAATGTTTAAAGTCAAAATCAATGATATCAGACTTCAGATATATGCCGGAATAGCAAAAGAAGAGAGAAGCAAAAAAAACAGAATATTGATCAACATAGAGTATTTGGAGGAGAAAAAAAATATCATTGATTATTCAACCGTCTATGAAATAACTGTGAAAACAGCTCTATCAAAGAGATGGGATCTACTTGAAGACTTGGTTTGTGAGATTTACAAAGAGATAAAAAAAAGACACAAAAAGATTATCTCTTTGAAAGTGAGCGCAAAAAAACTGAATCCCGTTAAAATGGAAAAAAGTTTGTCTGCAGAGGTTTCTTATGGCGCAGAATAACAAAATAATTCTCTGCCTCGGTTCGAACCTTGAGGACAGACATAAAAACATAAAGACCTCGATTGCACTTCTGAAGAGGCACAAAATCAAGATTACAGGCTATTCATCCCTCTATGAAACAGACCCTGTGGGATTTGAAAACCAGCCGAAATTTTACAACATGGCGGTGACGGTTTCAACCGACCTCTCCCCCGAACAGCTTTTAAGCGCAGTCAAAAGAATAGAATCTCTAATGGGGAGAAGGGAGGCTAAGAGATTTCATCCCCGCCTCATTGATATTGATATATTGATTTACAATGATATAATTGTTGAAGTTGAAAATCTGAGCATTCCGCACAAGAGACTTTTAGAAAGACACTTTGCGCTTAAACTGCTCATGGATATTGATGAAAACATGCCTATTCCGGGTTCCGGCATGACCGTGAAGGAGGCTTATGAGAAAGTCGGAAAAGAGCATGCCGCAGTTAAACTCTCCGATAAGGAGCTGAAAGGGGTATTATGATGAATCTGCCTTACAAATTCATCGCAGTCGAGGGTGTGATAGGAGTTGGAAAGACAACCCTCGCAACAAAACTGGCAAAATACTACAGCGGCGAAGTGATACTTGAGCCTGTAGAGGAGAATCCCTTCCTTGAAAAGTTCTATAAGAACATCGAGGGCTTCGGATTTCAAACTCAGCTTTTCTTTCTCTTTGCCAGATACAAACAGATGAAGAATCTCAAGCAGACGAGGATATTCTTCGACCTATTGGTGAGCGATTATATGTTTGAAAAAGACAGGATATTCGCCAATCTTAACCTTGATGAAAATGAGCTTCAGCTGTATGAGCACATTTACAAATTCATAGAGCAGGAGATCACCTCCCCCGACCTTGTCATTTATCTGCAGGCTTCCACTGAAACCATTATGGAGAGAATCAAGAAGAGGAATCGTTCCTTTGAGCACGAGATATCCCTTGAGTACATAAGTGAGCTTTCAAGGAATTATTCTAATTTTTTCACTTACTACAAGTCATGCCCTGTACTGATTGTCAATGTAGATGATGCTGATTTATCGAAGGACCAGTCCTCACTGTCTCAGATAATACAGGAAATAGAGAAGCCTTTCAGCGGAGTCAAGTATCTTAAACCAATCTCTGTGAAATAATGAAAATATTTAAAAAAATCAATGAAATAAGAAGAGAGTCCGAAAAACTCAGAGCCGCGGGAGAGACCATAGGATTCGTTCCGACTATGGGAGCGCTTCACGAGGGGCATCTTTCTCTTGTGAGAAGATCTGCCGGAATGTGCGGCAAAACAGTCGTCTCAATATTCGTGAATCCTATCCAGTTCGGTCCGAACGAAGACCTTTCCAAATACCCGAAGCCTCTGCAAATTGACAAAAATCTTCTTTTGAAAGAGAAAGCCGACATTCTCTTTATCCCCTCCTCGGAAGAAATGTACAGAAACAGAGAGACAGGAGTGACTTCCGGAAAGCATTCTTCGATACTGTGCGGTATGTCGAGAAAGAATCATTTTGACGGAGTTCTGACTGTTGTTTCAAAGCTTTTCAATATAATTTCCCCTGACTTTGCATTCTTCGGTGAAAAGGATTACCAGCAGCTCACTCTTATTAAAAAGATGGTTTTCGACCTTGATTTCAAAGTAAAGATTGTTTCCTGCCCCATAGTGAGGGAGAGAGACGGGCTTGCTTTGAGTTCAAGAAACTCATACCTCTCCTTATCGGAGAGAACTGAAGCTCCGATAATCTACAACACTCTTAGTATCGCCGCAGATCTGTTCAGGAAAGGAGTTTCGCCGGAAGAGATAGAAAAACTATCCAAGAAAACAATTGAAGAGAATTCAAAAGGAAGAGTCGATTATATAAAAATCTACGATAACAACCTCAACCAATGTACAATTGAAAGCAAAAAATGCCGGGTATTCGCCGCAGTCTTTTTCGGCAAAACCCGTCTTATCGACAACATGGAGGTATCCAAATGACTTTAAATATTCTCATTCTTGCGGCCGGACTGGGCACAAGAATGAAATCGGAGAAGCCAAAGGTAATGCATGAGATTCTTGGGAAACCCATAGTGGAATACATTCTGCAGACATCAGAGGAAATGCGTCCGTCGCGCACGATACTTCTAATCTCGCCTAAGCAGGATTCAATAAGAGAATATTTCAATGACAGAAATCTTTGTTTCGCCGTTCAGGAGAGACAACTCGGCACCGGAGATGCCGTAAAATCCGCTCTCTGTGTTGTGGAAGAGAATGCGGACCTGATGGTTTTAGCCGGGGATGTGCCGATGATAAAAGCTGAGACCCTAAAGAGACTCTATGATACTCATGTTAAAGAGAAAAACTGCATAACCTTTTTAACAATGGTTCTTGCAGACCCCAAGGGGTATGGCAGGGTGAAAAGAAACGGAGGAAAAATTGAAGCGATAGTTGAAGAGAAAGATGCTTCAGACGAAATAAAAAAAATTCAGGAAGTCAACAGCGGATTGTATGTTTTTTCTCATGAATTCCTGTTTAGAAGCATCGCCTCACTGACAAATGAGAATACGCAGAAGGAATACTATCTGACAGACCTAATCAAAGCGGCTTATAAAGAGAATGCAAAGACATCGGCAATTGTTATAAATGACGCTGACGAAGTGAGCGGAATAAATGACAGGAAACAGCTTTCCGATATTGAGCAGGCTATGCTGACAAAAAGACTGTCGGTTCTGATGCTTAACGGAGTGACCGTAAGAAGTCCTCAGACCGTCTATATGGATGACAGCGTCAAGGTTGAACAGGGCGCTGAGATAGGAGCCAATGTCGTTTTGAAAGGCAGAACAGTCATAAAAGAGCGGGCGGTCATCGGCGATTTTTCATACATTAAAAATCATACTGTTGAAAAAGAAATGAAAATAAAACCGTTTACGATGCTGGATGAATGAGAAGAAAGCTGTTTTTAACCGCGGTCTTTCTTTTTGTAATTCTATCCGCCTGCTTCATTATCTTTTTTTCCATGCAGACGGACAGGGAATTTGTGAGAGTGGAAATTCTGAATGCCACTGATACGCCGGATTTGGGCGAAAGGTTCGCCCTGAAACTTAAAAAGAACAATTGCGATGTTATAATGATTGCAAGAGTTCAATGCGATTCCTTTCCTCACACTGCGGTTGTTGAGAGGATGAGAAAAAACAAGGCAAATGCAAGGATTGTCTCTTCAATATTGAAATGCGGAAATATCTACACGGATATTGACTCCACTCTCAATGTTGACGCAACGGTTATAATCGGCGAGGATTTTGAAAAATACTTAAAGCTAAAGTGAGGTGCAAGTGAATGAAAAAGTGAATGCCATCGTAGAGGCGATACGGGAAAAAAAAGGAATAGACATTTCCGTAATTGATCTTACCAATATCTCTTCTTTTGCGGACTACTTTGTTATCGCCACAGGCATATCTTCTGTGCAGACGAATGCAATCAGGGAGAACATCGAAAAAAAGATGCGGAGACTCAGCAAACTGAAGGGAATTGAAGGAGAGAGAAGCGGAGTGTGGATTCTGATGGACTATTCGGAAGTGATTGTTCACATATTCCAGCCGAAAGAGAGAATGAAATTCTCTCTTGAAGATCTCTGGGCTGACGGAAAGACCGTTAGGATGGGTGATTAGTGCTTATAGAAAGAACATTGGAAATCCTGAGGGAGAAAGTATCCTCAATGACAGAGAAGCATTTGAACATGGAGTCATTTCTGTCATTTACGGAACACGGAGATTTTTCCACAAACATCTCTTTTCCTGCCGGCAAGGAAATGAAAAAAAATCCTATGGAGGTCGCTGAATCAATAGCTTCATCTGTCTCTTCGCATTTCATTGAAAAGAGCAAGTGCGTCAAACCCGGGTTTCTGAATATCACATTCACAGACAGCGCTCTCATAGAGGAGCTTAAGGAAATAACTTGTTCTGCAGAGTGGGGGACGAAAGAAAAAACAAGCAAAAGAGTAAACATAGAATTTGTCAGCGCAAATCCCACAGGACCCCTCGTGCTTGTCAATGCAAGGGCGGGTATCGCTGGAAATGCTCTCTACAGAATCATGAACTATTCCGGTTATGAAGCAATAAGAGAGACATACATCAATGATTCCGGTTCGCAGGTGATGAATCTCGGAGCGTCAATACTTTATCATCTGGCGCAAAACCCGGGCGAGTTCCCTGAAAACGGATACAGGGGGCAATACATTAAGGATATAGCCGAAATAATAGGAAAATCACACCCTTCTCTTGATTGGAGCGAGGAAAATATTATTCTCTGCGCGGAGAAGGGAAAGAAGATCATCCTCGATTGGCAGAAAGAATCCCTTAAGAAATTCAACATAGATTTTGATTCATGGATTCTCGAGAGTTATGTGAGAAAAAATTATCTTGAAGAGACAGAGGCTCTTTTAAGGTCAAAGAACTATGTCTATGAGAATGAGGGAGCCGTGTATTTGAAAACGACTTTATTTGGAGATGACAAGGACAGAGTCATCTACAAATCCAACAAAGAGATGACATACTTTCTACCTGATATTGCATACCATTTTTACAAATCCGAAAGGGGATTTGACAAAATAATAGATATTCTCGGTCCCGACCATCACGGATACACTTCAAGGATAAAGGCTTCCATGATGATGCTTGATAAGAAGGTTGATTTCGACATCATAATAGCCCAGATAGTCACTCTTCTGAAGAACAATGAAAAGTTTGAGATGTCAAAGCGCTCCGGAGATTTCATAAGCATGGATGAACTGGCAGAGGAGATTGACCCTGATGTGATAAAATTTTTGGTGCTCTCCAGAAAGCTCTCCCAGCCCTTCAATTTCGACATTGAGAAGGCAAAAGAGACGACAATGGATAATCCCGTGTATTATGTGCAATATGCATATGCGCGGCTCTCATCTCTTATGAAGAATGCGGGTATAAATGATGAATCTGAGCTTTCATTCTCATTTGACAGTTTCAGTGACGAACCTCTCAGAAGGATAGCCTCAAAACTGCTGGAATTTCCCTACACGGTCTATTCAATTGCGGAAAACTATGAGCTACAGAAGCTACCCAACTATATAGTCTCTCTGAGTTCTCTGATACACTCATACTATCACGATAACAGAATAATAACGGATGACAAAGCATCCACGGATAAAAAAATATCTGTCCTGTGCGCGGCAAGACGAATACTTAAGATGTCATTCGATATGATGGGAATAACAGTCAAAGAAAGGATGGAGAAGAATGAAGTATAAGGATTCGGGAGTAAATATTGATGCCGCGAACAGCACGGTAAAATCAATAAAGAAGATTGTAAAATCAACATTCTCTGATGCAGTGCTCTGCAACATAGGGGCATTCGGTTCAATGTATGACGGCAAATTCAAGGGATTCAAGGAACCGGTTCTTGTCTCATCCGCCGATGGTGTGGGTACAAAGATGGTTCTGGCTGAAGAGGCAGACTATTTCGAGAGATGCGGAGAGGACATTGTCAACCATTCGGTGAATGACATTCTCTCTGTCGGAGCAAAGGGATTATACTTTCTCGACTATATAGGGATGGGTTGTCTTGAAAAGAAGAGAGTCGAAAGGATAATATCTTCAATGGCAAAAGCGTGCAGGGAGAATTCCGTCTCCTTGATAGGCGGAGAGCTGGCTGAAATGTCTGTTGTCTACAATTACACGCACTATGATGTTGTGGGTTTCATCGTGGGAGTGGCGGAAAAGAAGAACATTCTCTTCCCTGAAAAAATCAAGAAAGACAATGTCATAATCGGACTTCATTCAAGCGGCTTCCATACAAACGGGTACTCCCTGATTAGAAAGATACTGAAAGACAACAAAGTAAATATCAAAAAGAGTTTTCCGTTTTCAAAAAAGAAGATTTATGAACTCCTTCTTGAACCGCACAGGTCATACTTCAAACCTGTTTGGCCTTTGATACAAAACAAAGCTCTAAACGGAATAGCGCATATTACAGGCGGCGGCTTCATTGACAACATTGAGAGGATACTCCCCGACAATGTTGACGCAGTGATTGACTCTTCCGCATGGAATGTTCCTCCCCTCTTCAATAAAATCTGTTCCCTCGGAGGCGTGAGTTTTGAGGATGCTTACCGCACATTCAACATGGGAATCGGAATGGTCCTCATTACAGACAAAAAACAGCTTCCCCATATTGAAAATTCCCTAAAAAAAGTTAAAATAGGTTATAACATAATCGGAAAAACCTCTGCAGGAATAGGTTCGGTGTATCTCTTAAAAAGGAGTTTAAAATGAAAGATGATTTTTTCATTGAAAAAACCAAGAAAGAGATGGATACCCTCATGGATGAAATTGTGGGCTTCTCAAGGATTTCATTCTACAGGAAAACACACTTTTCTCCTCCTGTTGACATCTACGAAGCCAATAACAGATTCGTTATAATAACAGATGTCGCAGGAATAGACAAAAAACTGATAAATATAACCGTGTCCGATGATATACTCATTATAAAGGGCGAAAGAAAGCGCACGAATGCCATTGATGAAAACCTCTGCTACTATCACATGGAGATAGAGTACGGTCCCTTTGAGAGGAGAATACGGATACCGAGAAATATTGACATGGACAATATGGATATTGAGTATGACAACGGGCTTCTCAAGATCGAGATTCCTCTCATCACAAAACAAGTAAGAAAAATTGAAATAGAGTAAAAGGAGAATAGATGGAGACGAAACCGGAAGAAAAGAATAACACACCAAAAGAGAATGAACAGCAGTACGACCTTTCCGAAACATTGAGCGTGCTTGCAAAAAATGAGGTCATAGTCTATCCCCTGCTTATACTCCCAGTGGCTATAATGGAGCAGAATTCAATAAAGCTGATAGATGATGCTCTGGCAGGATCAAAAATAATATTCATGGGATTCACAAAAAATCAGGATTTAAATACCGTAAAAAAAGAGAATATAGAGCAGTACGGGGTGGCGGCAAACATAATGAAGATGCTCCGTTTTCCGGACGGTTCGGTAAGAATACTGATTCAGGGCATAAAACGCGCCAAGATTGAAGAGTTCATAGAGACAGACAAACCATACCCTGTGGCAAAAGTAAAATACATTGAGGAGACAGAGGCAAAGGGACTCAAAGAAGAAGCATTGACACGCAACCTTAAAGAATCATTCAGGCAATACATAAAACTTTCACAGCAGTTCCCCGACGAGATATTCCAGATACTCGACAACATAGAGGACGGATGGAAGCTTGCTGATTTTGTCGCATCAAACCTTCCGATTGATATTGACCTGAGGTATGATATTCTTTCGACAAAAAATGCAGTAAAGAGAATGGAGAGGGTGAGCGAGATAATGCAGAAGGAAATTTCAATACTTGAACTCGGACAGAAGATAAAATCAAAGGTAACCAATGAAATAAATGAGGACCAGAAAAAATTCTTTCTGAGAGAACAGTTGAGGGCCATAAAGAAGGAGCTGGGAGAGGATGACCCAAAGGATAAAGAGGTCAAAGACCTGAAAGAGAAGGCTGATAAGAAAAAAATGCCGGATCACGCAAAAGAGGTTTTGAGCAGAGAGATAGAGAAGCTTGAAATGATGAACCCGATGATGCCTGATTATAATGTCTCTCGCACTTATATCGACTGGATACTGGACCTTCCATGGAATGAAAGGTCTGATGACAATCTTGACATCAAGAGGGCAGAAAAGATACTCAATGAGGACCACTATGACCTTGAAAAAGTAAAGAAGAGAATCCTTGAATACCTTGCTGTCAGAAAGCTCAAGCCTGATTCAAAGGGTCCGATACTGTGCTTCGTCGGTCCTCCGGGAGTCGGAAAAACCTCCCTCGGAAAATCGATAGCCCGCGCACTCGGCAGAAATTTTGTCAGAATATCCCTCGGTGGAATGCATGACGAAGCTGAGATACGGGGACACAGGCGCACCTATGTGGGAGCGCTTCCGGGCAGAATACTGCAGGAGATTAAAAAGGCAAAAACCTCAAATCCCGTTTTTATGCTTGACGAAATCGACAAGATAGGGTCAGACTTCAGAGGAGACCCTGCAAGCGCGCTTCTTGAGGTTTTAGACCCTCAGCAGAATGACACTTTTCAGGACCATTACCTTGACATTCATTTTGACCTCTCACAGGTAATGTTCATAACAACAGCCAACACTCTCTACACAATTCCTCCCGCTCTTCTTGACAGGATGGAGGTCATATCACTACCCGGATATACGATTGATGAAAAGATGTTTATTGCAAAAAAATATCTTATACCGAGACAGATAGAAGAGAACGGCCTCACTGAAAAATACATACAATTCAAGGATGACGGCTTAAAAGAGATAATCGACGGCTACACGAGAGAAGCGGGGGTGAGAAACATCGAACGCACGATTGGAGATGTGTGCAGAAAAGCGGCAAGGGATGTTGCTCAGGGCAAAAAAGTCTTTTTATCTGTCACCAAACAAAAAGTTCCGGCTCTTCTTGGCAAAAGAAAATTTGTCTCGGACAAAGCAGAAAAGAAAGCCGATGTGGGAATTGCAACCGGAATGGCATGGACTCCAAACGGAGGCGAGATACTCTTCGTCGAAGCTATAAAAATGGAGGGAAAGGGAAACCTTATACTTACCGGTCAGCTCGGAGAAGTCATGAAAGAGTCTGCGAGGGCCGCTCTCTCATACATAAAGTCCAATTATAAAAAATTCAAAATCAATATTTCCGATTTTGAAAAATATGACATTCACATACACCTTCCTGAAGGAGCCATCCCAAAGGACGGTCCATCCGCAGGAATAACTCTTGCAACAGCAATCGTCTCAGTATTGAGCGGAATACCTGTGAGGAGCGACCTTTCAATGACCGGCGAAATAACCCTCCGAGGAAAGGTTCTTCCAATAGGAGGAGTTAAGGAGAAGGTCATAGGCGCAAGGATAGCAGGAATAATGAACATAATACTCCCCGAATTCAATGCAAGAGACCTTGATGACATCGCTCCTGCGACAAAAAAAGGAATGAAATTTCATTTCGTGAAAAAATTTGATGAAGTTCTGGATATTGCGCTGGTAAGAAGCAAAAAACAAAAGGAGAAAAGATGAGAAATTTTCTGCCGATACTCATGATTCTCTTTGCATTGTTTATCACAGCTGATGAACCGATGAAGACAGCCGATGAGATAATAGCTCTCTTTGACGCCAATCTTGATACAATAAACGACTATACCTGCGTGCTCCATGATTATGTAAAGAAAGGAAAAAAAGTCTCGGACAATTACTGGGATTACAGATTTCTGAAGCCCAAATACATAAGGATGGAGTCATTCAAGGGAGAGAGAGTCGGTTCAAAGGCATACTTTGACTGCGTAACCAAGAAAATCACTGGAAGACAAGGGGGCATTCTCTCAGCAGTCAAGCTGACACTTGACCTCTCAAATGCTCTGGTGAAGAACATAAGAGGCACAACCATAGCCGAGTCCGACTGGCCTTATGTTTCCCAGCGCACAAAGAATATCTTAAAGGAGAGCGGAGTAGAGTTTACGGTTTCAAAAACGAAGTTTCAGAGCACAGATGTGACGATGCTGCACATAAAAAACATTCCTTTTGAAAAGTACAATTTTGACGAAGAGAAGCTCTTCTTCACCGACAATGTCATGCTTATCGGTCTTTACAATTATGAAAATAAAGAGATAATTCAAAATGTGCATTACTATGATATCAAGCTTAATACAGGGCTTGTGATAGATTCACTCTATACAAATAGGAGGAGAATATGCTAAAAGGATGCTGTACAGCTTTAATAACTCCTTTCAACCCGGACTATTCTATCAATCTTGATACTCTAAAGAAACAGATTAAAAGGCAGGTTGAGAGTAAGGTTTCGGGAATACTCGCCTGCGGCACCACTGGAGAGGCGCCCTCTCTCAATGATAAGGAGTGGGCTGATGTTGTGAAGACTGCCGTCTCATTCAAATCAGAGAGTCTGTATGTTATTGCCGGATCTGGAACAAACAATACGGAGAAGACAATAGAAAAGACAAGGGAGGCGAAGAAGCTCGGAGCAGATTTTGCCCTTGTGATAACTCCCTACTATAACAAACCAAACCAATCAGGGCTCTTGCTTCATTTTAAGAAGGTAGCGAAAGAGTGCGGAATCGACATCATCATTTACAATGTGCCTTCAAGAACAGGAGTCAACATGCTACCCGAAACAGCGGCTGAACTATCGCATGAAAAGCATATAATAGGAATAAAGGAGGCATCGGGAAGTTTGACTCAGGCGACCGAGATTCTAATGAAGTCAAAGAAAGGTTTTGTTCTTATGTCAGGAGAGGATGCGCTTACTCTTCCACTCATGTCAGTGGGAGCAAGCGGAGTGATATCGACAATTTCAAATGCAGTGCCGAAAGAAATGCAGTCATTGTTCGAACTTTACTTTGCCGATGAGGATGAAGAGGCGAGAAAAATGCATGAACACCTTTACCCTGTTGCGAAATCCCTCTTTCTTGAAACAAATCCAGTGCCTGTCAAATACGCAATGAAGCACCTTCGCCTTGACACGGGAATTCTCCGCCTACCGCTTGGAGAGCTGTCGGAGAAGAACAAGACAGAAGTTGAGAAATCGTTAAGCAATTTTTAAACGGAGGCAAAACATGGGAAAAACTCTCATACAGAAAATAATCGAAAAAAACTCGGGCAGAGCAAATGTAAAGGTGGGAGAGATTGTCTTTGTGAAGCCGTCAGTAATACTTTCGCATGACAACAGCGCCGACATTTCAAAGACATTTGAGAAGATGGGTCCCAAAAAGGTCTTTGATTCTTCAAAGATATTCATCGCTCTCGACCACGAAGTTCCGCCCCCGGATTCAAAGAAGGCGCTTAATCATTCCATAATCCGCGAGTTTGTGAAGAAATACGGAATAATCAATTTCTTTGACTGTGGCGAAGGAATATGCCATCAGGTGCTCCCGGAAAAAGGATTGGTTGAGCCTTCAACAGTTGTCTTCGGTTCTGATTCGCATACAACAACTCATGGTGCATTCGGAGCCGCAGGAATCCCCGTGGGGCGCACTGAAACCGCATCTCTATGGGCTTTGGGAGAGACATGGCTCAAGGTTCCCGAATCATTTAAAATTATCATAAACGGAGAGGCTCCCTCCAATGTATTTCCAAAGGATGTAATACTTAACATAATCGGTCAAATAGGAGCTGACGGAGCAACTTATATCTCAGTGGAATTTACCGGAGATTATGTAAAAAGAATGTCAATTGGCGGAAGAATGACATTCTGCAATCTTTCCGCAGAGATGGGGGCCAAGGATGCAATAATCCCCGTAGACGGCATAACAAGAGCATTTCTCAAAGACCGCCTGAAAAAGGATTTCGAACCGCTCTATGCGGATGATGATGCCGAATATGCAAGAGTAATTAAATTTGATGTTTCAAAGATGAAACCTCAGATTGCAAAACCGCATAAGGTGGACAATGTCTCCGATGTCAGTGAAGTCAAAGGAAAGAAGATTGACTTGTTCTTTTTAGGCACCTGCACAAACGGACGAACCGAAGACCTTGAAATTGCGGCGAAAATTCTAAAAGGCAAAAAAGTGAAATCCGGAAGCAGGCTTCTCATATATCCTGCATCAAAAGAGGTTCTTCTTGAATGTCTGGATAAAGGAATAATTAAAACTCTGGTCGAGGCCGGAGGAGAGATAAATACACCTGCATGCGGACCGTGTCTCGGAGCATACGGAGGAGTGATTGCACCCAATGAAAAAGCTCTCTCCACTGCCAATCGAAACTTCAAGGGAAGGATGGGATGCAGTGAAAATACGGAAGTCTATCTTGCGAGCCCTGCGACAGTGGCTGTTTCGGCTCTCTACGGAGAGATAACAGAGTATCAAGGAGAATAAATGGAAAAGATAAAAGGAAAGATCCATATAGTAAAAGATAATGATGTGAACACAGACCTCATATATGCAGGCAAATACACATATGAAATTCTGACTCCGGAAGAGATGGGAAAGAAGACTCTTGAGGATTTTGAAAAGGATTATTATAAAAAGATAGGAGAGAATGATTTTATAGTCTCCGGAACAAATTTCGGATGCGGTTCTTCGAGGGAACAGGCGGTAACCTGTTTCAAGGGATTGAAATGCGGAGGGATAATTGCAAAGTCTTTTTCACGGCTCTACTTCAGAAATGCAGTAAACAAAGCTCTTCTTGTTATCGAACAGAAGGAATTCGTAAACTACATTTTCTCCAGAGAGGACTGCGAAAATTTATCCATTGAGGTTGACCCTGAAGAGGGAATAATCTCATGCGAAGGAAAAATTTTCAGGTTCTCTCCCCTGACAGGTCAGGCAAAAGAGATATTTGACGCAGGCGGTCTCGCAGAATACACCAAAAGGAAACTGGCGGCTATGTGAAGACAAGAGACTTTGTCCACGGAGGCAGATTCTATCCTGCAGATAAGGAATCCATACTTCAGATGTTTGATTCCTACAAAGAGAGATTTGAAAGCAAAAAGATTAAAAATCTTATCCCAGCAGGCATTGTGCCGCATGCGGGTTATGTTTATTCCGGGTTTACGGCAATGCATTTTTATCTTGAAGCCGCCTCTCTTGATTTTGAAAGAGTCGTCATCATCGGTCCCTCACATCGTCATCTGTTTTCAGGATTCGCTCTCTCTGACACAGTTTCTTGGAACTCACCTCTTGGGGATGTTCCGGTCGATATAAAATTCAACAGGCTCCTTGAATCAAAATTCGCCCAATTCAACAACGAGATACACTCCGAGGAGCATTCCGTGGAAGTTCAGGTGCCATTTGTAAAATATGCGTTTAAAAGCAACATGAAGATAGTTCCGGTTATAATGGGCAGACAGAGCATTGGATCGGTCAGAGAATTTATCTCGGTTATCACTCCAGAAATGAGGGAAAAGACGCTCTTCGTTGCATCATCAGACCTTCATCACGGGTATGATTATGAAGAGGCGAAGATATCAGACCAGAAAACAATACGGGAAATCCTGAAGAATGATGAACACGGATTCATGAATTATTTTCAGACAGTTGAAACCGAAGGCGGCTGTGCAGCCTGCGGCGGAGGACCTATAGGAATAATTATATCATCAGTTAAAGCTCAAAATGGCCGTCTAACTCTTTTAACGCACACTACAAGCGCTGACATCACTCAGGATTATGACGGATACACGGTCGGATATTCGGCATTTATAGGGGTAAAGGATGAAGAAAAAAAATAAAGAGCTCCTTCTTAAACTTGCAAGACAATCAATATCCGAATGCTTAAACAATAAAAAAACAGTTTTTTCTTCAGACGAAGCAGAGCTATCTATAAAAAGCGGATGTTTCGTGACCCTCCACATGAATGGCGACCTCCGCGGCTGTATCGGCTATATAGAAGGAGTCGAACCTGTCGCCGATGCAGTGATAAGAATGTCTCGTGAAGCCGCTTTCAATGACCCGAGATTTTATCCTTTGACAAAGAATGAACTTGACAGTATAGAAATTGAAATCTCCGTCCTCACCCCTCTTGAAAGAGTAAAGAATCTTGAAGAAATAAAGGTTCCCGGAGACGGCCTTCTCATAAGAAAAGGCTACAACTCAGGGCTCCTGCTTCCTCAGGTTGCATCAGACTGGGGCTACAACAGAGAGCAGTTTCTAACTCAGACATGCATTAAAGCAGGACTTGATAAGAAGTGTTATCTTGCAGAAGAAACAAAAATATTTAAATTTCAGGCTGAAATATTTTCTGAAAAGGAGCTTTTTTCTTGAAAAGAAATGCTTTGATTTTAGGAAACGGCGGAAGAGAATCGGCTCTTGCATACAAACTCAATTGTGAAAGAGTTTTGGTGCATTCATATCCGTCAAATCCCACTCTGTCAAAATACTGCATCAATGCGCCTCTTGATAAAAATAACCTATTTGATTCTGCTTTAAAGTATATAAGAGATGAGGAGATTCAGTTGGTTTTGATAGGCCCTGAAGCATACCTTGCCGATGGATTGGTTGATTTTCTTGAAGCAAATAATGTAAATGTATTCGGACCTTCAAAATCAGCCGCAAGGATAGAGACCGATAAATCCTATGCGAAGACTTTGATGATGGAAAACAATGTGCCGACAGCAGGTTATGACATAGCAACATCAAAGAACGAATGCATTGAGAAATCAAAGAGATACTCGTTTCCTCTTGTGTTGAAAGTCTCCGGGTTAGCCGCCGGTAAGGGCGCATTCGTGGTTAATGACAGAGCCGAATTCGACAGAGCGATAAAAGAGATATACGACACCTCTCAATTTTTAAATTCAAATGCAAAAGTCATTATTGAAGAGTTCATGAATGGAGAGGAGGCATCACTGTTTGTAATAACTGACGGAGAGAATGCTCTTCCTCTTCCTCCTGCTCAGGATTTCAAAAGAGTCGGCGACAATGACAAAGGACCGAACACCGGAGGCATGGGTTCTTATGCTCCCTGCAAACTTCTCACTCCCGCACTTGAATCAAAAGCAATGGAGACTATCATCCGTCCTGTTTTATCGGCAATGAAGAGAGAAGGAAACCCTTTTAAGGGTCTTTTGTATGCGGGTTTGATGATTGACAAAGAGAGTGTGAAGGTTGTTGAGTTCAATGCAAGATTTGGAGACCCTGAAACACAATCAATAATGTGCATACTCAGTTCATCTCTCTATGACATATTAATTGAAACTGCAGAGGGAAATCTCCGAACAATAAAAATAGAGACGACCGGCTTATCTGCTGTTACTGTTGTAATTGCATCAGACGGATACCCCGGAGATTATAAAAAATCAATCGAAATTTCACTTGATGAAAATAAACTTGATAGAAATACTCTTCTTTTTCACGCAGGCACAAAAGAAGATAATGGCAAAATTCTGTCGACAGGCGGCAGAATGCTTAATATAACCAGTTTTGATAAGGGGCTTGAAAAAACAATTGAGAGAGTTTATAGTAATATAAACAAAATAAACATAAAAGGGTCTTTTTATAGAAAGGACATAGGAAAGAAAGGCTTAAAATATGAAGTTTATTAGAATTATTATCTTTTTTATTATTTTTGCGCTCTTTATCGGCGTATATCCTTATACAATATATATTGTTCAGTCGGAAAATAATGAGATGTATGACAAGATGATTTATTCTTTCAAGGAGAGGGCTGAGTTCGATTTTATACAATTCAATCTGAAGGGAAATGAGAAAGCCGCATCGGAGATTATTGCAAAGGCAAAAACAGAGAAACCTGATGCGATTATTCTGATAGGATTTTTGGCAATAAAGGAAATTTCCGCTAAAATAGAGAACACACCTCTGATACTCTCAATGTCAAGTTCAATTCCCCAGAATATCAAGGATAAGAAAAATACCTGCGGCGTAATATTCGACCTTGAAGACGCGACAATAATTGAGTATCTCAAGACCGCGGTTCCTGATATGAAGAATCTCGGAATAATCTTTTCCGTTGAGAATTCAATTGATTATGCCAAATCATTCAAGTCAAAATGCGAAGAGCTGGGTATATCAATGGAGCTCGGCAATATTACATCTCTTGAGGAGCTTCCCCTTACCTGTAAGATGCTTAAAGCGAGCGGAGTCAAAGGCATCTGGCTCGGACGAGATAAACTTGTTGTATCAAAAGCAGGGTTTGAAACACTTCTCAAAATAACAAAGGATGAGGGACTCTCAATCATTGCTCCTTACACTACATTCACACAGAAGGGTGCGGCATTTTCAATTTCACCTGACATATCCAATCACGGTTATATTGCAGGTAACATTGCAATAAGATTGAAAAATGGGGAGACTCCCTCTGAAATAGGATTTGTCAAAACCGAGAAGGTTTCATTCTCTTATAATAAAAACATGCTGAAACTCTTCGGAATAAATGTAATCTCCTCTGTCCTCGAAAAAGCCAAAGAATATTAGTT
>JBFXGO010000053.1:0-11316 GCA_050239825.1 bacterium
TATATCATTATCGGGTCTTTTGCAAGTAATTAAGTTCTTTAAATGAAAAAAGGAGAATTATCGATTATCCTATTGACACACTTTCAAAGAAGCACCGTCAGTGATGGAATTACTAAAATAATTTTTTTTGCTTTTTAATTCATACTCTTCATTGCAATTTTGACAATAAAAGTCACACGCGGGATTATTGTTAAAATATTTCTTAACAGGTTCTCCACAATTTGGACAAAAAATGTTTTTTTCTGTCCAGTCTTCACTCATTACTCTTATTTTTTGATTAAAACTTTTATAATTAAGACAAATATTTGGATTAAAATTTAAATTCATTATCATGTTCACCTGTAATTATTATCTTTTTTATTAATTCATCCATTTTTTGAAGTTTACATTAATGCCTTTCGATTTATCCCAGTCACCCTTATCAACCTTCACCATCTTCCCTGCATGACAGCTAATGCCGCCATTCGAAAGGAAGTACGGAGGATCTGCGAATATCATGTCAAACTTTCCTTCAGGGTACTTTTTTATAAGCATATCCATAAACTCAATACAATTAGCCTGATAAAGCCAAACCCCTACTTCATTATTCTGGTAAGCGCATATATTAGGCGAATACTCCGATTTTTCCATAACCATTGATTGTAAATCATTGCCTTCGACTCTTAGCTGTTTATTTTTTGTTTTCGTTGACTTTTTTTGCATAAAAATATATTACTCTACACCCCGATATTGTCAAGTGCAACAATTGAGTTTTCTTTTCTATGTTGACCTTTGATTTTACTTAATAATTATTGCTTTCCTGTTTATTGTTATGTCTGAATCGCGGAGCTTTATAAAATAGACTCCCGACTCCAGATTCTCCGTTGACATCTTATGCGTCCCATTTTTAAATCCTTTGTCCCTGAAAACTGCTTTTCCTGAGACATCGTATATTATAAGTTCATTGTCTGAAGTCATAATGTTATATCGAATCTCATTCACGGCAACAAACAGATTTGCTTTAACCTGTGACACCGGTTCGTCTTTATCATATATCCCAGACCAGTTCGAATAATTTGAAAAACCGATGAATGTCCAATCAAGCGACGCATCGTAGAGGTCAATTGCCTTGTAGTAAATTGAATCGAGTGACCCTGCGCACATTGTAATATGAACATAACCATCCTCGGTGAGATATGAAGGAGCCTCGACAACATAAGATGCTGCATTAAGTGCAACTGTCGCTCTTTCAATTGAAGACTGTATTCTCAAAACTTCTATCGAAGATTCTCCGACAGCCGTATCCACATAGTCCTGATAGATTATGTAGACATCCTCGGAGTTTCTGTCAAAAACTATGTTTGCAGAAAACAGATTCCCTCTCCAAGTCGATGATCTTCCCATGCTGTCAAAAATTTCACCGTCATGAAGATCAATATAATCGTAAATAAACTGCGATGAGCTGTCATTCTTAAATCCGAAGAGAAGCGACCGTCCCTGCCACGGGAAAGTGTAAAGGTCTCCTCCCGGCTGAATGTAATAGTCAAAGAACAAATCAGCCATAGGAATTGCGTAAAAGAGCGTATGGTTTTCTGTAAAATACTCAGCATCCCACCAGTACCACCATGTGCCGAATCCCCATTCCTTACTGTCAATACTTTCTCTTTCGTCTGCCCAAAGACCTGTCGATTCGTCAAGATAGCATTTGACAGGAATGGAATCCGCTTTCCCGTTTCCTTTCAATGTGTCTGTGTAATAAGTGATAGTATCGCCATTGACAGAGTGAATATTCGGCCTCTTCGAACCATAGAAGAGACCCGTCGGAGCAGACCATGAAGCGCCAGCGTCGGTTGACATTGAGAAACCGTTATAAAAGGCTTTGTCTGTATTAGCTATGTCCTTTCTCACTTCATTCTGCCACGACATTCCCACAATTGCGTAAATAGTATCGCCTGTTCCCCATCTGGCACAAGCCAAATCATTCTTTAGAATCGAATCCCCTATAGAAAAAGGGTTGTTGTATATGTTCCAAGTATTTCCGTAGTCGCTTGAGTAATTGCTACCGAATTCGCCTGTCAAATCGCTGGCAATTACACTAACCTTATCACCTGCTTTATTGACGGCAACAGAAGGAATGTAAGCGGCATAATTTACTGTATCTGTAATAAGAATGGGAGTAGTCCATGAACCGCTCCCTGCGCCGACTTGATCAGTCGTAAACCAGACTCCGGAAAAGTTTGTATCTGAATTATCTGCAACAACATAAGGGAACTGACCATTACTAACTGCTATTTCACAGTAATTACTTGAAAAAGGCCCCATTGAGGTTATAAGCTCCGGAGTTGACCAGGTTGCGCCTCCATCAAATGAGCATGTGTAATAAACACCCAGAAATCCGGAAAGAACACCGCCGTCAGCTTTCCCGCATATCACCTGAATTGTGTCTCCGTCTCTTGAAGAGACTGTACTGTTCAGAGCTGTCGGAGCTAATCCCCTGAAGTCCCCGTTAATCTCAAGTATTGCCTTAAAACCGGCTGCCACAGCATAGGAATCTTTAGGCATCTCCTTCACGAAACCAATATCAATAGGATATGACGCATTTCGATTTATAATTTCATTGTATTTTTCTGAAGGCAAAGCATATAATTTCACAAGTACAAAGGTCAACAAAAATAGAAGCGGCAAATTTTTCATTGTTCCTCCTTTTTTATTTCCTTCATTTATATTATATTATAATTCATTTTTTTTTATTTGCAATGGATATTGTTTCTCAATTAGCACTTCCCTATTGACATAAATGAATCTATGTTATAAATTATTCTATCATGAACAAGAAAGATACAGAACAGTTTGCAAAACTGACCATTCAGTTATATGAGAGGATAAGGCGTTCCAAGCTTAATGCGTGGACTTCATGGAGTTCCGATGAGACTTTCTGGATAGTCTTTCCCAATAAAATAATGTACGAGGATTTTCTTCTCTTTATTGATGAACCACACGAAGAGATAAATGAGATAGGAGAGAAATACAAGGATATAGGTTCAATAAGGATAATCTGGGAAGAACACTGACTTAATGACCGGTTACATTTTTCTCTTTATTACAATAATACTATTCTCATCAATGGAGACTGCTGGGAGACTGATACACACATCCATAGGTCCTCTCACAATGACATTCATGCGCTTTTTCATAGGATTTCTTGTATTGCTTCCTTTTGTGCTTTTCAGCAGAAAAGAGAGAATGATTCTCAGGAGTATCAAAGGAAGGGCTTTGTTTGATTTGTTTTCTCTGGGATTTTTAAATGTATTTTTATCAATGATGCTTCTTCAAATTGCCGTTCATATCGGCTGCGCATCAATTCCGGCAATACTTATAAGCAGCAACCCTCTGTTCGTGTATTTAATCACAGCATTTTCACTAAAATCAATTTCAAAGCGCCATGTAATAAAGATTCTTTCGGGCATGATAGGCATTGCAGGAATAGCAATATTCACATCATCGGGCTCTTTTGATAATTCTTTTTCGGCATCATTGCTCTCTCTTTTAGCCGCCTTTCTGTTCGCTCTCTATACTTTAAAAGCGCATGACAAGGTCGCTGAATTTTCAAATCTTACAGTGACAACACTCTCTTTTGTTTTTGGTTCACTCTGCTACCTGCCGTTCATATTTATCTTTGAAGATTTTTCTTCTCTCTATATGCTGAATATCAAAGAGGCCGGAGTAATGCTCTACATGGGAATCTTTGTAACCGGAATCGGATACATACTCTTTTTTGAAGGTTTGAAAAGGATTAAGGTGCACATCGGTTCAATGGTCTTTTTTCTAAAACCTTTCTTCGCGATTCTTTTCTCGTTTTTATTTTTAAAGGAGAGAATACTGCCCATTCAGATGTTTTTCGCTGCTTTTATGCTTTACTCAATAATGCCGGAAATAAGGAAAAAGAGTGCTGACAATACTTGACGCCAAGAGCAATCTCATTGAAATAAAAAGATCCAAATTCCACGGATACATTTTTCACACCGAAAACAATGATCAGTTTGACGATGCGCTAAGTAGAGTAAAGAAAGAGCATCCGAGGGCAGACCATATCGTTTATGCATACATTCATTCAAAAAATGAGAACGGATACTCTGATGCTAATGAACCCAAAGGCACTGCCGGCAGACCGGTTCTGAATGTTTTGGAGAAGAACTCGCTCTGCCTCGTGTCTCTATTCATTGTAAGATACTTCGGAGGAATCAAGCTCGGTGCCGGCGGTCTTGTGCGGGCTTATACGCACACTGCGTCAGATGTAATCAATTCTTGCGAGAAGAAGAGCCTTCTCGAAGCAATCACTCTAATTTTCACTCTGAAATATGAAGAACTGGACAGGTTTTTATCTCAATATAAGGACGGCGGACTTGTTATACTTGATAAATCTTTCGGAGAGGATGTCAAAATAAAGGCAATAATAAAAGAGGGGATGCTCCCCTCTTTTAAAAGCGATATAAGAATATTATCTTTCAATGTTATTAAAAAAGATTTCCTTTATCCGTTTTGATGTCTAAGAAGCGCGGCTATCATCTTCTTTGAGAATGGCTTTTTTAGCAGAGGTATCTTGAATTCCTTAATCAGCTTCTTGACTTCTCCGGTTATATTAAATCCCGTGATGAACACAAATTTTATCTTCGGATAGAGTTTCCTCGTGAGATGGAGTATTTCTGTTCCGCTGTCGCGTCCGATCTTTATATCGCAGAAAATAGTGCTGATTGATTCACCCTGCCTTCTAATAATGTCCTCTGCTTCCTTTATGCTCTTGGCTTCAAGCACATCAACTCCCTCCTGACTGATAACCTCTATAATTGTCTGTCTCACATCCTCTTCATCGTCAACAACCAGTATTTTTCTTTCATAGGTTGACTGCGGAAGCTTAAGCATCATAGCATCTTCCGCATAGTTAACAAGTTCAGGCTCTTTGTCCTGCTCCTGAATCAGATTGAACCTTCTGAGAATGTCGTTTATCTTTTCCACCGAGTTTTTTATTCTCGCCAAGAGAACCTCATCCTTCTTTTCAAGGGTCTTTGACAATCTGCTTTCAAGCATCTCAGCAGAAAGAAGTATTACTGACAGCGGCTGATTCAATTCGTGATGCATAGTAATAATAGCGGCCTTGACTATATTCATTTTGGCAAGACGCAGTTCATCTGCCGTATCATCAAGTATCTTGAACAGAATCTTTATCCTTGCATCAAGCTGATTGATATCAACAGGCTTATAAACATAATCGACTCCGCCCGCTTCAATTCCTTCTGCTACAACATTGGTGTCGGTGATGTGTGAAAGGAATATTACCGGGATCGAAGCGATTGATTCTTCTTTCTGAATCTGCTTGCATATTTCTATGCCATTGTACTCATTCAGGTCAATATCCAAAATGATGAGATCCGGAAAAAATTCTTTTATCCTTCCAAGGCATTTATTCGGATTATTGTCCGAATACACTGTATATCCGAGTGCCTGTAGCGACTTTTCAATGTAGGTCGTCACGGTGATTGAGTCGTCAAGAACATATACTCTGATTTTGTCTTTCATAATTTCCCCTTTAGGATGCTTATTACATCCTCTATTTCTTTTTTCATTTTTTCCGGTGCAGACTCTCTGTCAAAATCAAACACCATCTGCTTAACTTCATTTTTGCTTTTCATGAATTCGTTCGCTCCTTTAATCGTATATTTCTTTTCGTAAAGAAGATGCTTGATTGTTTTAAGAGTGTTAATATCTTTTAGAGTGTACATTCTTCTGTTTCCATTATGTTTTCTCGGTTTGAGGTCCGGAAAGACTGTCTCCCAGTATCTCAAAACATACTGTTTTATGCCGATAATTGAACTCACCTCTTTTATTGAATAATACTGTTTGCTTTCAAATTTTGTTTTCATTTCCCTTCATCATCCTTGATATGTTGCTTCTGTGTTTGAACACAATGAAGACCACTATTAGGATTATAAGACTCAGATTGGCAAATGAAAAGTAATTGAAAGGAAAATTTAAATCCAAAATATGTCCAAGAACAAAATACGCTATCGGGAATACAGCGACGGCTATAATAGTTCCCAAAGCCACAATTCTCGATATAAGGACAGTAACAAGAAAAAAGAGAGCGCACACTCCGGCTACAACTGGGAAAATCACGATAAATGCTCCGAAGGAAGTTGCAGCTCCTTTGCCTCCCTGAAATTTCAGATATGGAGTAAACATATGCCCGAGAACGGTGGTTATTGCAACAATGGTCGAAACATGAATATTCTTGTCAAATAGGTAAATCGAAATAAGAGTGGGAATGAGGCCCTTCAGGAAATCAAGTATGAAAACAGCCACTCCCATCTTCAAGCCGCCCAACCTGTAGACATTTGTCGCGCCCACATTTCCGGAACCGACAGTGCGTATGTCAATCTTGAGAAAAATTTTGGCAATGATATAGGCGAACGGTATTCCTGCAGTCAAATATGAAGCCAAAACATAAAGAAACACTTTAAGAATAAAGCTCATTTCTTTTTCTCCTTAAAAGTTAGCTCAAACGGAAGTCCACCAATTTTCAGTTTCTCCCGCAAAGAATTTATTATATATCTTTTATAATTATTGTCAATAGAGTCGGACATAGAACTTCTAATAAGGAACCTTATCGGTTCATCGGATACCTGCTCTAAAGTAAAGAAACGCGGACGGGTCTTTCTGATTATAGGGTGTTTGTGCTGGGATACAATCTCAAATAGGAGAGTGTTGAGATTATGCTTTGGAAAATGCATTGGAAGAGAATCTTTCAGCTTGAGGCCCAGCTCAATTATCTTTGTTGTGTGCTTCTTCTCTTTAGCAGAGACAAACATTTTCGGAAGATAGTTTTCAAATTCAAGTTTTTCGGAGACCTCTTTATAGACTCTGGTCTTCTCTGTATCGGTGATCTTGTCTGTCTTGTTAAACACAAGAACCGTTGGTTTATAGAAATCCAGGGATTCATCCAAAATCCTCTTGTCTTGGAATGTCACCTTGTCCATTATATCCATAACGACAACCACCACATCCGACCTTCGCACAGCAAGCTTGCTCCTTAAAATAGTATAGTATTCGCTTGGCTCTTCTATCTTGGCCGCTCTTCTTATTCCTGCAGTGTCTATAAGAATTATTTTTCTGTCATTATATTCAAGAAGCGAATCTACCGCGTCCCTTGTTGTCCCGGGAATATCCGATACAATCATCCGCTCCTCATTCAACAATCCATTTATTATGCTTGATTTTCCGGTGTTGGGCTTGCCGATAATTGCGAATTTTACACCTTCAGGAACAGATGAATCGCCTGTTTTGGAAGCATGCTCGGCTACATGGTCTTTAATCTCATTTATATTGAGCCTGTGTTCTGCCGAAATACTCACAATCAAATCAAAACCGAGAGTGTAAATCTCCTGATTCAGAGGATTATCACCTGCATCGCATTTGTTGGCGACTATTATGACTTTCTTTTTCCAGCTTCTTAGTTTTTTGGCTATGTAGAGGTCGTCGCTTGTGACCTCCTGTCTGTTGTCAATCACAAAGAGAATAACATCGCTTTCGTTGATTGCTATATCAGCTTGCTCTTCGACCAGCTTTATAAAAGGAGTATTGTTCTCCTTCTCTATGCCTCCGGTGTCTATGAGTAGATATTTTCTATCCCCGTATGAATACTCGCCATAGTGCCTGTCCCTTGTCAGATTGGGAGTGTCATGGACAATCGCAGCTCTCTTTCCTATCATCGCATTGAATAGAGTCGATTTCCCCGTGTTTGGTCTTCCGATTATTGCTACAACAGTCATTCCAAATACTCCTTTATCTCTTCATTGCTTTGCAATACAAAGATTTTCTTTCCGGACTCTCTGCATAGTCTCTTCAAATCATATCCGTCAAGAGTCAGTTTGTCCGAATTGAAAATTGATTTATACAGTATTATATCAGATTCCCTGATATTTTCCATAGCATTCAGAATATCTTTGCCTGTCAAAAGACCGCAGACCGTTATATTTTCACCGAAAAAAGTGTTTTTTGCGGTATAGATTCTCTCGCCTCCGAAATATCTTTTTCTTCTTAAATACTCTGCAAATGAACTTCCTGTAAGTATAGCTTTATTCTTTTTCAGACGGCGAGATTTAAAGCTCTTAACGCCATCTTCAAAGAGACGCACCATGCCGATGCCATTTTCAATCTGCGGAAAACCTTTGTAGTAGCCCCTTAAAGGCACATCAAAACCCGCCTTCATGTAAAACTCATCTGACAGATAAACCTTTTTGAATAAATTATCTTCTTTCCATCTTTCAATCCTGCATATGAGCTTTTCGGAATATTCCTTTCCAATCGGCAGAAGTTTCGGAAGAGATGTTCTGTATTTTGTAAGACCTACAGGAACAATGCCTGTTGATAAAGCATTGTACTTTTTTGCAAATTTAAGAGTCTTCTCAAGATGCTTACCGTCATTCACATTTTTCATCAGAACAATCTGAAAGTGCATCCTGACTTTTCTTTCAAGGAGGAACACAATTTTCTCCAAGGGATTTTCCCTTCCGAATATTTTCTTCCTTAGATTGTTTTCAACTGCGTGCAGAGAAATATAGAGAGGAGAGAGCTTGTGCTCCGATATATTTAGAAGCATTCTTTCATTTAGATTTGAAAGAGTTATGAAATTTCCATAAGAAAGCGACTCCCTGTAATCGTCATCCTTAAAATAAAGCGGGCATCTTAAATGCAAAGGATTCTGGTCAATAAAACAGAATATGCATTTATTTGAGCAGCGCATCATCTTCATTTCCTCAAACTCGCAATCAATTCTATTATAATTTTCTTTTCCGACATTTATTAAAACAATTTCATTCTTCTTCTTCTTAATTTCAAACAGCATTGAACCGCGCTCCAGCTCATCCATTACTCCAAAATAGTCAAAGACCTCTCTGTGATTTACCTTCAGTATGGAGTCGCCTTCCGAGACACTGTACTTTTTAAAGATGGATTTTTTCCCGACAGATGTTATTTTGAGCGGCATTATCTGTAAAACTCTCTTATCCTGTGAAAGAATCTTATCGCGTCATACCCGCTCACGATTCCATTCGGGTAGAATGAGTCGTTTGCCGTCTCCATTATTCCGCTTGATATCATCATTGCTATGGGTTTGTAAGCAAAGAATGTTTCGTTTACATCTTTAAGTTCAATATCGCGGAAATTGGCGTCAAAAAACGGATCAATCGTAAGAATATATTTTGTCAGGAGTATGGCAAGCTGGTATCTTGACACAATTTCATCCGGCTTAAATGTGCCGTCAGGGTAAAGACTCATCATCTGTCTTTTAACGGCAGATAGTATGAGGGATGGGTAGGGATACATCTTTATGTCAAATGGAATCTCCTGAGCGTCAATTTTAACCGTTATGGGAAAGTAAATTGAGAATAGGTAAGCAGCATCTTTTCTCGTTATTGCATCCTCTTCCGCTATTGACCTTAGGTCGCTCACATTGGCTGTAAGATAATGAAACTGGGATATGTATTTGTCCTTCTTTTTGAAGGGACAGCCTGTAAATATTAAAACAGAAATCAATAGCAATGAAATAACTATTTTCTTCATATAAGCATATTACCATAAAATGCAAGAAAAATAAAGTAGCGGAATCGCACTTATAAATCTTGCAAATAGGTTGAAAAATGTTAAAATGATTTAATGGAGAATTTAACAATAAGAAAAGCTGAGGAGAGAGACAGCGGCGGCATATCTCTTCTATCAACCAAGATTTGGGAGGATGATTATCTGGGCCGTCAATTTAAAAGATGGATGAACGACGGTAATTTTTTTGTAGCTGAAGTTGAAGGAAAAACGGTCGGCTGTGCCAAAATCTCCATTCTTCCGTCAAAAACAGGATGGCTTGAAGGGCTCAGGGTTGACCCGGCGTATCAGAAGATGGGCATAGGAAGGGAATTCAACAGAGTTATGGTCGGTAAAATAAAGGAATTGAAATCAAATGGCATAATCGACACAATTGAATATTCGACATACTATAAAAACAAGGAATCTCTTCACATGGGTTTCAAAGCTGGATTTAGAATAATTGAAAAATTCATCGCCCTATCTCTTGATAAAAGAGGAGAGACAAAACCCATTGATAGATTCAATGCAAGGAAAATCTGGCTCAATGATTACGGAGAGTATATTCCCGCAGGCTGGAAATTTCTACACAATAACCCTGAAGGAGTAAACTACCTGTTTGACCATTGCGACATCTATAAAAATAACGAGGTCGAGTTTTATGCTTTCAGAGATGAGAGAGCATTCTGTTTTTTTGAGAAGAATCTCGCAAACATAATTGATTCCATTCCTTTCATGAGATATCTTGCGAGGCTTGAGGTGGAGATTCTTATACCTGAATTATGGTCTGACATTCTTCCCGAACTTTATAAAGCGGGTTTTACTTATTGGGACGAACCTCGAGAGCCGAATGTGTATGTTCTAAGGATGCAAACCGATTAGAAAGAGATTACCTAATTATTATCTGTTTTTCTGTGATTGATTCATTGTCTGTTTTCAGTTTCACAAAGTATATCCCATTCTTTAATGCTCTGATGTCTGTCTTGTGTTCTCCGTTTGTCTTTGATTCTTCTCTGATTAATTCTCTGCCGGATATGTCGTAAACTGTTTATGTTGCTTCTGTATTTGTATTCCATATTATGTATTGGCTCTTGATTGTGGGGACAGTACAGGGAGTATAATAAAAGTTGTGTAAAATCAAAAGGAGTGGTATATAATAAGATTAATGAGAAGGAGACATTGAACCGAATAATGAAGAGTGAGCGAGAGATATATCTGTCAAGTAATGATGATTATGCTAATGGGTATATTGAGCGGGGACAAGGTTCGCTTTCTATACTACCAACTCCGTCGAATCCTTTAACTCCGTCCTCGAACACATTCGTCAGCAAAAGGGCGGCTTCTTCCAATCCGAAGACATCCTCTTCATAAATATTTATATCCGTTACCTAAATATGTTACCTAAATGGAAAAACGGTTACCCTAAAATCATTGCTAAATTATATTACCTCTGCCAATCCTTCGTTAATCTCTTTGGAGAACTCCCTTATGAATACTAATCCCTCTTTACACAACTTCCTTGACAAGTCTCGGCTTCTGCAAATGAAAACTTCCTCTCTATTCCTCCTATGTTTTCAACTGCCTCTCCTGATCCGTCATTGTATAATACATAACCGCCTCCGCCCATGGGAAGCAGGATGTCATTACCCTCTTTTACTTCAATCTCTCTGCTATTATTATCGTTTAAGTCAAGTTTTCTGTAATTCC
>JBFXGO010000011.1:0-32176 GCA_050239825.1 bacterium
TCACCCTTGAGAAGAGACGGGGAACGGATCCGGACGTGGAGAGAGATGATGAACCTGTAAATATACTCATTGCAAATCCTCAAATCGGACTATCTTATGCAATATACGGTTATGGAAGCGGAGGATTGATATACT
Organism: bacterium; assembly: GCA_050239825.1. Lineage (GTDB taxonomy): Bacteria > Hydrothermota > 32-111 > 32-111 > 32-111 > UBA2202. Next base: position 136 of record JBFXGO010000011.1, read on the forward strand.
CGACATCATACTATTCCGGTTCGTCAAATCAAAACAGGCAAAGAGTGGGGATAAATCTGAATTTCAGAAAGAATGCCTTTGAATTCTCAACAAGCGGCAATTATCAAATTACTAAATTTTATAAAATTCTTGAATTTGAAGTTCAATTGAGAATAATTCTCTGATTTACAGTTCCGGTCAGATTTTTATGATATCGGAAGGGGAGTCGTAGGGGGCAATTTTATAATCAATAAGAGGGAAGTTTGACTGTAGCTTTTCAATGACCTCTTCATAGAGAATGTCGGGATGGTTGCTTCTTTTACTTAAATGAATAAATAGTATGGTTTTAAGATTATTATGATAAAGTTCTGCTATAGCTTCTCCCGCCTGATTGTTGGAGAGGTGTCCGAACTCAGATTTTATCCTTATCTTTAGTATTTCTAGATAGTTACATGTTTCAAGCTTAATAACTGAGTGATTTGATTCGATTATAAGGAGATTTACATTTCTGAACAGTTCAAAATGCTCCTTGTAGAGCATTCCGGCATCTGGAGACTTGTCAAGGAAGTTGTGTAAAGAGGGATTAGTATTCATAAGGGAGTTCTCCAAAGAGATTAACGAAGGATTGGCGGAGGTAATATAATTTAGCAATGATTTTAGGGTAACCGTTTTTCCATTTAGGTAACGGATATAAATATTAATGAAAAGGATATCTTCGGATTGGAAGAACCCGCCCTTTTGCTATCGAATGTGTTCGAGGGAGAAGTTTTTCTTGCATTTCTGAGGAGATGAACCAAACACAATTGTCTTTTGGAATTAAGGTACATTATTTGGTTCAATGTCTCCTTTTCATTAATCTTATTATATTCCACTTCTATTAATTTTACACAACTTTTATTATACTCCCCGATATTGCCATAATTATATTTTTTTGATATAATATAATGTTATTTGAAACAGGAGGTTTAATGTATATTTTAGGACTAAATATCGGACATGACGCGACTGTAACTCTTATAAAGGACGGCAAGATACTCTCTGCAATTGCAGAGGAGAGGGTTTCAAGGGTGAAATTCCATTTTGGGTTTCCGTACGGAGCAATAAGGGAATGTTTGAGAATAGCAAATGTAAAAGGAAATGAAATTGAAAAAGTCGTACTCTCATTTGACAATGACCTTTCAAGGTCGCCATTTCATTATACAGACCTGATTGTTTACAGAAGCGGCACAATAGACCCGTCAAATGAAATAGATAATAGAAAAAAATATGATACAGCAAAAGAAATTATTTTCAGAAAAATAATTGGTGAAAAAAGATATTGGAAGATGACGAGACAATACGCAGTGAAGCATATTACGAATGCAATAAAAAAGTGCGGAGTTGATAATTTCATTTTATCCACTGTTGACCATCACCTCTGCCATGCCGCATCCGCCTATTATGAGGGAGGAAAAAATGAGGCACTGATTGTGACTATGGATGGAGCGGGCGACGGATTATCCGCCACAGTGAGCATAGGGCGCGACGGCAAAATTGAGAGGCTGAGCGAAATAGAAGATATTTACTCAGTAGGAAGGTTTTACTCAGCAATAACAAAGTTCCTCGGATTTAAAAGGAACCGCCACGAGGGCAAGATAACAGGTCTCGCCGCTTACGGAGATCCGATGAAGCTTTATGATGTATTGCGCAAACTGATAGACATATCCGAAGACAAAAAATCATTCTACTGTCCGCTTGCAGGAGAGGACCTCAAGGATGACAAGCTTAGAAAGAGCCAGGTGAGATCATTCCTCGCGGGGAAATACTATGGACACAATTATACGAATCTTTATCTGGAATACCTTTCTGAGAAATGCGCAAACGAAAAGCGCGAAGATATTGCGGCGGCAGCGCAAAAACTCACAGAAGACATTGTGGTTGAGTATGTATCCAGCTTTGTTAAAAATACAAGAATCTATGATATAGTGCTTGCCGGAGGACTCTTCTCTAATGTAAAGGTCAATCAGAGAGTTCTTGAAATAGAGGGTGTAAAGTCGGTTTTCATACATCCTAATATGGGAGACGGCGGCACATCGGCAGGAGCCGCTTATGTTGAGTATGCAAAGCATCTTGAAACAAAAAAACAAAAATTCATGCCATTTACAATTGACAATGTCTATTACGGTCCCGAGTTCAATGACGAGGAGATACTTGAATCGTTAAAGAGATTTGATGGGCTGGACTACAGATTGAGCTCCGATATAATTAAAGAGACTGCGGAGATGATAAAAAACAAAGTTGTAGTGGGATGGTTTCAGGGAAGGATGGAATACGGACCGCGCGCTCTTGGGAACAGGTCGATACTCTTTGATCCGGGTGACAAAAAAATAAATGACTGGCTCAACAAGAGGCTGAGAAGAACGGAGTTTATGCCGTTTGCTCCTTCCGGAATTTTTGAAGAGGGAGAAAATGTCTTTAAAAACTTCTCGAAAGGAGAGTATCCCGCATATTTCATGACAATAACTTTTGATGTTAAGGAAGAATGGCAGAAAAAGATTGACGCAGTAAATCATGTTGACAATACGGCTCGTCCGCAGATGGTCAAAGAGAAACAGAATCCTCTATACTACAGACTCCTAAAGGAGCATCAGAAAATCACCGGACTCCCTCTTTTTGTGAATACAAGCTTCAATATGCATGAGGAGCCGATACTCTGCACCCCTGATGATGCGATGAGGTCTCTTAAGAACAACTGCGTTGATGTTCTCGTAATCGGGAATTACATAGTAAAACAGAAAGGCAAATGAAATATTCCTCAGTAATCTGCTTTGCCGGCGGCGACTGGTGGTATCACCATCCGCACTCTTACAATCATCTGATGAGGCTGTTTGCAGAGAATGTGAAAGTGCTCTATGTCAACTCGCTCCCTGTAGGCGGCGTAAAAGGAGCGGCCGGTTCTAAAAGGATTTTCAACAAGCTTAAAAGCATTCTGAGATTTTTCAAAAAGGCGGAAGATAATTTGTTTGTTTTTACTCCTGTATTCATACCGATGAAGGAGAGCAGACTGCTGCTTGAGCTGAATTCTTTTCTTCTTGATTTGCAGATAAGAATAATTTCATTGATTCTAAAACTCGATGACCCTCTTCTATGGATTACAAATCCGAACGGTTATATATACTTAAGAAGAGGAAAAAAAAAGAAAATAGTATATCAAATAGTAGATAAGGTCTCTGCATACAAACATGCCGGGTCTCTCATGAGAGATTTTGACAAAAAACTGTCGAAAGAGGCTGATATGATATTTGCTCCCGGAAGAGTTTTGTGTGAGAATAAAAAAAAATTATATCCGCATAAGACATTCAGAGTAAAGCATGGAGTTGACACGGAGCATTTTACAGGAAAAAGCGCAGATAAACCTGCCGACTTTCCGAAAAACAACCGGAAGACCTTCACATACTGGGGTTCCATAGATTATAAAAAAGTAGATTATGCTCTGTTGAAGCATCTTGGAGAGGAGTGCAGGGATTTCAACATACTTCTCATAGGGAGAATCTTTGATTTTAAAAGAGACGACTTTCTCTCGTATGACAATATTTATTTTATCGGGGAAAAGAATTATGACGAACTCGGAGTTTATGCATGCCATTCTGACGGTTTCCTTATACCCTGGGACAGCAGGGATGAGATGAACAAAAATGCTTCTCCGATAAAACTGAGAGAATATCTGTCCACAGGAAAGCCTGTTGTAGCAACCTACATACCCGAATTTGAAGAGTTTCGAGAATATATATACATTTCAAAGGATGAGAAGGAATTTGCGGAAAATATGAGAACAGCAGCTGCTGAAAATAATTTTCAACTTGAAAAAAAGAGAAAGGAATTTGTAAAACAAAGCGGATGGAGAAGCGTATATGAAGAGATTTATGCTCTTATTTCTGATTTCAATACTATCGTTTGAACTGTTTCCGGCAGAGACAACATTGATTGTCCCTCCGTTTCAGCACTCCCTCGGGTACCACAAAGCAAATTCATCAATAGCCAAGATGGTTTTGGGAAAGAAGGTGGATTTTCAGAGAATAGGAGGGATATACGCATTGAAACTCAATCAGCTTGATGATAAAACATCCAAGAATGACGATGCGATACTCTCCCTCTTCGGACTCAACAACCATCAGATTGTATACAATGTGGGTCTTAAGAAGTTGAAGACTTATGGTAAACAGGGCAGGGCAAGGCTTGAAGACAGATTTTTCTATCCTTTTGATATTTCAGTTACACCGACCGGAGTTCTCTATTTGTCTGATATGTACAATTTCAGACTTATGAAATTCAAATACGATGAGGATGATTCTCTTAGATTTATCCGCGAATTCGGGAAAATCGGTTCTGACTCTTTCTCTCTGGATATGCCAAAGGGAATTGACTATTCGGCAGTTGAGGATATATATATATGCGACAGCAGAAACAATAGAATTATGGTTGTTGACTCCACGTTAAAACCCAAGATGATATTTGACAATATAAATTCTCCCCATTCGATAGCGGTCATTGATTATGACAAGAGGTACATGACAATAAAAGGTCCTTTGTCGGTCATAGTTTCAAGCGGCAGGAATCACCTGTACAAACTTGGACCGCACGGACAGATACTCGCAGAGGTCTTTCCGCAGGACCTGACTTTATTCAATCAGATAGATTTCAATTTCATAGATTATGATTACCATGGCAATGTGTGGGTTACAGACACTGTAAACAGCTGTGTGCACAAATTCGACAATGACCTAAAATACATAACATCATTCGGCTCCGAGGGGAGCGGAAACAACCAGTTCATTAAACCGGAAGGCATAACGATTTACAGAAAATTCGGGCAGGTCTTCATAGCGGAGAGAACAGGTTTTCAATACTATTGGATAGGAGTGGACGGATACCTGAAAGAATTCACTCCATCAGTGATTTCAGACACTACAGAGGGGCTGACAATATCCCTTTATACGACTGAGCAGTGCAATGTTACCATTGAGATAACAAAAAAGGGAAAGAAGGTCAGAACTCTTACCCAGAATCTAAAAAGGTCAATCGGTCTTAATTACATACTGTGGGATTTAAAGAATGAAGAGGGCAATTTAATCACAGAGAAGGGCAGATATGATATGAGGATAACCCTTGAAGCCCTCTACTCTTCAAGAGGATATTTTTCAAAGGAGATAAAACATTACATTGAAAAAATTTAGTTTCTTTGCTTTTATTTTGGCGGCAATAGCGGTAAGCGGAGGAGGCATAGTTTCAATGGCTCCAAACATTACAGAGTCGATATTCTTTCTGGGCGAAGATTCGCTTCTTGCAGGAAGAACATTGTACTGCGATTATCCCAAAGAAGCGGAAAATATCGAAATCACAGGAACATTCATTGAGATGGATTATGAAAGAATATTTCTTTTAAACCCCGATCTTGTTATATTCAGCGGAAATATGACATCAAAGGAGAGAAAGTTTCTTGATGAAAACAAAATAAATTATACGGATATAAAAATGGAGAGAGCCGATGAGATAATCCCCTCTTTGTTAAAGCTTGATTCGATATTAAGCAACTCTAAACACAAAGCGAAGATAGATTCGTTGCAACAGGAAATTTATGTCGGCATGTCGGCAGAGAGTTCGAAAGTGTTTGTTGAGATGAGCTCCAAGCCCCTTGTATCGGCAAATAAAAAGAGTTATGCGGGAAGCATTCTCGAACTTATGGGATACTCTGTATTTTCAGATTCAAACTACAGCTCGTACTCATCCGTTTCACAGGAGAATGTAATCTCTTTCAATCCGGCAATGATAATTGTGCTTCACTCGGAATCGAAGGTTGAAGAGAGACTCGGATGGCAGAGCATAAATGCAGTCAAGAACAAAAGAATTGTATATATGAACAGAGAGGAAACAGACATTCTCTCGAGACCGGGTCCGCGAATAAAAGAGGCTGTCAGGATACTGGAGGAAATTCGTGAAAAAAATCCTCTATAGGATATTGTACCCCCTCTCTTTCATTCTGCTGGCTTTTTTTTATTTTACATTTGAATCAGACATATCCTCGCCCTCAACAATGCAGATGCTGCTTTACATACGACTCCCGAGAATTGTGCTTGCGGTTCTTACAGGCGCAGGACTTGCAATGTCGGGAGCTGTTATGCAGACTCTCTTCAAAAATCCGCTTGCAGACCCCTACATGCTCGGAATATCAGGAGGGGCTCTCTTCGGAGCGATGCTTTCAAAGCTTATTGCAGGCGGAAATATCGCAGTCTTAGTTTGCATGTCGTTTTTGTTTGCGTATTTTTCATTTTTTCTCTCTTTATTTCTCTCGAAGATTGTAAAGGGCGATAAAAGATTCACGCTCATCATGTCGGGGCTGATACTCAATATACTTTTTTCATCTCTCGTTATAGTTCTTTCAATGATGATGAAAGCCGACTCCAAGGACCTCTTTTACCTTCTGATGGGTTCAATGAATATTATAATTATAAAAAAATATATTTATCTTTACATCATATTAGGCATACTGCTGATATTTGCATTTGTGATTACAATAGTGAAATCAAAAGAGCTTGATTTGATGGCATTCGGCGATGAAGTCGCATTTTCAAGCGGAGTTGACGCAAAAAAAACATTTGACATGATGATGATTGTATCGGTCTTTATTGTCTCTGTTTTAGTCTCTTTCACCGGAATAATAGGGTTCATAGGTGTTCTCATACCCAATATGGCAAGAGTATCGGGAAGCCGGAAGCATATCAATCTTCTTCCGCATTCGGCTTTTTTCGGAGCATTCGCAATGCTGTTGTCTGATTTCATAGCCAAGAATCTTTTTTTATTTGAAATGCCTGTCGGTGTTGTAACATCGATAATAGGCATTCCGTTTCTTTTCATAGTTCTGAAGAGAAGGTCGGATGATTAGAACAGAGAATCTCTCTTTCGGCTATTCAAAACAGAAAATCATCTTGAATAATGTCACCATCGGCATTGACCAACCGGGTATATACTCTGTAATAGGGTTGAACGGAGCCGGCAAATCAACCCTACTGAAACTTTTAGCCGGCATATTGAAACCAAGCAAGGGAAAAGTACTCCTCGGTTCAAATGACATTGCGGACATGAATTACTCCGAACTTTCAACCCACAGAAGCTATCTGCCTCAGAATGTGTTTTTGCCGGTTGATTTTCCGGTAATTGACTTCATCAGGTACGGAGCATATGCTGAAATGGATATATTTTCAAGAATAAGCGCACAGAGGGAGAAAACAATTCATTCTGTTATGGAGGAGATGAACCTTCTTGACCTGAAAAACAGAATGACATCCACTTTAAGCGCGGGGGAAATGCAGAGAATTCATATTGCCAAAGCTCTCGTTCAGGGAGGAAAGCTGATACTGATGGACGAGCCGGTCAGCACCATAGATGTTTCTTTCAGAAAGAAATTCATAACAATAATGAGAAAACTCGCAGTTGACAGGATAGTGATTCTCGTAACCCACGACCTACAGCTGGCATTCGGACTCTCAAAGAGGATAATATGTGTAGGTAATGGAAGCATCATAGCGGATGATTCACCTGAAAAAACAATACATCTGCTTGAAGGATTATACAGAGAGAGGATACCCTACATTATTCATGATAAAAAATTCATATTCATAGATGAGGAGGAAATGTGAAGAGGACTATTATACTGCTATTTGCTGTGTTGAGCTCCGCTATTCTTTTTTCAGAAGTGGTTGGGAAAGTGGAAAAGATAATACCTACTTTCACAAAGAATGACTTTATACTCGCGCAGTGTACATTCAAGGAGGGAGGCACAATCGGGAAGGATGACATAACAGAATCCATACTTAATTTGAAGAAGACAGACCTTTTCGGATTTGTTGACATTGAGGTCATGAAAGTGGATTCCGGCATGAATGTGAGAGTGCAGAATGACTCTATTGTAAAGACATGTGATACTGACACAGTTGAAGTTTATCTCATCACGAAAGAGATGCTTGCGTTTCTCCCGTCGTTTGGTTATTCTCTTTCAAGTCCATACTATATAACTCTTGGAGCATTCTTCGGGAACCTCTGGAGAATAAGACACAAGATAGAGTTCTTTGTCACATTCCTTCAAGTGAAGGAGTTCGCTGTGGAGTACACCATTCCTTCTGTCTATTCAAGAAAGTACAGCGGGATATTCAGGGGAGCGGTCAATGAACAGTCAAGGGGGCTTTTAGGAATATTTGAATACCATAAAACAGCTCACATCGGCGCCGGCTATGCAATTGACCCCAAGATAGTGCCTCTATTCATCGTCGGATACGACAGAGTGAATTTTAAGGATGACTCTGTTTCATTCTCTTTCATGGAAGACGATTCAATAGGGTATGACGAATTTTCGTTTGTTGAGGCAAAACTGACGACAGACCACAGAAATGACCCGTATTTCACAACAAAAGGATTTTATTCTGAGACCTCTTTCAGGCAGAATATCAACTTTTGGTCCACACCCATAAATCATAATCTCTTCATCGGGGAGTACAGACTCTTCATTCCTCTTATGTCGGGAACAGTTGCATTCAGAAACAGGTTTACTCTATCATCCGGTGAGCTTGCATACTATAATCTTATTGAACCGGAGGAATTTGAAAACAGAGCTGTGCCGGACGAAGACCTTGTCGCATACAACAGGTATTCCGGCAATCTTGAACTCAGATACCCTTTTCCGTTTAAATATACTCTTGAATATCCTATATTGGGCACAATATCAATCAATTTTCTTGCGACAGTCTTTGCAGACTGGACTCTGACAGACACACTGATAAGCGAAATGTCTCTCTTTGATTTCAATTCCTATATGTATGGCTTCGGAGCCGGATTACTTGTCTATTCAGAGCTTTTCAATGCAATAGGTCTTGAAGTGGGATACAATCCTGCAAGCGACTCAGGGGAGATACTGAAAAATCTGAAGTATAATATTTTGCTTCTTACCTGGAATTTCTGATCAGCGGAGCTTGTATTCAAGAGACGAGAGATGTGCTATGAACTCTTTCTGAAACTCTGACAAATCTTCTGCGCTTAGTGTGCGTTCGCCGCTTCCCACTATGTATCTGAATGTGATTGATTGGTATCCTGGTGCAATATTTTCGCCCTCATAGACAGATATCACCTTTACATTTCTGACGAGGTTGTGGGTGAATGATGTCACTTTTGAATGAAAATCATTATAGAATTCCGTCTTCGGCTTCAAAATAGAAAAGTCAAGCATTGTCTGAGGATAGACAGAGAACATTTTAAACTTTTCAATTCTTGAAGTTTTATAAAAATAATCCATATTTATTTCGCAGTATGTCATATTGACTTTTTTATCCAGAAGTGAGTTTATCTGAGGGTGAAGGGCGCCTATGTATCCGCACGGTTTCTTGTCGGATATTATCTCTGCTGAAATGGACGGATTTATCATCTGATGCTTATCAGGATCGTTGAATTCGACATCATTATAGGTCAGTCTCTTAGTAAGATTCTGTATAATCTCTTTCATTCTGAAAAATTGAGCTTCATCCCCCTTTTTTACTTTCTTGTCAACGAGTATCATCGCAAGAACCCTATCTTCTCCGGATTGTCTGAATGTTTGCCCTATTTCGTATAGGGAGAATGAATCGAATATTCTCAGATTTTCAAATGAGAATTTTAGAAGAGTCGGAAGAAGAGAAGTGCGCAGGTAAGTGTTGTCATTGGAAATCGGATTCTTCAGCTCGATAGGTTCAATGGGTTTATACGATATCTTTTTATTGAATTTGTTGTCATACCAAGGGTGCGAGTCCGTCTCATTCATTGAGAATGAATAAGTGAGCATGTCGCGTATGACATCGTCAATCTGCACTTTTACATTGAGAATCGGAGCTGTCATATTCTGCCTTGGCGGAGCGGGGATTATATTGTCGAATCCGTATATTCTCGAGACCTCCTCGACAATGTCCTCCTTTATCGAAATGTCTTTTGTTGAGCGGAATGTCGGAGCAGTCACAGTAATCATGTCTCCGTCCTCTTTCACTTCAAATTCAAGGGATTCAAGGATGGATTTTATTCTGTTATTGTCGATTTTCTCTCCTATCAGGCGCTTTATAAATGAGTATTCAGTCCTGACAGTATTTCTTATAAAAGGATTGTAATTGATGTCAGTCACCCTGTGAGTCAACACCGCCTTCGGCTGGTGAATTTTCATAAGATGCAGAAATCTGAGCGCTCCTGTAATGGCATTCTCAGGGTCAAGCGATTTTTCAAATCTTGCAGAGGAATCTGTTCTGAGACCCAATAAAACGGTTGATTTCCTGACATGGTGCGCATCAAATGTCGCTGATTCAAGGAACAGGGAAGATGTTAAGTCATTTATTTCGGAATCCTCTCCTCCCATAATTCCTGCCACTGCGACAGGCTTATCGTCATTCTGTATCATAAGAGTATTTTTGGGCAGTTTCCTTGTGATTTTGTCGAGAGTCTTGAATTCAATATCCTCTTTGAGTGTGTCTATTGCAATCTTATCTACTCTGCTTCTGTCAAATGCATGAAGCGGCTGTCCGAGCTCAGTCATGACATAGTTAGTCAGATCAACAATCAGATTCTTGGGAGAGTGTCCGGTGTGGAACAATCTCACCTGAATATTCAAGGGAGACTGGACGATGCTCACATTTTTTAAAGCAGTTCCTACATACCTGTAACAAAGTTTTCTGTCTCTGATTTCTATTGGGAATTCCGGAAGTTCTTCAAAAGGTTTGGCGTCAAAAACAAGATACTTTTTGAGAGGTCTGTTAAAAATTGCGGCAATCTCTCTGGCAAAACCGTATATTCCCCAAAGGTCAGGTCTGTGGGTGAGGGATTTATTGTCAATTTCTATGACGGCGTCGTCATAGTCGCAGATATCTGATATGCTCTGCCCCTCTTTTAAATCATCGGATATTTCAAAAAGCTTTGAATGGTCATTGTTTATTCCCGCCTCTTTTCCGGAGAGAAGCATTCCCACAGAAATCTCTCCTGCCACTGATTTATCGGTTATTTTTACTTCATTGAGATATCCGCCGGGTTTTACGAAGAGTGTCATGAGATTTTCTCTTGTATTGGGAGCTCCGCTTACCACATTATACTCTCTGTCGGCCAGAACTGTGCATTTGAAGTGCGTATCATCCATTTTGACTGCTTTAATTATCTTTGCAGTCATTATTCCCGAATAGTAATCTTTTTTGAGGTATATGCCCTCTGTCTCGGCAGTTTTCATTGTGAGCAGAGATGATATCTCTTTGGGGTCTATGTCCTTTATGTCAACAAAATCATTCAGCCAATTCAATGATATTTTCATATGTCACCTGAATTGCTTTAGAAACCTTAGGTCTCCGCTGTTTAAGAATCGTATATCTCCAATTCCGTATTTCATCATTACAAGTCTTGTGAGCCCCAATCCGAAGGCAAATCCCGTATATCTCTCAGGGTCAATGTGTCCGTATCTTAAAACGCTCGGATGAACCATTCCGCACGGCATAAGCTCCAGCCATCCGCTGTTCTTGCATGTCTTGCAGCCGGCTCCGTTGCATATCAGGCAGTTTATGTCTAATTCAAAACCCGGTTCGACGAATGGGAAGTAGCCGGGGCGGAGACGCACCTTGACATCTCTCTTGAATATCTCCGACAAAACAAGCTTCATTACTGCTATAAGGTTGGCGATGCTGATGTTTTCATCCACCAAAAGCCCTTCGATCTGGTAGAATGCCGTTTCATGCGATGCATCCAGAGCTTCATATCTGAAGCACTTGCCCGGAGCTATTATCTTCAACGGAGGCTTCATCTTCTCCATAGATCTTGCCTGACAGCAGGATGTATGGGTTCTCATTATCATGCTGTTTGCCAGATAGAATGTATCCTGCATATCCCTTGCAGGATGAAATTTCGGGATATTGAGAGCTTCAAAATTGTAATATTCTGTCTCCATTTCAGGTCCGTCGACTACTGTAAAACCCATTCCGGTAAGAATTGCTTCAACCTCGCGCCTCACAATTGTTATTGGATGAAGAGACCCTTCATCAAAGCTGAAGACAGGCATTGACCAGTCTATGCGGTCTTCCGATATTTTTCTTTCGATGAATTTTTGTTCTGCGAATTGTTTCTTCTCCGAGAGTATTCTGACCATTTCATTTTTTGTCGCATTGATTATCCTTCCCATCTCCTTCTTTTCTTCAGGATCTTCAATTGAGCCGATGTTTTTCAACATTGACTGGATGTCGCTCTTTTTTCCGAGGTATTTAATTTCAATATTTCGGACTGCCTCCGGTGTGGAGGAAAGCTCTATTTCTCTAAGAAAAGAATTGTAAAAATCCTGAATGATTTTTTTCATAGATAATATATTTTACAGAAAAGATAAAAAAATGCAAGAAGAAAAGAATGAATAAAAAAAAGCGAGGCGTCAAGCCCCGCTAAAAAGATAAATTTTGAAAAAAGTATTTAGTCTCCGTTGACTACTATGCAGGTGACTGTCCTCTGTATTCCGTCAATCTTCTGGATTTTGTTCACTATCTCATCTGCCAGATGTTTTGTGCTCTCTGCATGCACAAGAGCGATAAGGTCATGAAGTCCGGTGACTACATGCGCGTGTTCGATCTCTTTGAGTTTCTTGACTTCGTTGAGTACTGTCAGTGCCTTTCCGGCTTCTGTGTTGATTAGAAGATACGCTAAAAGTTTCATGTGAAACCTCCTTTAGAAATATAGTGTTATCCTTGTTCCTTTGTCTTCTTTGTTCCCGACTTCGATTCTTCCGCCCATTGTGTCCAAAATCTCCTTTACTATTGAAAGTCCGAGACCCGTGCCTGTTTTAGAGTGAACAGCCTCATCCTCTCTTTTGAATGACTCAAACATTTGTGGTATCATCTTCTTGGGTATTCCGGGACCCTCATCTTCTATTGAAACAATATGGCGCCACCTTGATTCTTCAAGTTTTGTGCCTTCATAGATTACTTCAACAGTTCCGCTATGAGGAGAAAATTTTATTGCATTGTCTATTATCTGGTAAAAAATATGCTTTACTGCATTGATATCTCCTTTTATGAAAATGTCCGAATCAAAGTTTGTCACTTTGAAATATATATCCTTTTTAAGTATCTTCAATGTGAATGTGTTGCCTATATCGAGCATTATTGTGTTCAGTTTTATCTCTTCGGCTTTAAGGCCTAAAAGGTCTGAAGATTCCTTGTAATCGATAATGTTCGAGAGTATATTTGCGAATCTGTCGGTTTCGCTTTTAAGAATAGTCAGAAACTCCTTTTGAGTCGGCGTCAGTTCTGATGAAGAGAAATCAGAAAGAAGTATCTGCACCGAACCCATAATGGCAGTCATTGGAGTTCTTAGCTCATGAGCGATATTGGTCACGAGTTTCTGTTTCTCCATGTTTATATCTTCAGTGTTGATGAAATAGAAGAGGACATTGTGAATCATCCTCTCGGGATTTAGGTACTTCATCTGAAAATTATAAATATTTTCATAATTGTTGTTTATTTTTACATTCTTTATGATATGTTCGCTTGATTTTGTTACAATCTCTTCGAAAATTGATTTTATATTCACATTTTCGGAGTTTTGGTTTGTAACTTTAAGAACATCAAAGACGGATTTTCCGACTGCATCTTCAATATTCAAGGTCTCTTTTGCTTGATTGGAGCATTCTTCAATTTTCCCTAAAGTGTTTGTCATTAAAAACGGGAAAGGAAGATTCTCGACAAGATATCTGTTTATTGTATATATTTTTCTGTCCAGAACCGATATCTTCATTTTGGAGAGAAAATCAGAGATGTTTAGTGTTAACTGCTTCATAACCTGCAGATCCGAATCCGTGAATAGAGTGTTCTTGTCCCTGTTGAATGCTATCAATCCTCCAATCGGTTTATTTGCCAAAAGCAGGGGGGTGCCTATCATCGTAATCGGCATGAGAATATTTGAGGAAGCTGAATCCGGTCTGAAAAATGGCTGGTCTATGGATTTGGATATAACAACATCCTTTGCGTTTTGAAAAATATATCCTTCGACGGATTCATCCTCAAGAAGCGTCTGAAATACAATCTGTGAATCATTCTTCCCATAAGCGGCTACATATATAAGCTTTCCTCCTTCATTCATGAATACCGCCGATGTGTTTGAATGTATGAGATAATTGAGACCTGAAAGCAGGAAATTCAAATCATATATGCTTTTAATCTGAAAATTGGAAAGTTTTGTCAGCAGATTCTTGTCGTCCGGTTTGTTCTGAAGATCCAGGTCGAAGATCATTTTGATTCGACGGAAAGAGCTTTATTGATTCTTGAAACCAGATCTTTTAAGTTAAAGGGCTTGACCACATAATCATTGATGCCAATGTTGAATCCCTTGTTTTTGTCTTCAACATTTGATTTGGCTGTGAGAAATATGATGGGTATATTCTTTGTCGCGTCGTTCTTTCTCAGATTGGCGGCCAGTTCAAACCCGTCCATGACAGGCATCATTATATCGGTGAGCACGAGGTCTATGTGCTCTTTGCTGATGATGTCGATTGCCTCCTGTCCGTTATGGGCTTTGATAATTTCAAAACCGCTCTGTTTTAGAGTAAATGCCATGATGTCAACAAGAAAAATGTCGTCATCAACTATCAGCAATGTCTTTTTTCTTTCTTCCATCTATACTCCAATTTTAAGATTATAGATTTTTCGCAATCTGCTCTTTATTTCAAATCAACATATTTATTATATATTGAGAGTAAAAAAAAATCAATATGCAATTTACCGAATTATTGACGGAAGCCATATTAAAAAAGATGTAAAGATTTCTATTTACATTTTGTTAAAATTTTGTATAATACAAATTCATGTCGAAGTGGCGGAATTTGGTAGACGCGTTAGATTCAGGTTCTAATGGGGGTTTCTCTGTGGGGGTTCAAATCCCCCCTTCGACACTTAAATGAAAATGGACGATAAAAAAAATATAGAATATCTCGAATCATGCATCACCGGATTTAAAAGATACCTTCCCAAAAGGATTGTTGAAAAAATACTTACGAATCCATACAATGTGCGTGTTGAGAGCGAACGCAGATTCGTAACGATACTCTTTGGAGATATATCCGGATTTACCGCTTTGTCGGAAAGGCTTGACCCTGAAGATGTCATTAAGGTTATAAACAAGTATTTTACAAAGATGTGCAGGATAGTCGACAAGTACGGAGGAGATATCGACAAGTTCATCGGGGATGCCGTACTCGTTGTCTTCGGCGCTCCTGTCGCCCACGAAGATGATCCGGAAAGGGCGATCAGGGCGGCTTTGGAGATGCAGAAGGCGATGGCAACGATAGAACCGGTTTATGCGAAGGGAGAGTATGTGAAGGTGACCATGCACATAGGAATAAATACCGGTGAAGTTGTCGCTCTTAATATGGGAGTGGATGACAGAATGGAGTATACGGTGATGGGAGACAATGTCAATCTCACATCACGACTTGAAGGAGTGGCACAGTCGGGAGAGATTGTAATACCTGACAGGACATACAAATATGTAAAAGACATATTCGATTTTGATGTGCTTGAGCCTGTAATGGTGAAAGGGAAAAAAGAACCCATTCCCATATACAGAGTCAAAGGAGTAAGGGATTCTGTCAAATCTGAGGATTCATACTCTTTTATCGGAAGCAGTCAGCTTAAAGACAGGCCTGTAGAGCTGATAAACGAATTCCTCGGGCATGAGCAGTTTTCTTATGCTGTGACAGGAGAATCAGGCACGGGAAAGACAAAATATTTTCAATATATAATCGACAAAGCAGACAGGAAAAACATAAGCATCTATGAAATTACAGGCAAGTCATTCTTCTCTTCAACTCCTTTGATGCCTCTCAAAGAGTTTGTGGCATCCCTTCTAAAATTTTCCATTGATGCATCAAAAGAGGAGATAAAAGAGAAAATAAACAACAGCATGCTTGAAGATGATAGGGAGGGGTTATACCTTCTCTTCAATCTTGATGAGAATCAGTGGGATGAAAATGAATTTATAAGGCGTGTTTCATACTCTTTGGAATCTCTTATATCAGGGCGATGCGCCAAGGGAAAACATTTAATTGTGATTTCGGATCTTCATTTTTTTGATTCTCTTTCGGAGATTCTGGTTAAGAGGGTTTATGACAGGATTCGCTCCAATAAAAATATTTCATTTCTTTTAAGTTCGAGAAACAGGATAGATTTCAAATACATCGAACTTGCATCTCTTGAGCAGTTTGACATCCAGATGACGGAAACACTCGTCTGTGACAGACTCTCGGGAAAAACCGCAGGCAAAGATCTTGTGAATGCCGTATATGAAAAGTCAGGCGGAAACCCCTACTATATAGTAGAACTTCTTGCTCTTTTGATAAGTAAGGGAGGGATTGAAGAGAAAGACGGAGCGGTCTGTCTGGCCGGCAGGAGCTTATCGATTGTTCCGGATTCCCTCAAATCAGTCTTCCTTGAACAGCTTGACAAGCTTGATGAGAAGGAGAAGCTTTTTCTCCAATACTCCTCTCTGCTTGGACAGGAATTCAGGAAGATTGACACTGCGGAACTGTTGAAATTTAACGCCAAAGAGGCGGATGACTATATCAAGAGCCTTACACTTAAGGGATACATCTCTTTCATTGATGCGGAGAGATACTCGTTTTCATCTGCTCTCTTTTTTGAAGCAGTTTATAACTCCCTTACAAAAGACAAAAGAACAGCTCTCCATGATGCCATAGGACTATATCTTGAAAGCAGGCATGCAGAACCGAATGAGAATCTTATCCGCACAATTGCGCGGCACTTTGAACTTTCAGGAAATATCCACAAGGCGCCACTATATCTGGAAAAAGCGGCTTTGTTCGACAGAAAATATTTTTCATACAGACAAGCCGTTGAAAAGTATGAAAAGGCTTTTGAATTTTATGAAGCCGCCAGAAATACCAAAGCGGCGGCGGAAACAACCCTTCGAATAGCAGGCATCTATCTTGCGGTTGGCAATGCCAAAAGCGGCATTGAATCCCTTGATTCCAGAAGAGATATACTTCTCACAGACAGAGACACCGAAGCGCAGTATTATTTTTTCAGAGGAATCCTTCTGGACAAGTCGGGAGACGCGGCAAATGCGGAGGTTGAGTATGATAAGGCAATTGCACTTGCTGAAGCTGACTCCAACAAACAACTGATTGCGAAGATTTTCAACTCATACGGAATTATGAAGTCTGCCGCCGGAGATTACGCGAATGCTCTCAATTATTTCAATAAAGCTCTCGACTTAAGCATCAAATTGAACAATTTGAATGACATTGCAAGTCAGTACATCAACATGGGCAAAATCTACGGAATTACCAATGAATTTGAGAATGCTTTAAAATACTATGAATTAGCTCTGGACATACAGTCTTCACGGAAGGACAAAAGAGGTATGGTGCTCACCCTCGTCAACGCAGGAACAATTTATGACAGCTTGGGAAACCAGCAGAAAGCAGAAGAATGTTACACTAAGGCGCTGACGAATGCAATCGAAACATCGGATGACATAGAGAAGGCGAGAATTCTGAACAATCTGGCGAATATAAAATTCATGTCGAGCAGGTTTGACGAAGCATTGAAAGATTACAAAGAATCGGCTCTTGCATATGAGTCCCTTGAAGATAAGCGTGGCATGGCAGAAGTCTATGCTAACATGGCGGAGATAGATGTCATGTTCGGAGAATTCTTAGCCGCTAAGCCATTATTTGAAAAGGTTCTTAAACTATGCGAAGAAACATCTCATCACCATTTAAAACTCTATGCGGAAATAAATTATGCCAATAACCTATCTTTCCTCGGTTATCTTGAAGAGGCTGAGAATCTTCTTTTAAGCGTGATTGAGGACTCCAAGAGGATGGGTATTCCGGATTTCACCGCTCTGGCAGGCAATATACTTGCAAAAGTAAACGGACTCTCGGCTGATCTTGAGAGTGAAAACAGCATACTTCAGGATTCTTTGAAATTAGCCAAAGAAATAAAGAATCCGGATATTGAATTTTCGATCAAATCAACCATAGTAAAGACATACATACAGATGAACAAGCTTGAAGATGCTGAAAAGACAGCAAAAGAAATCTTTGATTTTGCCTCTTCGACAAACAATGAAATGCTTCTGTCGGACGCGATGGCGAGTCTTGCGGATATATATCAGAAGAAGAATGATCAGGAAAAGCTTTCGGAGATAGCATCCGTCTCTTTTGACCTGGCGGAAAAATCAAAATCCAAACTCTCTCTCGTGCGAAACATAATAGTCCTTTCAAGATTTTATCTGCTGATGTCAGACACAACAAGCTGTGAAGAGATTCTTAAAAAAGGCGAAGAGGCGGCAAGACAGATGGGAAGCCTTGAACATATAATTATCATCAACAGGATATCCGATGCACTGTATGAAAAGACATCAAATGTCAGGATGAGGCACAATTCCCTTATGAAATGCGTTAATGCAATTGAAGAGTATGTTGAGAGAGCGGGAAAGAAAAACTACATGAATCTGATAATGAAGAGAGGGTTCATCAATTTTTACACGCACTACATAAATGTAATGATTGAGCTTCATGATGAAAAAATCATCAGGGAACAGCTTAAAAATTATAACAGACGCACTATAGAGATGACACTTAAAAGCATGCTTGAAAAAAATATTATTTCGGATAAGACATATTCGGAGCTGATATGAAAAAAATACTCATCGTTTTTGTCATTATCGTCATTGTTGCACTCATCCTCTCTGCGGTAATGCTCTATATTATAAAGACCAAGCTCTCAACAGAAAACATAAACAGAATGGTCACTCAGACAGCGGAAAAGAGTGGGTATCAACTCTCTTTCAGCGGCTCTAAATACAACCTTCGCCTGTTTTCGCTCTCTGCCGAGCTTGAAAATGTGAAAATAGAATCAGATGTTTTTACTCTCTCCTGCCGCAGAATAGTGATTGTTCTAAATCCTTTTTTGGCGATTCAGAAAAAATTCGAGCTTAGCAATCTGGTTCTCGAGAATCCGATACTAACGATTCATAAATCGGACACTTTAAAAGAGAACAAAAATTCAGGTAAATCATCGGATGCCCTTCTTACGACCAATCTGAGAATAGTGAATGGAGAGGTCATCTATGATACCCTCTCTTTAAATGAAATAAACGGGCAGATTTTTCTCGGGATAGATAAAAAGACGACATTCACCGGAAAAATATCTTTCCTTTCAAAAATAAGATATATGAATAATCTTAAAAAAATCTCTGTCAGCTTCAACGGGTCTTATGACGGCGAAATTGATATTGAGAGAGCATCGGTTGCGACAGATTATTTCAAGGCGGATGCTGCAGTTAACGAAAATAACGGCATCTTCAATTACTCTCTGCATGCTTATACCGATTCTTCGGATTTTTTCAGGAGAATGTTTTTAAAAACGGATTCCATCTCTCTTGAAGGAACTGCGGATCTCTTTGCGAGAGGAATGTATAATCCAAAAGATTTGATAGACTCCCAGATAAAAACAATCGTGGATTCATTTGAAATAAAATTCGGGGAGTTTGAAGTCAGGTATAAAAAGCACACTGCAATTCTTGATGAAAATTCTTTTATAAACAAACAGGGCTCTTCAATAGTGGTCAGCACAAATTGGCTGCTGGACTCTCTGCCTTTAGAACTTATTGTAATTGCCGATTTTCCCCGGCTCGCTGAAAAAATCTTTGATGCGAGAGTGACGGTAAAGGGAGTACACCTGAAAAATATTACGGATTATATAAAGGATTTTGATTACATGATAGACGGAAGAGCAGCATTGATAAGCAAATTCAATGTGTCTTTTTCAGACATGAAGGTTCTTGACTCATTGATTTCCAAGAGCAGTCATAAGGTCACCGTAGGAGAGGCTTTTTTAGAAAAAGACTCAACTCAGATTGAAATAAAATCTTTTATTGCGGAGATTAAAAACGGAAATCTGAAGGGATCGATGAATTTTAACGGAGAGGGTCTGAACGGAGGTATCTACTTTTCAGGCGACTATTTTAAGGGACTTTTAAATGCCAACACAATCTCAAAAATCAATCTTTATGAGTTAAATAAGAATTTTGAAGGGGCAGGGGAGGTTGATGTTCTTTTCACTTATGATATAAAGAAAAAAGCACACTCACTGAAAGCAAACGGGCTGATTCACAAATTTACTGAGAAAAACATAAATGACACTCTTGAGGTTTGTTTTACGGGATTCTCCTCCGATGATGTCGGTGAATTTTCCCTGGCATCTTTATCCGTTTATGGCAATTATGTGGATGGAGTTTTCACAAACCTTTCTTTAAGAAAGAGCGGTAAAAAAGAGTTCATCAATGGAACCGCCGGATTTCGTTTATTAAATTATGATTCGCTCTTTGTTTCAAAAAAGAGCGAGAAGAAGGAAAAAAAAGAATCATCGCCTCCTTTGGTAGACAAAAAGTATGAAGGCGAAATAAAGGCGGTTTGTGAAAGGATAATTTTCAAATCGGAGGATTTGAGAAATACAGAGATAACGATAAAAATAAAAGATGGGCAGATATTCGCCTATCCTCTTAAGACCGATTTAATGAAAGGCAGAGTAACCGGAAACATAGAGTATTATTCTTTTAACAACGGTCTGATAAAGTCAAAGGTCAGAAGTTCGCAGGTTGATATAAACGAGTTTCTCACAAGAAATAAATTTGTTCCGTTTACAATAGGAGCAAAAGTCGACATGGAGAGCGACCTTGAATTCCTTCAACACAAAGTAAAAGAGAGTATAAGGGGAACTGTAAAGCTGGATGCGAAGGATGGATGGATCCTTATGCCTGACATAATATCTAATGTTTCAAAGGTTTTAAAACTCTCTCTTTCTGACACATTCTATTTTGACGATATGTACGGTGAGTTCGACATTGATTCGCAGAGGGTAAAGTTCGATGATTTCTTCATGGAGAAGAACGGACACTCTCTTAAATACAGCGGCAGGGTGGATTTTGCCAAGAACATGAAGCTGAAGGGCAGTTACATAATTGACATGCAGACCGCCGATATAGGCCTTCTTGAAAGAATACTCAAAGCCGCAGAATATCCCTCCGATTCAATAACTGTTGAATTCGATGTAACCGGCACCTACTCTAATCCGAAAGTTTCGATACGGCGAAATTCCGTCGGTGAATATCTTAAGAATCAGACGAGTGAAACCGTAAATGGTATGCTGCAAGAGTTGAACAATCTCTTTAAATTCTAATCAGTAAATATTTTTATCTGGCTTATATCCGAAGGAAGAATTTCAAAACCGTACTTTTCATGGTTAATCAGAATGCCGTTTATGAGAATCTCCCTGCCCTTGAAGTACATCGGATTTACTGATTTCTTTTCAAGCTGTTTTACGAAACTCTCAAAGAAAACTATGGTCATAACAACCTTTCCACTCTTCATTTTTAAAAAGTAAGTCTCGGATTTCGGTGATTTAGACACATCGTTGACAAAACCCCTGATGAAGAGCTCCTTGTCAGTATACTTTTTCAACTCAAAAGCTATTGAATCAAAAAAGAGTGTATCGTCAACCTGTTCGAACAAATCGCTTTTTGATTTCAGCTTAGTGAAGTAAGAAATAGATGAATCTACTATCGTTTTTTCTTCAGATAGAATGCAAAAATCGTAGCCGAAATATTTTTCATCCGAAAAAGGAAATGAACCTGCAAGAATTACTTTGCCGTCGGATATGAGCAATGATGAATTTATGGCGGCTTTGGTTTTAAGTGTGAAAACCTCCGTTCCCTCAGCAAACAAACTCTTATGAAGGGAATATTTTTTTTCAAGAGAGGATGATGATACTATTACGCTCACCCTGACTCCTGATTTAGCTTTTTCATTCAGAATGGAAACCAATTCCTTGCCTGATGCGACTTCAGTCAGAAGCAGAATGGACTCATCCGAATTTTCGATTATCTCCTTCACCCGAGCGGTTATTTCCTTTGATGTGAAGAGAATTTCATCGGCAGAAACAGCAAACGAAATCGCAAGTATGAAAAGAAGAACATATATTTTATTCATAAGGAAATATTTTATCCGGGTTGAAGAGGTTTTTCGGGTCAAACAAGAGTTTTATTTTTTTCTGAATTTCAAGCTCCTCTTCTGTGAATACGAGATGCATGAATTTTTTCTTGTAAATCCCGATGCCATGTTCACCTGAGAGCTTGCCTCCGAGTGTGACTGCGGATTCAAGGATTTTTGCGTTTATCTCGTCAATGTTCTTGTCAAATGAAATGCCGTTCTCTTTTCTCTTTATGATATTGATATGAACATTTCCGTCTCCCGCATGTCCGAATGCTATAATTGGAACATTGAATTTTGTTTCAAGGGAATGAATCTCTGAAATGAGTTTTGGAAGCATGCTGATCGGCACAACCACATCCTCTCTCTCTCTCTTTACTGACATTTCAACCATTGCGTCATGCAGCGACCGTCTTGCCTTCCAGAGTTTTTCCTGCTGAATCGGATTCTCGGCAATGAGTATTTCATGCTTTGTCAGATGTTTGACCAGATCTGATGCTATGAGCATCCTCTCGTCAATCTCGCCTTTGCTGTCTCCGTCAAGACGCATCAAAAGATGCGCATCTCCGTTTTGAGTGGGCATTTCATTTCCCAGGAATCTCTTTGCGGCGTCAATCGCGCGTTTCTCCATAAACTCGACAGTTGAAGGTTTTATTTCGCTTTTCATTATTTCAATCACGGCGCAGACAGCTTCATCAATGGAGTCGAATGCAATAAGCATATCGCATCTGTATTTTGGAAGAGGAATAAGAGACAAAGTTATTTTTGTTATCATACCCAATGTGCCCTCTGATCCTATGAAGAGGTCCTTCATGTTGTATCCGGTGGCGTCTTTTTTTATTTTACCCCCGAAATGCATTACAGAACCGTTTGGAGTGACGATCTCAAGCCCCCTGACATAATCGCGCGTTGTCCCGTACCTGACTGCAGACGGGCCACCTGAGGATTCAGCGACATTGCCTCCTATTGAGCAGGAATCAAGAGATGCAGGGTCGGGCGGATAGTATAGTCCCGATTCCTCAACCTTTCTCTGTAGAATTCCTGTTATTACTCCCGGCTCAGTGACAACCATCATATTGTCTTTGTCGATTTCTATGATGTTGTTCATAAGTTCGGTTGATATAATCACCGAAGGTCTTACCGGAACTGAACCTCCCGATAGGCCTGTGCCCAATCCCCGCGGGACAATGACAATGTCATTTTCATATGCGGCTTTCAGCAGAGACGAAACCTCAGACGCAGTTTTGGGAAGCAGTGCCAGAAGTGGATAAGAAAATTTCAAAAGAGATTCGTCCGACCTGTATTTTTCAAGAAGGTCATTCTTTGAAATAATTCTGTCGGAAGGAATCAGTTTGGAAAAAACATCTTTTAAATCCATTTCCTGATGTTATCTTTTTAAGGGAGAAATGTCAAGACCCGAAGTGCTATTGATTTTTAAATCTCAGGTGTTATTATAATCAAAAAGGAGCACACGATGAACAATTTCATATTCTATAATCCGGTAAGAATCATTTTCGGAAAAGGCAAGATAAATCAAACCGGTTCTGAGGCGGCCAGACTTGGCGGCAGATGCTTGATTGTAATCGGAAGAGAAAGCGTCAGAAAAAACGGGATTCTGGACAAATGCATAGATATGCTCGAAACTGCCGGAATCTCCTATTCGCTTCTCGACAATGTGCAACCGAATCCGCGTATAGAGAGAGTTTACGAGGGAATAAGGATTGCCCGTAAGATCAAGGCCGATTTCATTCTTGCAGTTGGAGGAGGGAGCGTTATAGACACTGCAAAGGCAATAGCCGCAGGATTTTGCTATGAGGGAGATACATGGGATTTTTATACCATGAAGGCGGAAGTCATTAAAGCTCTTCCACTGATGGTTGTATTGACTGTCGCTGCAACAGGAAGCGAGATGAATTCTATTTCAGTTATGCAGAATGACTCTACAAGACAGAAAATACGCGCGCAGGGCCACCCTATGTTTCCGACAGTCTCCATTCTTGACCCTGAACTGACAAGAACTATTCCAAAGGATTACACCGCATATGCTTCGGCTGATATATTGTCCCATGTCCTTGAAGGTTACTTCACAAGCGATGATGAAAATACCCCTCTTCAGGACGGTTTTACTGAATCAATAGTCAAATCAGTGATAAGTGAAACGAGAAAGCTTATGAATGACCCGAAGGACATTGAAGCCCGTTCGACCATAATGTGGGCTTCATCTCTCGCTCTAAGCGGCGTGACAACGGCAGGTATCGGGAGATTTAAATTTGAAAACCATCTGATAGAGCATTCTCTTAGTGCATTTCACGATATACCCCACGGAGCGGGATTGTCGATTGTAATGCCTGCCTGGATGAAGGAAAACAAAGAGGCGCTCAAACCGAAATTTGAAAAGTTCGCAAGAAATGTATTCAACCGCTCAACTGCAGAAATGGGAATCGAGAAGCTTGAGGATTTCTTCAGGGAGATAAACTCTCCGACATCTCTCTCATTTTACAGCATTGAAAATATAAAAGAGCTTACAGACAACATACTTGAATGCGCTCCCACAAGGAACCTTGTCATGGACCGCGGATATGTGGAGAGAATACTGGAAAAAGCAAAATGACGGCAAAGCACTTATGAACAGGCTGGTTCTCTCCATAGAGAATTTTTTGAAAGAACAAAACCTGTGAAATTCAAGAGAATGTATGAAGTTTTGTAGAGTTAAACTATTGACACAAACAAATAATCTTGTAAAATATAAATCTTATTAATTATAAAAAGGATGGATTGTATGGATGATAAAACGAAAAAGAATCCTTCAGGCATTGAACTGAAAAGTTTTTATACGGAGGATGATGCTAAAGAGATAGCCAAGCTTGGAAATCCCGGATCATTTCCATTCACAAGGGGAGTATATCCGACCATGTACAGGGGAAGGCCGTGGACGATGAGGCAGTACGCTGGTTTCGGAACTGCTGAAGAGACAAATGAAAGGTTCAAATATCTGCTTGAAAACGGGCAGACAGGGCTTTCTGTGGCATTTGACCTGCCAACTCAGCTTGGACTTGATTCTGATGACAAGCTTGCGGCGGGAGAGGTCGGAAAGGTTGGAGTGGCTGTTTCATCAGTATCGGATATGATGCAGCTTTTTGACGGCATTCCACTCTCTAAGGTATCGACTTCCATGACCATTAACGCTTCCTCCATGATAATTCTCGCTATGTATATTGTGACTGCAAAAAAGCAGGGAGTTCCGATGAAGGATCTGTCAGGCACCATACAGAATGACATACTGAAAGAATACACAGCAAGAGGAAATTATATATTCCCTCCGGAGCCGTCCATGAGGCTCACAGCTGATATTTTTGAATTCTGCTCCCAAAACCTTCCGAAATGGAATACTATCTCCATTTCCGGATATCATATACGAGAGGCCGGATCTACGGCGGTGCAGGAGCTTGCATTTACCTTTGCCGATGCTATTGCATATGTGGAATATGCTCTCAAGAAAGGTCTTGATATAGATGCTTTTTCTCCCAGACTCTCATTTTTCTTTAATGCTCACAACAACTTTTTTGAAGAGATAGCCAAATTTAGGGCGGCGAGGAGAATATGGGCTTACATAATGAAGGAAAAATTTCATGCGAAAGACGAAAAATCAATGATGCTGAGATTTCACACTCAGACGGCCGGCTCCATGCTTACAGCTCAACAGCCTCAAAACAATATTGTAAGAGTGGCGCTTCAGGCATTATCGGCTGTTTTGGGCGGAACACAATCGCTTCACACAAATTCGTACGATGAAGCATTGGCGCTTCCTACAGAGGAATCTGTCAGGATAGCTCTCCGCACCCAACAGATAATTGCCTTTGAGTCGGGAATCTGCGATGTTTCCGACCCATTGGGCGGATCATACTATATAGAAAGCCTTACCGGAGAGATTGAAAAACATGTAAAGGAATACCTGGATAAAATAGAAAAGCTCGGAGGAGCTGTGAAGTGCGTTGAAACAGGATACTTCAAAAATGAGATACATAATGCCGCATATCAATATCAGAAAGATGTTGAGAGCGGCCGCAATATTGTGGTAGGTCTCAATAAATTCACTATAGATGAAACTGTCAAGCCGAATCTGATGAAAATTGATTCTTCGGTTGAAAAGAAGAGAGCAGAAAAACTCTCCTCAATAAGGTCTTCAAGAGACAAAAAGAAGGTGGATGCGATTCTTACGAAGATAACTGCGGCATGCTCCACAAACGAAAATCTCTTTCCGTTGATACTTGAAGCAGTGGAGGCAGATGTCACCATGGGGGAAATCATAAATATTATGAAATCAAAATGGGGGGTATTTGACAATGATTAAGAAATTTAATCACATTGCGATTGCAGTAAGCAATCTTGAAGCAAGCACTGCGGTTTTTGAAAAAATTTTCAATAAAAAACCTGACATGACGATTGATGTTCCCGAGCAGAAAGTCAAGGTAGCCATGTTTGACATCGGCGGAGTCTTGTTTGAGATACTTCAGCCGACGGATATGGACACACCTGTCGCTCAGTTTGTTGACAATCGCGGAAATGCGCTTCACCACATATCCTTTTCAGTAGATGACATACAGAAGACAATTGAAGAGTTCACAGAAAAGAACTTCAGGATGATAGATTCTAAACCAAGGATGGGGGCAGAAGGCAAACCCATCGCATTCATGCATCCGAAATCATCGGATGGAATCCTTGTTGAATTCGTTGAAGACAAAGAGGAGCTAAAATGAGCAAATTCAAAATTTTTGAGGAAAAACTGAAAGAGAGAAATATCAAAGCAAGAGTGGCGGTAGTAAACGCGGTAATCGAATCCGCAGTCGATGCAGCAATTGAGGCGGCTGAGAAGGGTTTTGCAGTTCCCCTATTCATAGGAGACAAGGCAAAAGTTGAGGAACTGCTGGGAAACCGCAAAAATAAATTTGAATATGAGATATTTGACTCCAAGAGTGAAGCTGAAAGCGGTCAGAAAGCCGTTGAGCTGGTTAAAGAGGGAAAAGCTGACATTATACTGAAGGGCTCCATAACTACATCAAATTTTATGAAGCCGATTTTAAACAAAGAGACGGGCATTGTTAAACCGGGTTCTCTTGTTTCGCACATATCGGTCTTTTCAATGGATACCTATCATAAGTTTTTGATTGTTTCCGATGTTGCAATAAACATAACCCCAACACTTGAGGAGAAGGTGAAGATAGTCAAAAATGCAGTCGAGCTGGCAAGAAGTCTTGATATAAAATCTCCCAAAGTCGCAATGCTTGCCGCAGCAGAGACCGTGAATATGAAAATGCCCTCTTCAATTGATGCCGCTATTATTTCCAAAATGGGAGACAGGGGCGAATTTAATGATGCTATTGTGGAAGGTCCTATGGCTCTTGATTTGGCAGTATCGAAAGATGCATGCGAAGAAAAAAATTTTCATTCACCTGTCGGTGCAAACGCAGACATAGTTATTGCGCCCGACATTGATGCGGGCAATGTGTTGTACAAATCCCTGACAAAGCTTGCCAAAGCAGATCTTGCCGCGATATTGTCCGGTACCAAGGCTCCCGTTGTCCTCACTTCAAGAGGGGATACTGCTGAGATCAAATATTGGTCTCTTCTTTTAGCGCTTCTCTCTTACAAAAAATGATAAGAGTTTCAATAGCTTCTGACCATAAAGGATTTGTTCTCAAGGAGAAGATAAAAAAATGTCTGCCTGATAAGCTGTCTTTCATAGACAGAGGAGCATTCTCGGAAGAGAGTGTTGATTATCCTGATTATGCCGCGCTTGTTGCGGATGATGTCATTCGGAAGGTTTGTGATTTCGGAATTCTTATATGTGAGTCAGGAATCGGAATGTCGATTGCGGCAAACAAACACAAGGGCATCTTCGCCGCCTATGTTATTGATGAAAAAAGAGCTTCGAGCTCGCGTCGGCATAATAATGCAAATGTGCTTGTTCTCGGCTCTGCGGTCATAAATCATGAGAGCGCATGCAGAATTGTTGAGATATTCGCCGATGAAAAATTTGAAGGCGGGAGACACCTGAAGAGAACAAACAAAGTGTGTAGAGTTGAAGAAGTTCATTGACTTATTGTCAAAAAGGTATATTATTAAAGGTTACAATGGGGCTATAGCGCAGTTGGGAGCGCGTTTGACTGGCAGTCAAAAGGTCACGGGTTCGACCCCCGTTAGCTCCATATTAAAACAGGAGGATTGATGAAAAAGTTGGCAGTTGTTTTGATGCTCATACTGGTTCTTTTCTCAGCATCCTGCTCAAAGAACAAGGGCTCATTCTTGGACTTTGCGGCAATAAAGGATGCTCAGAGGACAATGACTAAGCTCAGTAATCTGATGGAGCAGTATTATGTCGAACATGAGAGTTATCCTGTCAGTCAGGAGCAGTTTGAAAAGGATATAAGACCCTACTTCATAACATACAATACGGAAAATCAGGAAGTTGATAAATGGAATGAGATGGTGGAAAAAGTCTTCTATGAGGGAAAGATCAATTATGTCACAAATGACCCCAAAAAAGCTTATTTTGCTTTCGGAAAAGCAAAGGATTCAAATAACACCGTTGTATTCTGCAGACCTGCGGTTCAGCATGATTCAACAGAGACTGTTCAACCAGAAGAAAATAAGGAGAAATAGATGAAAAGACAAATACTAACAGCATTAGCAGTGGTTTTACTGATTACAGCGTGTGAGACAACTCAAACACAGACAAAGGTTAATGACATTAAAAAAGAGAATGAAGTATCTGATGCAATCAAATATTATGATTTCGGCAAAGAGTATCTTAAAAACAAACAGTATGACTCTGCAATAAAGAATTTTACTAATTCAATAAAAGACAGCGCCGGTTTCATAGATGCATATATAGGTCTCGGCCGCTCTTATGAGGGTAAGTTTGATTATACAAGAGCCGAATCTGTCTATACATCAGCAAAAGACAAATTTCCTTCAAGTACTGCAGGCTACAACGGACTTGGCAACATGTACCTTAAAATGAAGCAGTATAATGATGCTGAGAAATCTTTTTTAAGCGCCCTTACAATAGATTCAATGGATGCAAAGTCCTACTATGGACTTGGCCAGGTTTATGATAAAAAGAAACCCACATCCAAAGAACTCTCTTCATTGAAGTGCTATGAGAAATCCTGCAAATTTGATCCTGAAGATCTTGCGGCCGCTTACGCATACTCAAAGGCTTTGATGAAGGCTGAAAAATACAAAGAGGCGCTTGACCTTCTAAAAAAGGTCTCGGAAGACCATCCGACTTTTGTCGAACCACTTGCAAATCTTGCAGAGGCATATCTTGAAACCAAACAGTATCAAGAGGCGATAAATACATACAATAAAGTAAATCTACTTGATTCAACAATAACAAATACATACCTTGGAATTGCAAGGGCATACCAGGGGCTTAAAAAATATGAAATGGCTGAGCAAAATTTCAAAAAACTTATAGCGCTTATGCCCTCTTCAACTATACCATATCTTTACATGGGGCAGATGTATCTTGATATAGACAATTACACAAAAGCCATAGAAAACCTCAATTTGGCTCTTGCAAAGAATCCCAATGATGAAAATGCGCTGCTTCTGATAGCACAGTCATACTTTCTGAAAGTTGATCCTGAAAAGGTTAATGATGAGAATTATGATGCCGCTCTGAAGACCCTTGATACAGCCGGTTCATATTTTGAAAAACTTATATCTCTTAATAAGTATGTGAAAGAGGCAAATACAGGTCTGGATAACATAAAAAAGAGAAAAAAGGAGATAGACCCCACAAGGTGGTAATATGTGGAATAACATAAAAATAGTCATCCTTCTTCTTGTAGTGGCGCTTCTTGGGTATATGGCATGGCAGTACATAGCTAAAGAAATCAAAGTCATGATGGTTAAAGGTGAAGTGGAGAAGACCCTCTATGGAGAGATAAGAAGCGACGAGTATGTGGTGCAGGAACGCACAATGGAGAAGCTTGCAGAGAGAAATATCTATTTGGATTATGGCGACATTACTATTGAAAAGACAGGGAACAGCATTCACATCGAGTTTTCCTATACTGATTCAATAACCATTCCATTTATAAAAAAATCCTTCTATTTTGAAGAGCAAATCAATACGACAGTCAAACCGCAGTAAGCTTCTTACATTATTTTTTGTATGTTCAACCCTGCTTTCGGCGAACGAGAGCAGGGTTTTCTTTTCAGGCAATGAAATTGTATCTGACAATAAAATATCCGAAATATTCAGAGAGAGAAACATAAATGATGGAATTGACAGTCTTCTCGCCTTATATTTGAACGAGGGATATCCATTTGCTGAAATCATTCTTGATTCTTTGACCACAAAGGGAGATGCATCATTATACTTTTTCACCGTTAATGAGAACGGGAGATATAAAATCTTCGGTGTGAAAAATCAATCTTCGGTGAAATCATCATTTTTAGAGGGCTTCTTGAATCTGAAAGGCAAAAAGTTTTCCTATAGTCTTATAAAAAAGAAACTGAGTGAATTGGATGCTTATGATTATCTGATACCAAACCCGGAGTTCGGTGTTGAACCGGCAACGGATTCTTCTGTATATATTGTTACTGCAATAGGACAAAACAGGTCTTCAAACGTTTCAGGCACTCTCTCGTCCGATTTTGATTCTATGAAACTTGTCGGATACCTGAATCTGCTCCTTATAAGCCCGTTTGGTTTTGGAGATTCATATAAAATAGATTATAGCAGATTATCACAGGAGAATACAGACCTTAGCGGCGGGTTTGAGTTTCCATTTTTATTTTCATCTCCGTTGGGAGTATTCGCGGAAGGTGAATTTGCCGGAATAGATTCTTCTATGTCGGAAGGATTTTTTACCGCAGGTTTTTTTGTATCCATGTCAAGATTCAAAGTGAAGACCGGATTTGGAAGGTCAACTATATTTTCCTACGACAGTACGAGCTCTGGAAGCGAATATTCGCATCTCTACGGAGAGATGTCCTATGTTAACGCAGAAAATAAAAAAATAAATGTTCAGATGAAAAATAATTTGACTTCTCCAATGTCGGCTGTTTTAAAGAGCTACCTAATATGGAGGCTTGAAAGAAACAAATTCTCTTTTGAAACTTCAAACTCCTGTCATTTTTCTTTTACCCGAAGTTATGAAAACAACATGGGAGGCTGGCTGGGCGGAAACTCTAATTTAAAATCCTATTCGGAGGATTTCATTCTCGCATCCGATTATGTTTTTATTGAGGAGAGATTTTTTTTATCAGCGGTCAAAAACTTTAATCCGGGTCTCTTTGCGGATATGGCTCTTTACAGAATACAGAAAGAAGATGCTTTGAAATCTTTTCTCTTCTCTTACGGTATTTTCATGGGCATCGGCGGCAGGGAAATATCTATGAATCTCTATTATGCCTTAAATCCATCCCTCTCTCTCATTGATGGCAGAATTCATCTTACAATCTCCTATAATTTCTGATCGTTTACCAGCACATCGGTGATTTCACCCACATACATTCTGTGATAATCGCTATGAGGGTAATTTGACTCAATGTCATCGATTAAAAAATGTTTTGGATCTAAGTCGCTGTAATAAATTTTTTTACAGATAATCGAGAGACGCGCCTCTTCATACAGAGGACTTTTCCCGTCATGCATTTCAGGATGAAGAGACATAACCTTCACCTTATCTGAGTTTCTTCCAGAAACTTTTCCACAGTATTCAAGAATGCCTCTATGCTTTTCATCAAAAAATGAGAGCGAGAAGTATTCCGACCTTTCAATGAATTCGTAAGTGTATCTGACAGGCCTTACGAAAATGAATGCGACATTTTTGTTCCATAAAACTCCGAAACCGCCCCAAGAAGCGGTCATGCAGTTTATCCTCTCAAGATTTCCCGCAGAGACAAGCATCCAGCTTTTTCCAATGAGATTGAAGGAATTGTCTTTGATTTCACTCGGGCTTATTCTTTTCATTT
>JBFXGO010000011.1:32276-51519 GCA_050239825.1 bacterium
AAACCGCCCCAAGAAGCGGTCATGCAGTTTATCCTCTCAAGATTTCCCGCAGAGACAAGCATCCAGCTTTTTCCAATGAGATTGAAGGAATTGTCTTTGATTTCACTCGGGCTTATTCTTTTCATTTTTCTCCTTTTTAAAGACAATTATAATGCCTTAAAGAAAAAAGGCAACCAGTTAGATAATGGCTCTCTTGACAAGACACAAGATTTTGATAAATTGTGTTTATTTTTAAGCTGTTTGAACATTTGTAATACCTCCATAAACTTCAGATGGAGTTTTGTATCCTAATGATTGATGCTCTCTTTTATCGTTATAGTAATCAAAGTAATCTTTAACCCCTCTCTTAGCTCTTTAATCGTATCAAACCTCCAGATGTAAGCATGCTCATATTTAACTGTTCTCCACAACCGCTCTATGAAGATATTATCCACAGCACGACCCTTGCCGTCCATGCTTATCCTTATCTTCTTATCTTCAAGTATCTTTGTAAAGTCATCTGCCGGCTTACCAGCATACTATTTCACCAGACCACTGTTTTTATTGCTCACGGCGTCTTGTCAACTCGCAACTGTTTTTACTCTCTTGACTTTACAAGTTTACAACACCCAACCCTAAATGATTTTTACTAATTGCGAGACGGGAGCTTTTTGTAAATGTCTTTGCGATGACGGATTATGAGTATCAAAACTTCTTTCTCTTCTTCAAAAATCTTATAGACAATTCTGTAGTCGCCAAAACGCACTTTTAACAGTCCTTTCAGGGAATACCTCAATGGTTTTCCATAAAGAATCGGATTATCAGCCAACTTTTCTTCAATCACAGATACTATTTTGGCAATTGTCTGTTTAGGTATTGATTTGATGTCAGATTTGATTTCGGGATGGTATAAAATAATATATTTCATCTATTTGAGAATGTCTTCTTTCTTTAGAGCATTTTTCCTGCTGTATTTGGAAAGTCTCTTTTCCGCTACCATCATTAGATTCATGTCCTCCGCATTTTCAAGCGCCGATTCTATCAACTGTCTCACTTTTTCGGAGAGGGAGACATTTTCAAGCTCAGCCAGATGTTCTATCAATTCATACTTTTCTTTTGAAAATTGGACATTGATTCTCTGTGTTTCTGTTTTCATTTTTTATTACCTCCATCAATAGTGTAACAAATCTGTAACAGAAAGTCAAGACAATCAAGTAACACATTTCTACAGTGAAGCATCTATCATTCTCGTCATCGTATACCAAAGACATCATATATAAACTACTTTGTTCTGGCAGAATGGGACATTGTCAAAGAAAAACTATCAAATTAGCGGTTGACTTTTATTTTGCCAATAACCTCTGGTTTCTATCACCAATTAATCCCCTCGAAATCAATAAATCGGCTTGTTCCTCATATTTAAGCGGTGTTTTAGAATATCTGATTTTATTATTCAAATTCTCCTCTATAAAAAATCCACCGGTTCGCATTTCAAGAAAAATTCTTGATAGAGGCGCGGTGGATAATCTACAATAGATATAAATTTAAAAATGTCAATAGTAAAATCTCATCCATCTTATCCTCCTATTTTTCTAAATTCTACCCCCTCAATCTCCTTTTGTCAACATTCTACTTGTATCTGTTTTGTACTCTACGCTTTCGACTCTCAACTCTCAACCATCAACTATAAACCATTAACTGTCTTTTTCTTCCTCACGGCGTCTTTCTGTGTCGCTTAAAAGTATTGACAAAACCTATCGTCCCTACCAACCCCACCTATCCTTTTAATCGTCGTATCCGATATCTGTTTCCGGAATCGTATCACAAACCATTGTTTGTATCTCATATTCAAACCATTCTTGAAATTCTTTCCACGACCTGTTTTTGGGCCACATATCCGGATCCGTATACCAACCACCAAGTTCATTGTTAAAAATTTCAATGCAATGCTTTTTCAGAAATTTTTCGTATTTCTCATTATCATCATACAATGGAATCAAGTAAACTTGCTTTGAATCCATTCCTTCGGTATCTATAATCTCCAGTTTAATTTGATTCTCAGGTTTTTCATATTCCCTGCTTGTTTTGAAGAGCCAGTCAATGAATGGTTTCTTCGGCTTTACAATCAAAGCCGCACGATCGATTCCGGGAAAAGGTTCCAGTCTTGGCAATAATTCATTATGTTTCTCTGTTTTCAACATTACCTCCAAATTTTCTATATTCTACCCCTTCAATCTTCCTTTGTCAACATTGCTCCTTTATTGTATTCTTTTTCTACGCTTTCGACTCTCAACTCTCAACCATCAACTATAAACCATTAACTGTCTTTTTCTTCCTCACGGCTCATGGCACATGGCTCACGGCTTTTTTGTCTTGCCTACGGCTCACGGTGCGTCTTCGCCTCACTGGCACACTAAGTCCGTCATGCCGAACTACACAATTGTTATCTCTACAGTAAAGCATCTATCAGTAAAAAATAGTGTTCTTTATAACCACCGTTTATGAAATTATTTTACCAAATATATCCCATAAGAAAGGCGGGAAACATCTTTTATTTGCTTGCCTGTGATGTCATATACTTCACACTCTTTCATCTGCTCCCTTAATTCTCTCTGCCCTAAATATAAAACTTTTTTAATTTTATCTTCAATTCCCCTTAATTTTTTAACTTTGAATTTTTGTTCATTCAAAACTTTTCCATTATTCCCTATTGCTTGAATTGAATAGTCATAACTCCCATTTGGAACAACATCTTTATATTGAGATTTTTCAGTAAAACTAATTAACTTAAAATCTCCCTGATTATTATCTTTTCTTAAAATCTTATATCCTAAAGCATTATCATTTTCATAATTCATTATAACTGTATCTCCTTTGATGCTATAATTATAAGAAAATTGATTAAGAGCGGTTGTTTCGGTTTTACTTCCCTTGTAAATCACACTATCTTCAACAGTAGCCATTCCATGTTTTAATGTATCAATAGGAATTTTAAATTCATCATAATATTCTGTATTCCCTATTGTTTTATATAATTCAATAATTACAGTATCTCCAAGATTCCAAGTAGAATCTTGTTTTTCTAAATTAATATAAACTTGTGGATAAATATCAGAAGTATCTACTAATGTAGAATCACCTCCAGTAGATTGCAACCAAAGATTGACATAATTAATCTTTTGATTTGGATTTTTTTGCAACCAAGCTCTTGCCCTTAATGTATCTTCTAATCCTGATTCATCTTTTACCTTAAGTATATTTATTGCCTGGCTAACAACATTTTTATCTGGGTCATCTAAAAATACTGTTGGAAGAATAATAGTACCGTTATCACAAAGATGTCTTGTATGTGTGGAATATGTTTTTCCACCATCAATCTTTTCAGCACTCATTTTTATTGTATCCCCTGCACTGGGTGGGGGAGTAAAAGAACCAGTATTTATTCCGTCATAATACCCCGAACTATCAATAGTTTTTGTTTGTGTTCCAGAACTTCCATCATTAATTGTAAATTTAGCAGTCGCATTCTCAGATGATAAATTATTATAAGCACCATAAATATTCCCACTTATAACTCCAGAATTTAGATTAACAAATCCTAAATATGCCCCTAATAACATTAAAGATTTTTTCCAATTTTTCATATATTACTTACACCAAAATGATTTATAAACCTTTTATTTTTCATATATAATCAACTCTCTCCTTTTGCATAGTACCAGTATGCGTAGGCATCAGGGTTCACTCTTTTCAATCTCTCCAGTATTTTATATTTATCATTCAATCTCGCGTTCTTTATTTCGCTCGTTTCATAACCTTTACGTATTGCCTTTTTCTTAGAATCGGAAATCATTTCAAGCACATAAACTACCTGACTGAAAATCACTTTTATTTCATCAACAGAATACTTGTTGAGGAGATGATTCCCCAGCATTTTCAATCCCATGTTTATCATTTTAGTGTCAGACGAAATACTACTCATTGATTTCAACGAATATGCGCAATAATTCATTGCAAGATTTTCAAGGTCTTTTTTTACATCAACTATAGCGAAATTTTCCTTCTGAAACAGGTTTTCGCTTATTACAATCCTATTGAAACTCTCTCTTAAATCCTTTACATCCTCTATCTCCTTAAACAATATCCCCAAATCTATTAACTGCTTGCAGTATTCCATCTCTTTTTGGTTATTATAATCTATGCCGAGGGTCTTTGCGGAAATTGCTACAAGCTTGTCCGCATAGAGTCCTTCCGCAGTAGGCACATTCACAAAACCCTTCAGTCCTTTAACTATTTCACACTTTTCAAGGTCTTTCTTCTCCAGCTTGTAGTATGGATTATTCATAAAAACAGCATCCAAGAGAACATATTGATCTTTTTTTCCAAACTCCGAATCATAATAAAACTTAAAATGCATCTTGTCCAAAAGACTCTGCCTCCTATTTTCCTCAACACTCTTAAAAAATTTTGATTTACCTGAAAGCATCGCCAATTTTTCACTTAACCCCGACTCTTCCTTTTTATCAAGAATTATGTCAATGTCTATTGAAAGGCGCTCGAGTTTCCCCGTTCTCAATAAAACCGATGTTCCTCCCTTGAATATCATTTCCGGAAAATATCTCACAACCTCAGATAACAGGGTAACTGCCTTTATTGTCTTCTCAAATAACTCCTTATCCCTGAAACCATATAGATTATTTGATTCTTTTAAGTTGCTATCTTTCATGATTTGTCTGCTTGGTATCCTTTGGCGATTTATTCGACTTTTCGCCATTGATGACTGGGCGAAATATTCCTCTTTGCATTATTTGTCTTAAATACTTAGTATAATTCTTTTTCCTTCTTAAATAAGAAATCAAATCCCCGTATCTCACCTTATATCTCTTTTCATACTCCCTGCACATCTCCCAATAATCCTCTCTCGTCATATAACCGTATCTTTCTATATCTTTATCAATGTCTATAATCAGTTTCTCCATCCTCGGCCTGTTTCCTGTGATAGGCGCCCTCTCTATTAAAACTCGTAATATAACCGGTTTAGATGAAAGTCTTACTTCCTCATAGTATTTCTTTCCCTTCTTCCCCACAACCGCTTCCCTGTAATTCCTATGAATCCATTCATAAACCGGAAGCACTGCGTCTTTCTCTGTCTCTATTATTGTAACCCCTTTTGTCTGTGTATGTTCGTAAAATTCTTGAAGTTCAAGTGTGTTCCAAACCATGAATCTTATCTCGGGAAATTTTTTCTTTATTAATTTTATT
This sequence comes from bacterium, assembly GCA_050239825.1. Lineage (GTDB taxonomy): Bacteria > Hydrothermota > 32-111 > 32-111 > 32-111 > UBA2202. Next base: position 37,518 of record JBFXGO010000011.1, read on the forward strand.
ATCGCTTTCGTCCTACTGCAGGGTATTATTTCATACTCTTCTCTCTTGTTTGAATAATATCCTCTTCCGGCATCAAATACCCTCTTTAATCTCTTCAAATCGCCAATGTATTTCTTTGCAAGAGTTCCTTTTATATCACAACTTGATTCTATTTGCCGCAAGCTTGCATATCCGCTCAATCCTATCTGCCTTATCAGACAATCTTTCTTGGTTTCTTTCATACTTTCATTATATCAAATGCCTCTTTTTTTGCAACTGCTCTACTCCCTATCCTTTACCAAATATATCCCATAAGAAAGGCGGGAAACATCTTTTATTTGCTTGCCTGTGATGTCATATACTTCACACTCTTTCATCTGCTCCCTTAATTCTCTCTGCCCTAAATATATTACCTTTTTAATATTTTTTTCAATTCCCCTTAATTTTTTAACTTTGAATTTTTGTTCATTTAAAACTTTTCCATTATTCCCTAATGCTTGAATTGAATAATCATAACTCCCATTTGGAACAACATCTTTGTATTGAGATTTTTCAGTAAAACTAATTAACTTAAAATCTCCTTGATTATTATCTTTTCTAGAGATTTTATATCCTAAAGCATTATCATTTTCATAATTCATTATAACTGTGTCTCCTTTAATGTTATAATTATAAGAAAATTGATTAAGAGCGGTTGTTCTTGTTGTGTCTCCTTTATATACCACACTATCTTCAACAGTAGCCATTCCATGTTTTAATGTATCAATGGGAATTTTAAATTCATCATAATATTCTGTATTCCCTATTGTTTTATATAATTCAATAATTACAGTATCTCCAAGATTCCATGTAGAATCTTGTTTTTCTAAATTAATAAAAACTTGGGGATAAATATCAGAAGTATCTACTAATGTAGAATCACTTCCAGTAGATTGCAACCAAAGATTGACATAATCAATCTTTTGATTTGGATTTTTTTGCAACCAAGCTTTTGCTCTTAATGTATCTTCTAATACTGATTCATCTTTTACCTTAAGTATATTTATTGCCTGGCTAACAACATTTTTATCTGGGTCATCTAAAAATAATGTCGGCATTATTGTATTGTCGCTCCCCCTTATTTTATGTGCATGTGCAGAATATGTTTTTCCACCATCAATCTTTTCAGCACCCATTTTTATTGTATCGCTTAAAAATGGTTGTGGGGTAAAACTTGTTGTTGAAAAAGAATAATATCCTAAAGAATCTAAGATAATTGTTTTTGTACCCGAACTTCCATCATTAATTATAAATTCAGCAGTCGCATTCTCAGATGATAAGTTATTATAGGTACCATAAATATTTCCGGTTATACCTCCAGAATTTAGATTAACAAATCCTAAATATATTCCTAATAACATTAAAGATTTTTTCCAATTTTTATTATTCTTTTTTGCCGTCGCATTAGGTGTCTCAGGTCCATGAGGAAAACAATAAGGACATGCCTTTTTTGATTTCAGCATTCTTGATATCTTTGTACCTGACGCCTTTACAGGCATATCAACCATTCCCTTTCTCCCTTACCAAAAGAGTCAGCAACTTTTTTTCTGCTTTTGTAGTGCTTTATTTTGTGATGTTTTTTCATCATTCGCTCCATTTTTATTATTATACCCCGCTTTGCATTTAAATCAAGATATTTGATGATTTGTTAGTTTTTAGAGATGAAATTCTGAACAAATCGCGACTGAAATAATAGGATTATCCAAAAAGGAATTTAAAAATCTTAATAAAAAGTGAACTTGTATCTTAATTAATAACCGAACTGCAGTTTAAAATCTTATTCGTTTTTTTTCAAAATTAAATTATTTATATACGAAGAGAATGCCGTTATAGGTATATCCAGAATTTTAACTGCAAAAATATATGCGGTATTTTCAAGAATCATCCGTTTTATTTTTGATTTTTGTTTGTAAAATATTCTTCTGTTGTGTCTGTCATCCAAATTCAAACAATGATATTTTTTGCCTCTGAGTGATTTTATTATCTCCCAATAATGAGACCCCCATGTTCCTCTTATTTCAAGGCCTTTGCCTAATAATCTGTTTTGAGGGTCTTCAATGTGTTTCCCAAGTTTTACGGCATACCTGTATGCAAGCATGGACCCCGGTTTCAGATATGATATAAACCATAAATTAGTTGTATGAATATCCTTAGGCCATAATCTGCATGGTGTATCATTTATATACAGATATCCGCCCTTTTTTACAAAAGAGAATGCATCCAATATAACTCTGCTTCTCAAATTCTTATCACTTATCGGAATATGCTCAATAACTCCATTTAAAAGAACAATGTCGAATTTTTTATCTTTTACCTCTTTATGCAAATTGTTCATATTAAAAATGCTGACTCTCTCTTCGACCTTATGCTCCTTGAGGCGCAATTTGCAGATTTCAAGACTTTTGTTATCAATATCAGCCGCGCAGACATAACTGCATTTTTCAGCAAGAGCAACAGTAGTCGCACCTGTGCCGCATCCGTAATCAAGAATAGAAAAGTCATTAAGCCGTCCGAAATGATGCTCCATCTCAGGCAAAACATATTCGACGATCTGTGTGTATCGCCCTCCTGTCTCCTGTTTTACATAAGTCTCAAATCGTTTAAGATTTTTTTTGGATGAGAGAAACTCTCTTACAGATGATTCAAAAGCATTTGAATATTTCATAATTGAAATTATATTAATAAATATATGAAAAGTCAATATATCTCTATTTATATTATGGCGCTTGCACGCAGATATTTTCGCTTATTGACATTTATAGAAAATTATGCTAACATTCAATTTCCTTCGGGGCGGGGTGCAATTCCCCATCGGCGGTAAAGCCCGCGAGCGAGAGATCGCAGAACCGTTTAGATTACGGTGCCGACTGTAAAGTCAGGATGAAAGAAGGATATGTGCCGCCCCGATATTGTATCGGGATTTTTTATGAAAAAAGATGAAATTTACATGAAAGCGGCGATTGAAAAAGCCGGAAAGGCAAAAGGCAAGACAAGGGTCAATCCTCTCGTTGGCTGTGTCATTGTAAAGAATGACAGGATTATATCCGAGGGATATCACAAGGGGCCGGGGTCTGTTCATGCAGAAATAATGGCAATCAACTCTGCATCCGAATCATTGTCGGGGTCGACAATGTATGTGACTCTTGAGCCGTGCAATGTCTGGGGCCACACACCTCCATGCGTAGAGACAATTGAGCAGATACAATTCGAAAGGATTGTGATAGGAACAACCGACCCAAATCCGCTCGTATCAGGAAGGTCTGTCGCCCGGCTCAAAAAGAAGTACAAAGTTGATTTGCATGTTTTGGAGGATGAGGCAAAGAATCTTAATCCTTATTTCCGAAATTTCATGGAAAGCAAGAAAACATATATAGTAATGAAGGCGGCTCTCACTCTCGATTCTTTTCTTGAATTCAAAAGAGGAAAAACGAAAAGATTTACATGTGAAGAATCGCTTAAAAGGGTTCACAGAGACAGATATAAAGCGGATGCGATACTGGTGGGTTCAGGCACTGTGAATGCTGATGATCCTATCCTTGACTGCAGAATGTATGACAGAAAATACAAACCTTCGGTGATTGTACTTGATTTCAGCAATAAGGCGGATTATTCAAAAAAAATATTCTGTGACAATAACAGAAAAAAAATCGTTTTTGTATCAGATAAGTACAAAAACAAACTCGAAGAAAAGACTGATATTAAATATTTCTTCATTAAAAGCAAAAGAGATGCATGGAAGCTCATTAAAAATGAGCTTTGGAGAGAGAATATTATTTCCGTGTTTGTCGAAGGCGGCGGGTCGGTTTTTACCGGAGCCCTGGCAAGCGGTTATATAGACGAACTTCATCTTTACTATGCTCCATTTTTCTCCGGAAGTGGAACGAAAATATCTTTTAAAAGAAAATTGAAGAGCGCATTCAAGCTTATTGAAGCTTCAATCTCCGGAGTTGACATCTATGCGAGGTATGTATGTTTACGGGACTGATTGAAGAACAGGGAAAAATCGCCGGCATAATGAGGATGTCCGGAGGAATCGAGATATCGGTGAAAACCGATACGGGTTTTATTTCAGGTGTTAGCATCGGAGATTCGGTCTCCATTGACGGCTGTTGTCTGACTTGCGAGGAAAAGTCCGCAGATTCATTTAAAGTGCGGGCTTTGTTCTCAAGCGTTCAAAAAACAATCATAAAAGAGTATGTTAAGAACTCGGTTGTAAATCTTGAAAGAGCTATGAGGAGCGATTCAAGATATGGAGGCCATTTTGTTTCCGGGCATGTTGACACAACCGGAAGCATTGTCTCGTCTGTGAAGGGAATGCAGGAAATGAACCTGAGGATTGAGGTGCCGGGGAAATACGGAAAATATCTTATAGAAAATGATTCAATAGCTGTCAACGGAATCTCTCTCACGATAAAATCTGTTTTCGGCAATGAATTCACTCTTGATATAATTCCAGAGACAATCAAGAAAACAAATCTCTTCATTCTTAGAGCCGGTGATAATGTGAATGTTGAAATAAATCATATTACGAAATCAGTATATGAATTCATAAACAGGAGATAAGATGATAAGCAGCATAAAAGAAGCCATTGAAGACATCCGCAAAGGTAAGATAGTCATAGTTGTGGACGATGAGGACAGGGAGAATGAAGGTGATTTCATTATGGCCTCTGAGATGGTGACTCCTGAAGCTATAAATTTCATGGCAAGGGAGGGACGCGGTCTGATTTGCGTTTCTATGACCGAACAGATGCTTTCAAGACTTAACCTGAAGATGATGTGCGACACAAATACAGCCCTTCACGGAACTAATTTTACTGTCTCTGTAGATGCAAAAAAAGGAATAGAAACGGGAATTTCAGCATATGACAGAGCAATCACAATCAAACTTCTGATTGATGAAAAAACAAAAGGAGTCGACCTTGCAAAACCGGGGCATGTATTTCCTCTGAAAGCTGAGGAGGGGGGAGTACTGAAGAGGGCAGGTCACACTGAAGCCGTTTCAGACCTTGCGCGGCTCGCCGGTTTGAAGCCTTCCGGAATTCTTTGCGAAATCATGGATGATGACGGACATATGGCAAGACTGCCGAAATTGAAACAAATATCCCGCAAACATAATCTGAAAATTGTCACAATCAAGGACCTTATAGCATTCAGGTGCGGAAAAGATAAGTTCGTCCACAGAGAGGTTGAAGCAAGGCTTCCCACAGAATACGGAGAATTTAAAATAATAGTTTATACCAATGATGTGGATTCTCACATTCATGTGGCGATTATAAAAGGAAACATAAAGAATTCAAAGGATGTTATCGTAAGGGTGCATTCCGAATGTTTCACAGGAGATATTTTCCATTCACTGAAATGCGACTGCGGAAATCAACTTCGTAAAGCCCTTGAAATAATCGAAAAGGAAAAGAGGGGAGTTGTTCTTTATCTGCGGCAGGAGGGAAGAGGCATAGGACTTGTCAATAAGATAAAGGCTTATCACCTGCAGGACAAGGGATACGACACCGTTGAAGCAAACATCAAACTGGGATTCAAAGCAGACTTGAGAGATTACGGAATAGGCGCTCAGATACTGAAGGACCTTGGCTTGAAAACCATCAGACTCCTTACGAACAATCCCAAGAAGGTTGTCGGACTTGAAGGGTACGGTATAAAGATAACTAAGAGACTGCCTCTTGAAACAGAACCGAATAAGGAAAATAAAGAATATCTCAAAACAAAGAAAGACAAAATGGGTCACATTTTGAAAAAAATATAGGAGGCAATTATGGCAAAATTTCATGAAGGCGGTTATGACGGAAAAGGAATGAGGTTCGCGATAATATCTTCGCGTTTCAACAACTTCATCACAAAAAATCTTATAGAAGGGGCAGTTGACTGTTTGAAGAGACATTCAGTGGATGAAAAGGACATAGAAATTTATCTTGTTCCCGGTGCGTTTGAGATACCTCAGGCCGCAAAAAAGGTCATAAACTCAAAGACCAATAAGGGACTGAGCGGTGTGATATGTCTCGGCACAGTAATCAGGGGAGAGACTCCGCACTTTGATTTCGTTGCATCTGAAGTGTCAAAGGGCATAGCAAAAATATCAATGGATGTTGATATTCCCATCGCTTTTGGTATAATTACTGCAGATTCTACAGAGCAGGCGATTGAAAGAGCCGGCACTAAATCAGGCAATAAAGGTTATGACGCCGCTGAGACAGTGCTGGAGATGGCAAATCTTTACAAAAGGATGTGAACTTGGGCAAACGAAGGGAGTCCAGAGTGCTCGCAATGAAAGCTCTCTATATGTATGAAATGAATGACTGCGGGGATATGGAGTCAATTTTGAATGAGGTATTTGAACTTGAAGAAAATCTTAGTGATGATGTCAAGAAGTATGCGGTGAATCTTACAAACAAAGCCACTCTTTTCTATGACAAGCTTAACAATCTCATAAATAATGCGACGAAGAACTGGAAAATAGAAAGAATGGCGGTTATTGATAAAAATATTATCAGAATTGCTCTTGTAGAAATTTACCTCCAGGACAAAGTGCCTGATGTTGTTGCCATTAACGAAGCGATAGAAATCGCCAAAGAGTATTCTACCAATGATTCGGGAGGATTTGTGAACGGAATACTTGACTTCATTGTAAAGAACAAGGACGAATTTGAGAAGAAACTGAAGGACTGATGAAATACCTATTCCTTTCGGATGTGCACTCAAACTATGATGCTTTGGAATCCATACTTAAAAAAGCGGATTTGATATCAACCGATTATTCAGTCATCTGCGTGGGCGATATCGTGGGGTATGGAGCCGAACCGAATGAATGCATGGAAAGGATTTTGAAGCTCACCGATAATATTGTTTTAGGCAATCATGATGCCGGTGTAATAGGCAAGGCGGATATAAGGATGTTCAATTACTCTGCAAAAGAGGCTATCATTTGGACAAGAGAGAAATTGAAGAGGGAGAACTTGAAAAAAATATATGAATTTCCATATCTGCTCAGAGAGAATAATTTTGCAGTTGTCCACTCATCACCTTCAAATCCGGAATACTGGAATTATATTGATTCAATATATGAGGCGCAGGATGAATTCAAAGTCACAGATTTTCATCTGATATTTATCGGACATACGCATATACCTCTTGTCTATTGCCAGAAGAGTGAGACCGTCAGGATTATGTTTGATGAAAAAATAGAATGCGAAAGAAACTGCAGGTACATAGTGAATGTGGGTTCGGTCGGTCAGCCCAGAAATCAGGACAACAGGGCGTGCGCTCTTTTCTATGATTCAGATGTAAATACTCTGCAGTATGTGAAGGCGGAATATGACATAAAATCAGCCCAGAGGAAGATACTTGAAGCGCATCTTCCAAAGTTTCTTGCCGAGAGGCTTGAGAGGGGGCTATGAAGAAAATTCTTATAACAGGAGCAGAAGGATTTGTCGCCTCATATTTAAGCGAAGAGTTGAAAAATGATTTTGAGATAGAAGGCGGCTATTTCATAAAGAAAAATCTGCCGATTAAATCATTTTTCCTTGATGTCACAGAATTTTCTCAGGTAGAGGAGAAAATCAGAGAGGGGTCCTACGATGCCATTTTTCATTTGGCTGGTCAATCTTCCGCAAAAATTGCAAAAGTAAACTCCTATGACACATATAGAATTAACATTTTCGGAGCATTGAACCTTGCTGAGGCTATAATCAGGCATTCCATAAAGACTCGCCTGCTATTTATCTCAACATCGGATGTCTATGGGAATCCGAAATACCTGCCGGTTGACGAGAATCATCCCGTATCACCGTTAAATGCTTACTCCCATTCCAAACTTCTTGCCGAAGATGTTCTTTTGGGCTACTCAAGGAAGAATCTTGACCTTGTGATAGCGCGTTCTTTTAATCACACCGGAGTGGGGCAGACTGTTAATTTCTTTATACCATCAATGATTGAACAGGTTAAGAATTCAGCGGACGGCGGCACGATCCATGCAGGCGACCTCTCTCTCTCTCGGGATTTTTCGGATGTGAGGGATGTTGTCAATGCCTACAGGAAGCTATTGTCGGTTGAAAAGGGAATATACAACATTTCTTCAGAGAGTTCAATTAAACTGAGTGAAATTGTGAATTACATCATAAAAAAATCATCAAAAAAAATAAATGTAAAGCAAAGACCTGACCTTATAAGAGAAGGAGAACCCGCAGAATTCTACGGTACGGCGGCTAAGTTAAAAAGCAGAATTGAATGGAAAAGAGAAAGAACCATCTTCGACACAATCGACTGGATGATGAGTGATGAATGAAAAAGCTTTAATAATAAGCGATTGCCACATTAGCACGGATGACCAGACTGGAGAGTCGGATCTGATAAAACTTATAACACATCAGGATTTCTCTCTGTTGATTCTGCTCGGAGACACTTTTGATTTTTACTTTGATTTCAAGAATTATATCCCTGAAAATTATATGCCAATTCTGAATATTCTCAAAAAAATATCATCAGAGAGGAAGGTCGTTGTATTTAAAGGAAATCATGACATGTGGTTCGGAGATTCTTTTAAAAAACAAACGAATGCTCAAATCGAAGACGGAACCGTGGAGATGAAAATCTGCGGCGGGAAATATCTGTTTAATCACGGAGATGATTTCTGCGACAAATCTCTTCTGAGAATCATCGCTGATGCGTTTCTGAAAAATTCATCCACAGTTTTGTTATTCTCTCTGATTCCTCCAAGGACGGCTTATGCATTGGGTAGAGTTGTTTCGAAAGCAACAGGAGGCGGGGAATATAAAAATAAAACGAAGCAGATGACTGTAAACATTAAAAAAAGGCTTGATTTGAAGAGTATTGATGCAGTAATTGTCGGACATTCTCATAGTTCTCAGAGAACTGAAAGAGGTAAAATAATTTTTCTCGGTGATTTTAAAAGAATGAAAGAATTCGCCGTCATTGATGAAAAGGGGGTGCGGGTTGAACATATTTAAAGTAGTCTCAAGAGCGATTATTGAGAACAGCGTTATGGAGTCAATCAAAGAGGATAAGGCGTTTTTTGATATAACCACGCAGATGTGCGTGCCTGAAGATGAAGAGGGCTCTGCGATAGCTGTTGCCAAGGAGGAAGGAATAATAAGCGGCATTCAGATAAGCGAGGTGGTTCTACAGAATTTCGGCACATATGTGGTGGATTATTTTGTAGAGGATGGAGACCGGGTCTCTCCTGCAAAGGAGCTATTCAGAGTCAAGGGCAGACTCAGGGGCATACTTTCCGCCGAGCGCACTCTTCTCAATTATATTCAGAGGCTGAGCGGAATTTCTACAGAAACAAACAAATTTGTAAAGCTTTCCGAAGAGAGCGGAATAAAGATTCTCGATACCAGAAAGACCACGCCTGCTCTCAGGCATCTTGAAAAATATGCCGTAATGTGCGGCGGGGGGATAAACCACAGAATGGACCTTTTTGACCAAATAATGATTAAGGACAATCATCTTGCTCATCTTAAAAACGAACTATCGGTTATTAATAGAATGAAAAATAAATATCCGGATAAGATAATTGTAGTTGAGAGCGATTCGCCGGACAAGTTAGAGAGAATTTTAAAATACCCCGTGGATAGAATTCTTCTTGACAACATGACTCCTCAAATGATTGAAGAATCAATAGCTATTATAAACAAAAGGGCTGAAGTAGAAGTATCTGGCAATATCAATGAAAAAAACATAAAGAATTATTTGATAAACGGAGTGGATTACATTTCAATTGGAAGATTGACTCATTCATTCAAATCTATGGATATAAGCCTGCAGGTGATGAATGCTTGATGCTGTGAAATTGAAAAAGTATCTTGAGTTTGAAAATTATGCGCTTCTGGATTCAGTGGATTCGACCAATGATTATGTTTCTGCCCGTATAGCGGAAGGCAAGAACAGTCTTCTTGCTGTGGCGGATTCACAATCAAACGGAAAGGGTAGATTTTCCCGCAAATGGATTTCGGAAAAGGGCGGACTTTACTTCTCATTCACGCGTGATTTGTCTTCTATCGGTTATCCCCTTCAGTTGTATCCTATAGCGTGCTCGATTGGCGTGTTGAAATATCTCGAATCTCTTTCAATTCCACTGTTGAGATACAAATGGCCGAACGATATTCTTGTCAAAGATAGAAAGATATCGGGAATACTGTGCGAACTTACAGATAAAGCAGTGATTGCAGGAATAGGAGTCAATATAAACATCAAGAATATTCCGAATGAACTGTCATATATTGCAACTTCTGTTTATTTCATAAAGAGAAGAGAATATTCGCTGACCGATGCAGTTGTGTCAATAGTAAAAGGCATTGGATCCGTTGAGAATGCGGAGCAAATACTGAACTTTCTCGATAACTCGGGCATGAAAGGCAGAAGGATTGTTTTTCAGGCTCAGGAGAATCAGGTTGAAGGTATTGTACACGGGTTTAAGGAGAACGGAGAGATAATTTTAAAGACAGATAAAGGTCATGAGAGCTTTATTGCAGGAGATGTATCTTTCGTGAGGGATGCGGTATGAGAAGAATTGCAATCATAGGACATATGCATGTCAATCCCGATAACAGAGAACTCTTTGAGCTTTTAATGGAGACTGACGAGGTAAAATTCCTTTATCCCAAAGAGTGGACTGGGTCCTTCGGCGAAAAGTACAATGACCCGGAAGGTTTTGACGCAGTAAAGATTCCCTTTCTTAAAAACAGCTACATACCTTTTTTCAAATCCAATGAAAAATATGATATTTTATGGATTGATGAGGAACCATACTATCCGCAAACTTATTTTATAATGAAACATTTTGCCGATACTCCCGTAAAGATAGTGCGCACAGCTCAAAATCTGATAAAGAAGTCTTTTTTCAGGAACCGATTGAACAATTTTGTCAATTCAAAAGCAAACGAAATTGTCGCAGTGGGCCGCTCTTCTGCTGAGACTGTAAAAAAAATATACAACAGAGAATCGGCGCATATAATCCCTCTCTGTGTGCCTGACAGATTTTTCGATGCATATAAAAATCGAACGGATTCTGAGAATTTGATAAGGATAGGAATTGCATCGAGAATTGAAGAATGCAAGGGAACCCGGTGGCTCTTGAAGGCCCTTGAACAGATTGAAAAACCATATAAATTGCTTATCTGCGGCGAGGGAAAGGATAAAAATAATTTTATAAGAAGTCTTGATGCGAAGAAGATAAATTTCGAATACAGGGGACTCATACCGCACATGGAGATGGATGCGTTTTTTAGGGAAATTGATATTTTTTTAAATCTTTCCGTATCCAATAAAAACTGGACAGAACAGCAGGGAAGGAGTCTACTTGAAGCAATGGCATCGGGATGTGCCGTTATAAGCTCCGATGCAGGAGAGCTCTTGTTCACTCTCGATGACGAAGGCGCGCTTGTAAAAGAGAATGACGAAAGAGAACTGTCCGAAAAACTCAATCAATTGCTTTCCGATAGGGTCTTGATAGCATCATTGGCTGAGAAACAGAGAAAACGGGCTTTTTCATACTCAAAAACAGAAATCTTTAAAAAACTCATTGAGGTGTTGAAAGCGCAATGAATATTCTCTCTTTAGATATTGGCATGAAAAAAACGGGCATTTGCCTATACCTTGAAAACATTCTCCTTCCGCAGAAAAGTGTAGAGACAATCGCTCTCGATATTTCTTTGAAAAACATGCTCAGTGAAAATAAATATGATCTTCTGATTATAGGAATTCCTCTGAACAAGGACAGAGAAGAGACACAGATGTCGGCAAAAATAAGAGAGATTGCAGGCAATCTAAAATCCATATCAGATGTCAAAGTTGAATTTTTCAATGAGTATCTGACAACCAAAGAGGCTGAGAGGATAGCGAAGGAGAGTCTCAGCCGTGATAGGCGGAAGGAAGCAGTTGATTCTCTTTCTGCAATGGTGATCCTTGAGGAGTATTTGAGAAATGAAGAAAAAAAATAATTCTCTGGCATGGTTTGTAGCAATTCTCTTTTTTGTTTTTGTCCTTGTGTTCATAGACCAACGTATAACAGGAGTCTTCATTAAATCCACCGAAGAAAGAGTTGTGATAAACATCAGAAAAGGGGAGAATCTCACCGGCATTGCCTCTATGCTTGCCGATAGCGGTGTAATAGAAAGCAAGGAGGTCTTCAAATTTTTTGCCAAAATAACGAATTCTGAAAACAAAATGCAGGCAGGAAGGTATGAACTCTTTAAAAATACCAATGAATTTCAAGCTCTCGATAAAATTCGCAGAGGAAAGGTGAAGTTGAAACCGATAATGATTCCGGAGGGGTTAACATACAAACAGATAGCATCAAGAATAAAGCAATCTGCCCATATAGATTCGGTTCTTTTTGTGAAGTTATGCGAGGACAGGGATATTTTGAAAAAGAACAAAATACCCTCTAAAAATGTCGAAGGATTCCTCTTTCCGGAGACATACTATATTTCAGATGAAACTGATGAAAGAGAGATTGTTGAATTGATGCTTGATAATTTTACAAAGAATTTTCCGGACTCTCTCTTTGTTGAAAATGAATTCGGTTTTGGCAAATTTGAATATGTAATTTTGGCTTCAATAATCGAGAAGGAGGCAAAACTCGAAGAAGAAAAACCTCTCATAGCAAGCGTTTACTACAACCGTCTTAAAAAAGGAATGCTGCTTCAGTGCTGCGCCACTGTCTTTTATGCTCTAAATAAAGTTGGCGGGAAATTGACATACAATGACCTTGAGTTTTCTTCGCCATATAATACATATAAAAATCAGGGTCTTCCCCCGACTCCGATTTGCTCTCCCTCAGTCTCATCTGTAATGGCGGTATTGAAGCCGTCGAAGACCAAATACCTGTTCTATGTCTCTAATGGAGACGGTACACACACTTTCACAACAAACTACAAAGATCACCTTAAAGCTCAAAGGGAGTGAGATTCTGTGGCTTTTGGCGGGCATAGCGTCGGCTCGCACACTCCGCTTCGCCGCTTTATCAAGATGGGAAAGCGTAGCAAGGGGACAACCACTTGATGGGCGTCTTCGCGGAGCGTCCTCGCCGACTTGAAGCTTTCACTTTCAATAAGAATTGACTTGCTTGTCCTCGGAAAAACATTGAATAGCAGTGCGGAGATGCACTGGAATTTTTCCTCAGAATTGAAAAGACAAGTCATTTACTCAGCTCTCCGTATTTTGCTAAAGGCACACGGCTCACGGCTCAGGGCTGATTTAGTGGCTACACGCGGGCATAGCGTCGGCTCGCACACTCCGCTTCGCCGCTTTATCAAGCTGGGGTGTTGTGGGGACACACCGTAGGAATGTCCCCAAACCACTTGATGGGCGTCTGCGCGGAGCGTCCTCGCCGACTTGTAGCTTTCGTGTTTCAATAAGTTAATTAATTGCTTGTTGCAGTGGGGACACACCGAAGGAATGTCCCCACATTGGCGCGGGTGTAATGTGCGTGAACGCACATGATAGAGGTATCGGGTTGTACCAGAAGTTTTAGAAGATTACTGAAAAGTCAAAATCTTACTCAGATGTGTCACCCTGAACGCCTCTGTGGTTATGACTATCGTGAAGGGTCTATCAGTTTATTGTTAATTGATAATTGAAAATCGATTGAGGGGCTACACGCGGGCATAGCGTCGGCTCACACACTCCGCTTCGCCGCTTTATCTCGGCAGACCTCGATGGGCGTCTTCGCGGAGCGTCCTCGCCGACTTTGAGCTTACACTTTCAGTAAGAATTGACTTGCTTGTCCTCGGAAAAACATTGAATAGCAGTGCGGAGATGCACTGGAATTTTTCCTCGGAATTGAAAAGTCAAGTCATTTACTCAACTCTCCGTATTGTATTTTGACTTTTGCACTCTTTTGCCTTCTATTGACATATATAATAAAATATAATAAAATACAAGATTAAATCCGCGAAAGTGGCGGAATTGGCAGACGCGCTGGACTTAGGATCCAGTAGGTAACTCT
>JBFXGO010000012.1:0-50089 GCA_050239825.1 bacterium
CCATTCAGTTTTCAGACAGCTTAAAGAATCCGACGATAGATATTGGAGATACAATCTATGTTGACACAATGGCTATATGGGGCACGAGAGTCAAGAAACCGTTTAAGAATCCGGTCGTATTAACGGGCAGTTTTGGGCCGACAGGGATACAAGAAAACCGTGAGCCATGTGCCTTGAGCTTGGGGACATGTACTTGTACTGTCCCCACAATCAAGAGCCAATACATAATATGGAATACAAATGAAGAAGCGACATTAACAGTTTACGATATATCAGGAAGAGAATTAATTAAAGAGGAATCAAAGACAATAGGTGAACACAAAACAGACATCAGAGCATTAAAGAACGGGATATACTTTGTGAAACTGAGAGATGAGAATAAATCAATTACAGAGAAGATGGTAAAGATAAGATAGCTAATCTAAAAAAAGCATAACTAATGAATTGACACTGGGGAAAAAAGATGTAAAATTTAAAAAAACAGAAGGAGAATGGAATGAACGATTTGAATAGACAAACATTGAATTTGCATACCACAACTGAGATAACATTGCCAAAGGAGACATATCAGGATTATAGCGTAGTGGTCAGTATTGACAGGAAGAGGGGCAATCCCAACAGAGTGATTGAGATGGGTGTCTATGAATTTGATGAGGTTGGAGATGTTGCTGAAACCGCATCCAAAGCTTCAATAGTTCTGCTGACGGAGAAACCGAAATCAATAGAGCAGATGAAAATAACGAGTTCAACAAGCGGAGAGGTCAAGATAGTTCTTGGAAATGAGAGCATGAAGATTAAGAATGTAAAAATCATTGATGTTCTTGGCAGAGAGATAGGGTATTATTCATCAAACGAGCTTAAAGGAAAGAAGGAGATAAAAATAGACAGCAGATTAAAGAACGGCATCTATTTTGTGAGAATTGAGACATCGGATGGAATCATTACAGAGAAGGTTAACATAATCAAATAGCAAAAAAAGGAGAATAGGGTGGAATTGTAAAAATCAGTTCCACCCTATATATTTGTATGAAAACCAAATTAATCATTTTCCTATTACTAATAAATTCAATGATTTTTGCTGATTATGAATTAAAACAATTACATGATTTTTATGACATTGGAAATAATGGAAGGTTAGATATCCTTTTAGATGTTGGAAAGTATTATCCGTATGTGTCAATTCTTACTAATAGAACAAATAATCCTTATTTTGAAATAATCCTTGAATATAAAAACAATATGTATAACATCAAAGATTCAATAGATTCTGCGGGCTATACAATTGGACATATTGATATAGACAACAATTTGAAAAATGAAATAATAAGTATTCTTAATACTGGTGATTATTTAGGAGAAGATAGATTTTTTACACTTTCGGAGCAAAGCGATACCATTTCTTTGGACTTTACACCCAATTATATATCTATGGATTTTTTAGAAGGTTTAATTTGGCTATATCCTACCGGTCTCATAAAGAATAAGCCGACGATAGTGGGAGCGCCACCGATGGACTCAGATACAGGGTGGTTCTATATGGAATATGATTCAACCGGAGACAGTTTAAAGTTCGGACAGGTGTATAATGCATACTATGATGGAGAGTATAGGAGTATGGTAAGCTCAATGTGTATATGCAGATTTGATGATGACAGTTTGACAGATGTGATAATGGGAACAAGCAGGGGTCAGGAGTGGTGGGAAGCGACCGATGCGGAGAATGACTCATTTGCGCAAATAGACAGCTTTGAATGCCCGAGGGTTGGCACGACAGCGACATTCTTTGCGGGTGATTTGGACAGAGACGGGAGGAATGAGTTCATAATATACGGAGGGGTGGCATTGATGCTTCCCTGCGAATGGGCAATGGGGATATTGGAATATAACGGAACGGACACGGTGCAGTTGATATACGAGGACACATTGAAGAAGGATTACGGAGCATACCCGAATGTATTGAAAGGGTCAGACGCAGACACAGGAGATATAGACGGAGACGGGTATAATGAACTTATATATGCGGCAGGATGTTTTTTGAAGGTGTACAAGACATTTGGGGACAATGATTTTAGGGTAATGTGGGAGATAGACAATGACACATTTTCAGGGAGCAATGTAAGCGTATATGATTTCAACGGGAATGGCAGAGCAGAGATAATCTGGTCAGGGGCGAGCTATGAGGATTTGCCGTTGACTTATGGAATGGATGTGCAGAAGACATACATATTTGAGTATGACAGCAATTATAGTTATAATGTGATAGATTCAGCGAGGGGATTGGCTGGTAGGTTTCCTGAGGCTGGAGTTACAAGAGATGATTATGTGCAGATATTTTTCAATTGGGATACGGATATGCCGGAGATAAACAGTGGGAACATAGACAGTATATTGAGATTGAGTAACGGCCACACATGGCTTGATGGGAATGGGGATATAACACAGGCAGTATGGATAGGAGGCAAAAAGCTCACCATTCAGTTTTCAGACAGCTTAAAGAATCCGACGATAGATATTGGAGATACAATCTATGTTGACACAATGGCTATATGGGGCACGAGAGTCAAGAAACCGTTTAAGAATCCGGTCGTATTAACGGGGAGTTTTGGGCCGACAGGGATACAAGAAAACCGTGAGCCGTGTGCCTTGAGCTTGGGGACATGTACTTGTACTGTCCCCACAATCAAGAGCCAATACATAATATGGAATACAACAATGACAAGCACACTAATAGTTTACGATATATCGGGAAGGGAGTTAATCAGAGAGGAATCAAAGACAAACGGAGAACACAAAACAGACATCAGAGCATTAAAGAATGGGATATACTTTATAAAACTCAGTACCGAAAATCAATCAATCATAGAAAAAATGGTTAGGATAAAATAGCGAGCTGGTGAGCTAGTGCGCTGGTATGCTGGTGCCTCTTAGTCCTGCGAGTGCTAATGCCTGTTTGACGGCTGACGCAATCCTCCTCTTGACTTATTTATATTTTAAGTTTAATATCTTTTTTTTACTAAAAATTATAAAAGGAGTTTGTATGACTCTTGAAGAAAAATTATTGCATCTCAAGAAAAAAAGGGAGACAGCTGAAAAGGGCGGCGGAGATGAGCGCATAAAAAAACAGCATGAGAAGGGAAAGCTCACAGCCCGCGAAAGAATTCATCTGCTTCTCGATGAGGATTCTTTTGAGGAATTTGACGCATTTGTCGAGCATAGATGCACGAATTTCGGGATTGAAAAGACAAAGTTTCCTTCAGACGGAGTTGTCACCGGATATGGAACAATAGAGGGAAGGCCGGCATTTGTCTTTTCGCAGGATTTCACGATTTTCGGAGGTTCATTGTCTGAAACATACGCGGAGAAGATATGCAAGATAATGGATATGGCCGCTAAGAACGGAGTTCCGGTAATCGGACTCAATGATTCAGGAGGAGCGAGAATACAGGAGGGGATAGAATCCCTCGCAGGGTACGCCGACATATTCCTCAGAAATGTAATGTACTCGGGAGTGGTTCCTCAGATATCTGCAATAATGGGTCCCTGTGCCGGCGGAGCAGTTTATTCTCCTGCTATAACAGATTTCATATTCATGGTCAAAAAGACCTCTTACATGTTTTTGACCGGTCCGAAAGTTGTGAAGACAGTAACTCATGAAGATGTTACTGATGAGGAGCTCGGAGGAGCGTCGATTCATTCAATAAAATCGGGTGTAGCATCCTTTGTCAATGATTCTGATGAAGAGACAATAAAACAGATAAGAAGATTGTTCTCATTCATACCTCTAAACAACAGAGAAAATCCTCCTGTAGTTGAGAATGCTGACCCTATAAACAGAATGGAGATAGGATTAAACACAATAGTTCCTGATGATCCGAATAAACCGTATGATGTGAAAGAGGTTATAAACATTCTTGTAGATAACGGCGACTTTATGGAGATTCAGCCGAACTTTGCCTCGAACATAGTTATAGGATTCGGACGATTCAACGGAAGGTCTGTGGGAATAGTGGCAAATCAGCCGAAATCCCTTGCAGGAGTTTTGGATATAAATGCTTCAGAGAAGGGGGCGAGATTTGTCAGGTTCTGCGATTCATTCAATATACCGATAGTCACTCTTGAGGATGTGCCGGGATTTTTGCCCGGAACACAGCAGGAGTATGGCGGAATAATTAAGAGCGGAGCGAAACTTCTATACGCTTATGCAGAAGCCACAGTTCCAAAAATTACAATAGTGATGAGAAAAGCATACGGCGGAGCATACTGCGTTATGTCATCAAAACATATTCGCGGCGATATTAATTATGCCTGGCCTACTGCTGAAATAGCGGTTATGGGTCCGAAGGGAGCTGTTGAAGTAATATTCGCCCGCGATATAATGAAATCGGAAAATCCGGAAGAAGCAGAGAGAAAATTTGAAAACGAGTACAGGGAAAAGTTTGCCAATCCGTATTCAGCCGCAGTCAGAGGCTATATAGAGGATGTAATAGAGCCGAAGACGACAAGATTCAGAATAATCAGGGCTCTTGAACTCTGCAAGAACAAGATGGATTCAAATCCGGCAAGAAAACACGGAAACATCCCATTGTGAGGCGCAGATGAAGAGAATGACTTTAATATTATTGATTCTCATCTTTGTTCCAATGCTCTTTGGGCAGGAGAAGGCAGATTCAATGGCGGCGGACTCTATCTCGACTGATTCTTCAATGATACAGCAAGATTCCTCTTCAACTGTGAATTCATCATTGGTGGTTGATGCAAAGGAGACAAAGAATGTGAGCCCGCTGACTTTGACCCTATTGGGAATGCTTACTGTATTTTCCGGACTTTTGATAATGCAGTTATTTATAAATACCCTTAAGCTGATTTTGAACCCGCCTCCGAAAAAAATTGCAGTTACAAAGGAGGAGGAGGTAAACAAGGGTCTTCTAAGCAATGTGGATTTGACTGAAGATGAGATGGTAGCAACAATAACTGCGGTTATGATGGAGTCAAAACTTCACCATTCGATTTCAAATGACAAATTAACAATAAAATGGCAGGATAAGAATCCTCACTGGATTTCAACAAGGAGAAACTAATGGGAGAGTATATATTCACTATCAATGGCAAAGACTATAAAGTCAATGTCAACACCATAGACCAGAGTGCGGCGAATGTTGAAATAAACGGAAAGACATTTGTCGTCAATATGAAACAGGTGGGAGCTACATCGGAAAAAAAGGATTCAAAAAAGATCCAGCAGGCGCCTGTTCAGGAATCCAAAAGAGTTGAGAGCGGAACAATCAAAAAAATATTGGCTCCTCTTCCCGGAGTTGTGCTCAATGTCATAGTCAGGGAAGGTCAGGAAATTAAAGAGGGGCAGGATGTAATGGTTATGGAAGCTATGAAAATGGAGAATTCGATTCACTCTCCTTTTACCGGTAAGGTTATCAGGATAAATGTAAAAAGGGATGATACTGTAGCTGAAGGAGATGTTCTTATAGAGATCGGAGCCTGAAAATGATTGAATTAATGAAGACATTTTATACATATACGGGCTTTGCCAATTTCGATTACAGATATCTTATAATGATAGCTGTATCAATGTTCTTTATATACCTTGCAGTCGCAAAAGAGTATGAACCGATGCTTCTTCTTCCAATAGGATTTGGAATACTTATCGGCAACATACCAATGCTCATTGGTCTGAAGGTCGGAATCTACGAACCCGGGTCGGTTTTAAACTATCTTTACTTTGGAGTGATAAACGGGCTCTATCCGCCTCTTATCTTCATGGGTATAGGAGCTATGACGGATTTTTCGACAATCTTATCAAATCCAAAGACAATTCTTCTGGGAGCCGCCGCGCAACTCGGAATATTCACAACATTCATTGCGGCATACTACCTTGGTTTCACTCCTGCTGAAGCCGGTTCGATAGGAATAATCGGAGGAGCGGACGGACCCACTGCAATATTTCTAACATCAAAACTGGCTCCTCACCTTATTGGTCCCATTGCGATTGCGGCATACTCATACATGGCTCTTGTTCCTGTAATTCAGCCGCCTATTATGAATCTTCTTACTACTAAGAAGGAGAGGCTTATAAGGATGAAGAAACCGAGAACAGTAAAAAAAATTGAGAAGATTTTGTTTCCGATTTTTGCTTTTACTGTTTCCGCATTCATAACACCTGCCGCAATTCCTCTTCTTGGAATGCTTTTCATGGGCAATATTCTAAGAGAGAGCGGAGTGACCAATCGTCTTGCCAAGACAGCCTCTAATGCTCTCATTGATATTTGCACCATCATGATAGGGCTTACAGTCGGAGCATCAACTCAGGCAAATGTCTTTTTGACATGGTCATCTATAAAAATATTCATACTCGGTTGCGCCGCTTTTGCATTTTCCACTTTCGGAGGAATTCTGTTTGCAAAACTCATGAATCTCTTCCTCAAAACCGAAGACAAGATAAATCCTCTTATTGGTTCTGCAGGTGTCTCTGCAGTTCCTGATGCGGCGAGAGTGTCTGAGATGGTGGGAAGACAGAATGACCCCAACAACCACTTGTTGATGCATGCAATGGGTCCTAATGTTGCGGGAGTGATAGGTTCCGCGATTGCCGCCGGGATACTTCTCTCATTCTTCGGATAAAAGAATTACTTGAATTTGATTTTTTTGGGGCGGACACTCTTGTTCGCCCTTTTTTATTTTACACCATGTCTTTTGCCCTTTTTTGGTGAAAAGGTAAAAAGATAAGAAGGTAAAACAATGGGGAGATTCCTTGTAAAGACAAAATCTTACTCAACCGTGTCACCCTGAACGCCTCTATGGTTATGACTATCGTGAAGGGTCTATCATTTTATTGTTAATTAATTATTGAAAATTGTTTGGGGGGCTGCACGTGGGTGTAGCGTCGGCTCACACACTCCGCTTCGCCGCTTTATCAAGATGGGTTAGCGTAGCAAGGGGTCGCCCACTTGATGGGCGTCTTCGCGGAGCGTCCTCGCCGACTTGTAGCTTTCACTTTCAATAAGTTATTTAATTGATTGTTGCAGTGGGGACACACCGAAGGAATGTCCCCACATTGGCGAGGGTGTAATGTGCGCGAACGCACATGATAGAGGTATCGGGTTGCACCAGAACTTTGTGAAGATTACTGTAAAGAATAAATATTACTCAGCTCCGCGTATTAAGCTCATGGCACACGGCACATGGCTCAAGGCTGATTTAGTGGCTGCACTGGAATTTTTCCTCGGAACTGTAAAGGCAAAATCTTACTCAACTCACTGTATTGAATTTAAACTCTTATCCAGCACTCTTTTACCTTTTACCTTTTAACTTTGTAACTTTACATATTGCTCTTGTCATTTTGCATACTTTGTTTATAATAAAAATATGGAATATAAATCTATTAAAGGGCTCAGGTATTTTCTATTCGTGTTTCTGGGTCTTCTTATAGTTGCGGATATTATCGCATATTTTGTTTTTGTTAACATTATAAAAAGCAGTGGTGAAGAGTATAAGAATGACAGATACTCAACTGTGAATTCTTTTATAGAGTCAACAAAAAAAAGGTTTGACTTATACTCAAATTCCATCGATTTCATAAACAAAGAGCAGGATATAATAAGAAAGAGCATAAGCGAGAGAAATGTCTATTCATACTATTTAACAGATTCAACTCTCTTTCCCATTATAGTTTCAAAATCATTCAAATTTGACCAAAAGTATATCCGCAATTTCTTCATGCCGATTTTAAAGGATAATCTTTCAATGAGATACTTTATAGATAATTATGAGATATATTCATTCAAAATAGAGAATAAAAACAGAAATGTTATTTTTGCGGTCTTTGCATTTGAGACGGGTAGCGGATATATGAATAGAATCATGCTCTACTTTTTCATTTACCGCACAATAATCCTTATTTTTATACTCATTTTCTCTGCTTTCCTGTTATTTTCAATAGAGAAACCTTTAAGAAGTATTTCGAACATTGCTCAATCTTTAAAAATCAGAATAAATCCGAATGATCAGGGAAATATTGTTAAGGTTTTCAGCGACTCAATGGAGGAGATTCTTAAAAAACAGAGGGAAGATGAGGATGCGATGGATGCCCTTTTAATAAAATACAAAAAGATGGAGGATGATTTTCTCTCCAAAGAGGGGCTTCTGAAATTGTCGGAGATAACAAACGGCATAGCGCATCAGCTGAATAATCAGCTGGGAGGAATAACCGGACTAATGCAGGCGGCGGAAAGGTCTAATGATGTTTCCCTTTACAGAGAGGCATATAATCAACTTAAAGTGCTCAGCGACTTTACAAAAAAATTTCTGGAATTTGCAGGAAGCACAAAACCCTATTTTTCTGATGTCGACATTGCAGAGGTTGTTGAGAGAACTGCATTGAGGCATGAAGTGAGTATTAAAGGCAATTTGAATGGAACAATAGTAAAATCAGACAATCATCTTTTAGAACAGATTTTTATCAATCTGTTTGACAATATTTCAAAATATTCAAAAAAAAGAGAGGCAGATGTTGAGTTAAGAGAGATTCCCAATAAAATAATATTAAAGGTGACTGATGGTGGAGAAGGTTACCCTGAGAGTGTTTTAAAGAATCTATACAATCCTTTTTCAGAGACATCCCACGGCTATGGCCTTGGAATACCAACTGTGGTGAAACTTGCGTCAATTTTGAATCATGCTGTTGAATTCAGGAATGAAGATAAAAGGGGAGTCTTTGAAATTACTTTTATAAAAGAGGTTGAATAATCGTGAGTAGAATTCACATAGTGGAGGATAACTCATCATTCAAGCTCTTTCTTAAAGAAGCTTTAAAAGAGTACGGAGAATTATGTTTTTCAGGCACTCTGTTCGACGCAAGAAAAAGAATATCATCCGAAACATTTGACCTGCATCTTCTTGACATGCGTCTTCCCGACGGAAGCGGCATGGAATTGCTGGATTTGTTGAACAGCACAAATGAAAAACCGAAGGTGGTTGTTCTGACAGCCTATGGCGACATACCGCTGGCGATTGAAGCAGTAAGAAAGGGAGCATTGGATTTCTGGCAGAAGCCGATTGATTATGATGTCTTACGAGATAAGGTCGGAAAGATACTTGTTTCAAGGGACTACTCTGATTTGAAAAATTCAATTATCGGACATTCTGAGACAATTATCAAAGTGAGAAGCGATATAGAAAGGCTATCCGAAACAGATATAAATGTTATGATTACCGGTCCGTCGGGAACCGGCAAGGAACTTGTGGCAAAGACAATTCATGAGCATTCATCAAGAAGAGAAAATCCTTTTGTGAGGATAGATTTCAGCACAATTCCTTCCGAGCTTGTGGAGAGCGAGCTATTCGGCGCTCTTAAAGGCGCATATACAGGCGCTTCTGAGAACAGGGATGGCAGATTGAAGAGCGCGGACAAGGGGACCATATTCTTTGATAACATAGACGAAGCGGATATGAAAACACAGGCGCGTCTTTTAAGATTTGTGCAGGAAAAATCTTTTTACCCTCTCGGTTCAAGCAGGGAAGTAAAGGTAGATGCGAGAATAATATCTTCTGCGTCTGAGAGTATAAACAAACTTTTGCAGTCAAATGCGATGCGCGAGGACCTTCTTTTCAGATTGAATGTGTATGTTATCAAACTCAATCCGATTGTTGAAAGGCGGGAGGATATAGAAGAGATTGCCAGACACTATATTACTATTATTTCAGAAAGAATTCAGAGACCCTCGGATATTTTCACTTCGGAAGTTGTATTGGCGATGAAAAACTTTGACTGGAACGGGAATGAAAGAGAGATAATCAATTTCATAGAGAGGTCGCTTCTTTCGGGAAAAGTTGATTTTGAGGATGAGAAAAGCTGTTTATCAAGCGGGTCCTTGAAGTCAAGGTTGAAAACAGTAAAACAGGAATATGAAAAGAAAGAGATAATGAATGCCTTGAAGACAGCGCACGGCAATAAAAGCGAAGCGGCAAGAATGCTCGGGATAAGCTATAAGAACCTGCTCGACAAAATAAAGGAGTACGGGATTGAAGAATGAATCATTGAAACTGGAAAATGTTTCGTACATTGATTACAGAAGCGATAAAATCGTTAAAGCAAAAAGCATTTTGATTGAGGACGGCAGAATAAAGTTTAACTCAAAAAAAGAGGCGGCAAAGAAAATTGACTGCGGAAATTATATAATGACGCCATCATTTGTGCAGATTCACACTCACATTTGCCAGCACCTGTACAAGGGCATGGCAGAAGACCTTTCGCTTTTCGAGTGGCTTAAAAAACATATACTTCCTTATGAACACAAACTCACAAAAGATGCTATAAGGCTTTCATGCAGAATGGCTCTGTATGAACTCATTGAATCTGGAACTACGGTTATTCTCGACATGGGCACATTCAGGTTTCAGGAAATAATTATGGAGGAGATAGAGAAATCAGGAATAACAGGTTTTTCAGGAAACATACTTCTCGACAGAAGAGTTGGTAAATGGTCAAATTCTCTCGACTCATACCTTGATTACACAAAAGAAATGATAAAGGCGGCAAACAAACAGAAAAAATCCCACTATGCTCTTTGTCCGAGATTTTTTCCCGGCATAACGAAGAGGGGAATCAATAAAATTCTTGCCCTTAAAGAAGAGCATGGGCTTATACTTCACACTCATGCATCTGAGACAAGAGAGGAAAATCTGTTTGCCGCGAAGCATTATGGAAAAAGCAACATAAAAGCAATGAGTGATGCGGGAATGCTCTCAGACAAGACTGTTATTGCCCATTGCATTCATTTGAATGATGAAGATTATGAATTGCTTAAGCTCTCCCGCTCCACAGTGTGCCATTGCCCTTCAAGCAATATGAAGCTCGGTTCGGGTATAGCCGACATAGAGAGAATGAATAAAATGAAAATAAACACTGGGCTCGGCTCCGACGGCGCGCCATGCAACAACAACATGAATCAGCTCATGGAGATGCGTTTATGCGGACTTCTGCAGAAGGTTAAGAATACTTCAAAGAGCATGACCGCCTCTTCAATATTCAAAATGGCTACATACAACGGGCTTAAGCCACTCTCTCTTGATAGGGAGATGGGTACAATTGAAGACAACAAAAAAGCCGATTTTATCCTTTTTAGGAGGGAGAGCGTTCATGCCTCTCCATTTGATGTCAATCCGTTTTCATCAATAATATACTCAATGTATCCTTCCGATATTGAATATGTATTCTCTTCGGGAAAGATGCTTAAGGAGAAGGGGAGAGTGCTCTGCTATGATAGGGAAAAACTTTTAGAAGATAAGAGGAAATTCTTAAAAGATCTTCTTTTTGACAGGCTTTGACTCTTTTGTGAGTCCGAAATCAACTGTAAAATCCGCCTTTACTTTGTCGACGACAATATACATTATCAGGTTTGGAAAGACAAATTCATAATTGGCGGGAAGCGCGGGCACCTCTACTATGTATGTTCCTGTGGGAAGGTTGGAGATGGAGTAGTATCCGAATGCGTCAGTATATGTGTATTTGTCTGAATCCTTCAACCTTACTACAATTCCGCCTATGCCCTCCTCATCAGTCTCTTTAATTCCGTTTTTATTGAGATCATAGAAGACATACCCGGTTATGGAACCGAGTTTTATCAACGGAAGGTCAACTATATTATTCGAAAAATTCTTCACATCAACGATTACAAAATCCTTTAAATCATAGTAGGCGGGAATTTTTGCTTTTGAAATCGAAAGCTTGTATTTTGCAGGTTTTAAGAATGTGAATTTGTATTCTCCCTTTTTTCCGGTCTTCACCTTCAATGAATCGCCTAAAAGCACTGTCACATTGGAAACAGGAGTATCATTTCCGTCAAATATGTCATTATTGTTCTTGTCAAAATAAATTCTTCCAGAGACCATGCCTGTATTGATATTTTCAAGGCCCCCTCTAATGGTTAGCTGTGAAGACATGGAGAATCTGAATCCTCTTTCATAGAAAAGCTCGGCATTGTTGATTATGCTGTAATTGTCATTGCTGAAAATGAAATTAAAATGATTGCCGATGTAATTTCTGTTGTCTCTGTTGCCGAAATCGATGCCATACTCGTAGCTCCATAAGGATGCTATAGTCCATCTGACATAATTGGTGTACGAATAGTAGAGCAGGGAATCCGTGAAATTATATTTTGAGTATGTGCCTACAACTGCTCTGGAGGGGAAAGTGTATGAAAAATTGACATAGACATTATTGTTTGTGCTTGAATCCTGTTTTGTGATATAATAAGTCCCGTCGAAATAAAATCCTCTAAGCCACTTTGAAATGCCTATATTGTAATTCACGAGCCGGGTTTTGCTTCTGTCATAAACATATCTGAAGTAATCCCATGCAAAGGAGATTCTCGGAAGCAATCCTATGGAAGTGCCGATTCTGGCGCTTATTCTCTCATAAGAAGTTGAATCCTCAGGAGAAACTCTAAAGAGAGAATATCCTCCGGAGAGGGAGAGCTCATTGGTTATTCTGAAAGAGGGCTCCACTCCGAAAACATCCCTGCCCTTTCTTGACATTACATAAGAGAATCCCGTGGAGTTTATCGGTTGGTGATTGCCAAAGAGACCGAGAGAGAATACGGATGTGCGGAGCTGGGTTCTGTATGAATAAGAATAATGGTTGATATCTGAATTGTAGTACAAAAGATTATTGTGTTTTGCTACAGAAAATTGATTATACAGCAAATTGAATAATACGGAGCGGTGCTTCAAACCGAATATGCGCTGGGAGATGTAGGGAGAAAAATATGGATTATCGAATCTGTTGGCGAAATAGAGTGTTGTTGTGTCATTATAGGAGATATTGAAGGGAATTGTTAATCCGAATACTCCTCTGTTTTGAGTAAATTTTATTCCGTCAGTATAAATCGGATCAGGCTCTCTTCCTGAGAAGAATCCTAATCCGAGATGTCTGTAAAACAAATTGCCGCTTAACCCTCTTATCTTCAATGATATAATATTTGAAGAAGTGATGTCTCCGTATGAGGCTTTGTAGGAGAAACCGTTAACGGGTTTGAATGAAGAAGCGGAGAATAAAAAATTGTAGGGCAGAAAATCCCTTAATGTGAACCGGAATTCTGACCGAAGAGTAGAATCCAAATCAGTCTTATATAGAACATCTGCCTGAGGCAGATTATAAATGGCATTGTTGAGGAGATAGTTCCTGATATTTATCTGATAGTATGATGTTCGCACACTACTCTGCAAATTAATGAAGAGAAATAATAGAAAAAATGGAAGCAGACGCTTCATCAGTTTATGGTAATCCTCTTCTCTCCCTCAAGTATTTCGCTCCCGGAGTAATCCAGAGTGACTTTTATCAAGTATTCCCCCTTCTGGAGCTCAGTTTCAACGGGAAAGTAAATATTGGTTTTTGATTCGGGAAGAGAGAGTCTCTCTTCAACAGTCTTCTCATAGATAATCTTCTCTCCCTTTAAAATTTGCATGAATCCCTTTACTCTCACATGAACATTGCCTGTATTTTCAAATACTGCCTTAACCCTGTATTCCTTTTTATCAAAATCAAGCCCGACAATGTCTCCGTTCTTAGCAGTAGTGCCGGCTATTGTGGCATAAACATAAGAACCAACTCTACCTGAAAACATGAGCATGTCTTTTCCGGTCAAATTAAATGGTGTAGATTCGAAAAAAATCACTGACCAATAATCCCCGTAAACATCATTTGGAGATGACAATGATATTCTCACTTCTTGTGACGTGCCGGCATTTAAATTAAATTCTTGGGGATTTATATAAAGCCATTCGGAGCAACTGTTTTTTAAAAGGCCAGGTTTGAAAAAAAGTACTTCTCCCTCTGAATTAGCAGACCAATCGTTAGAATATGCTTTAATATGAAGCGTGGTATCGCTTTTATTATATACATCAATTTTGAAAGTTTTATTTTCGTTTTTACTAATTGTAAATTCTTGTCTTGGAGGAGAAATGTGAAAATTTACCTGCGCACCTAATAGCATGGATAGACAGCTGATTAGAATAAAACAGGTTTTCTTCATTTCTCCTCCTAGACAACAGTACTATGGCTTTGAAGTGATTGTATAAGTGAGAATTACATTTTCATCAATTGAGGGATCATCTTCAAAAACCTGAAACTGCACTATCTGATCATATTCATCCCAACCAGTTGTTTTTACATTGCTGTCAATAATGGTCTGAGGAGCAACTGTATAAGAAGTCCAAGTGCCGCCTGGTGCCGCATCGCCATTTGTAGTGACAGCTTCAGCCAAATTTGTTGTGTAATAAAGCTGTTCAATCAATACTTCTCCATCAAGGAAATTTCCGTCAGCTTCAACAGTTAGTGTGTATCCTGCAGAAACATTGCAAAAAATATCCATGTTAATCGGTCCACCTGAAGTTGGGGCATAGTAGCCAGGAAATGCTGATGGAGGATACGATGCTGTGAGATCAAACACGATCGGTGTTACACCATCATTAATTTTTATTCCGACATTTTGCGGAATTCTTACCTGAACCTCAAGCGTGCTGTCAGCAGTTGCTGCGAACATCGGCAGTGCGACTGCTGTGAGGACAAGCAGCATTACTGCTGTCATTGTGAATCGTTTCATAAAACCTCCTTAGTATAATGAGTTTAATGTGAATCTAAGTTTAGTTGAATACCATCCGGCAGGGTCGTCCCAGTTTATCTTCAGCTTGAAATCAAGAGATACTTCTTCGCCTGAATCGGCAGTAGGCTTTCCCGAAGCAATTGTAGCGGGCTTATTCATCATAAATGACTCAAAATCGCCTTTTCCTGCTTTGAACTGGAATCTCTCTATGTCTATTGTATTGCCTTCCAGAGATGATAGATTGTCAAGCGGTTCGACTATCAGAATCCAGTCGACATTGCTCTTGACCTTTAAAGTCAACCCCTTTACCTTGAGAATCTCCTTCATATCCGGCTTTATCTCTCCCAAATCTATGCTGTTTGATGAAAATTCAAGCATCATCACTTCCTGATTCTTGAAAGTGACATCAGTCTCAGCAGTGTATCCGGCTCCCAAAAGAATTGAAGAGAGAAAAATCACAAAGAAAAAGAGTCTATTCATAGGAATACTCCATTTTATCAAAATTATCGAGAGAGGTATTGATTATCTTCTCAATTGAAAACATATCTATAGGGTAATTTGAATAGTATGTTATCTGATTGTTGTTTCTGACTATCTTCTGATATTCAATATCATCAATCCTTGAAATAAAGATAATTTTCGATTTAGGGCTGAATTGGTTTATCGAGTTTATTATTTTCTGCTCATTGAACAGAGGAAGCTCCACAGAGTCGATTATAACCATTGCAAATTTGTTTAACATTGTGGAGGTTATAAGAGATATATAGTTGTCAAAAAATTGCGTCTCTTTATACCTATCCTTAAATTTCTGTCTTATTTGCTGATCATTGCTCAATAAACTTATTCTTTTCTTCATAGCTATATTATATGCAATTTTTGTGCCATAGTCAATACTTATTTAAGTTGATATATGTAATCACTTAACAAGCTGGGATTTATTTGATTTCTTTAAAAAGTGTGGCATTTGTTGACAAATTGCCACACTATTTTTCATCAATGTCATACTTTTCCAGTTTTCTGTATAGTGTTTTCCTGTCAATTCCAAGGATTCTTGCCGCCTTTGCCTTATTTCCATTAACTTTGGCAAGAGTTTTTTTAATATGATCCAACTCCACATCATCAAGAGAGAATGATTTCTTGATTTTACCCTCTTCAAATCTGATAATATTGATTGGAAGGTTGTCAATATAAATTCCCTTACCATCGGATAGTATGATTGCCCGTTCAAGTATATTCTCAAGCTCTCTGATGTTGCCCGGCCAATTGTATCTGTCAAAAAGGTGCAGTACGGAAGGGTCTATGTGAAATTCTTCGGAATTTACATTTCGTTTTTTTAGCAATGATTCTATCAGAAGAGGAATATCTTCAATCCTCTCCCTTAAATCGGGCAATTCTATTTTCAGGGTCTCAAGTCTGTAGTAAAGATCCTCCCTCAGCTTTCCTTCAGAAATCATCTGATGGAGGTTTTTATTAGTGGCGGCTATTATCCTCGTATCCACAGTGATATCTGTTACTCCGCCGAGACGCCTGAATTTCTTGTCTTCAATTATATGAAGTATCTTCGCCTGACTCTTAAGCGGAAGCTCTGCAATCTCATTCAAAAATATAGTCCCCTTATTTGCAACTTCAAAGAGTCCGTATTTTCTGTTCATTGCGCCGGTAAATGCTCCTTTCTCATAACCGAAAAGTTCGCTCTCTATCAGTGTCTCCGGCAGTGAAGCGCAATTCTGCATGATGAATATCTCATCTTTTCTGTTTGATTTAGAGTGAATGTGCTTCGCAAAAGTGTCTTTTCCGGTGCCCGTGTTGCCGATAATCAGGACTGGGAGGTCGCTTGCCGCGTATTTGTTCGCAATCTCTATTATTTTTTTGATTTTCTTCGACTTTGTTGTTATATGGGAATCTTCGTTCACAATAGGTTTGATTTTTTCATAAACATCTGCAATGTTTATTGTCTTCTCCATCTTCATGAGGAGGTTTGAAAGGTCCTCTATTCTGAATGGTTTAGGGAGAAAGTAAGAACCAGTCTTTATGGCGGTTTTGGAATAATCAATCTCTCCATAAGCAGTCATGATAATTATTTCGCTCTTGGGAGAATTCTCTTTGACTTTATCTACAAGTGAGAATCCGTTCATGTCAGGCAGATGAATATCCAAAAAGCATATATCTACATCTGTCTCCTTAAGAATGCTCATAGCTTTGCTTCCGGTGAAGGCCTGATATATCTGATAACCGAATGTCGATAACGCCTCTTTCAGGGTCTCTGAAAAACTCGGTTCATCATCAATAATTAAAACATTGATTTTCCTACTCATATTAGAATATATCTTATGCAATAAATGAGAGCTTGTCAAGAGACCTGTAGGTTGTTTTGCCACACACACTTTTAACATCTTTTTTGTTTGAAAAGTTTTTCACTCCGCTCTTTCTCCTCTTGACAAAAGTAACTTAATGTATAATATATTTCAGATGATAAAAACAACAGGTATAATTATAGAGAAGAAGAATGAACTCTTCAAAATTAAAATAGATGAAGCATCTTGTTCTTCCTGCGGAAACCACAATGAATGTTCTCTGGCAAAAATACCCAACAGCCGCATAATTGAAGTTCCTCTGATTGAAGGAGTGAACGTAGGAGATAAGGTGGAGCTTGACATAGAACAGGGAAAGGTATTGTTTTTATCCGTTCTTTTTTATCTGGTTCCTTCCATTCTGATACTTCTTTTCTCCCTTGCCGGATATTTCATTTTCAAATCCGAATTCTGGGCGGCGATTCTCGGATTGGCCGGAGTCGCATGCGGATTCATAGTTATATTCATAATTGAAAAAAAGAAAAAAAACAGTTTCAAACACAAAATAAAGAGGGTGTTATATGATTAAAGAGATTCTCACTGCTGTGGCGGTCCTCGGCTCTTTGTCGATACTGCTCGGCATAGCGATTCTCATCACGATGAAGGTCTTTGAAGTGAAGAGAGATCCTGCAGTTGATGAGATGATGTCGGTTCTGCCGGGAGTCAACTGCGGAGCTTGCGGTTTCGCAGGATGCGAACAGTTCGCCGTCGCAATGGCTAAAAAGGGCGAATTGTACAAAATATGTCCTGTTGGAAAGGATGCTGTTTCAACAAAGATACAGGATATTTTAAAGAAGCACAAAGGCGAGGTGAAGAATGGCTGAAAAATTGACTTTCCGAAAGGGAGGCATACATCCGGACGAGAGAAAGCTCTTGTCTGAAAATGCTCCGATAAAAAGAATGGATGCTCCTGAAATATTGTACTTGTCTGTCAATCAGCACCTCGGCTCTCCGATAAAGCCGATTGTGAAGGCAGGCGACAGGGTCACAAAAAATCAGGTCATTGCCGAGGGAGAGGGAATTGTGACTTCAAAGGTGCATTCGCCTGTATCCGGTGAAGTAGTTGAGATAAAGCAGATGCTCTTTTTTAATGAAGTTAAGGGAGATGTCATTGTAATAAAAAATGACAAGAATTATGAGAAGGCGGCAGGAACAGAGATAAATTCAAAACTTCCCGACGGAAAAGAGAAGTTTTTGGAGATAATAAAAAACGCGGGTATAATAGGAATGGGAGGAGCGGGATTTCCTACTCAGGTTAAGCTCAATCCCCCAAAAGACAAAATCTGCGACACATTCATTATAAATGCGGCTGAATGCGAACCCTACCTCACAACTGATGACAGACTTATGATTGATTTTTCGAAAGAGATACTTGAGGGCGCCAAGCTGGTTCTTGACTTTCTTGAGATAAAAAGGTGCCTTATAGGAATAGAAGAAAACAAGAGAGAGGCATACGAGAAGATGAAGGCGGATAACAAAGATACGAGGATAGAAGTTAAGTTGTTGAAGACAAAGTATCCTCAGGGCGCTGAAAAACAGCTGATATATGCCCTCACCAGAAGAGTTGTGCCGATAAGAAAACTGCCCTTTGAAATCGGGGTAATCGTGCAGAATGTCGCAACAGTCAAGGCGATATACGATGCTGTGATTTTCAACAAACCTCTTACGGAGAGAGTTTTAACAGTGTCGGGATTGGGGATAAATGAACCTTCAAACATAATAGCGCCTGTCGGAGCAACCGTCAATGATGTAATCAGCTTCTGCGGAGGCCTTAACAGTGACGCAAAATACATGATTAACGGAGGGCCTATGATGGGAAAGGCATTTGACAATCCGATGCTTCCTGTCACAAAGACTACTTCAGGCCTTCTCTTTTTAACCGATAAAGAGGTTGTCGAAACAGAAGAGAATGTCTGCATAAGGTGCGGCAGATGCATCATGGTCTGCCCAATGGGACTCAATCCGACATTCCTGAAGGAAGAGTCGGACAGACGGAATTATGAAAAAATGGATGATGTACTTGACTGCATAGAGTGCGGTTCATGCTCCTTCGTCTGTCCTTCTTCAAGACAGATTGCTTCAAGCATAGTGAAGGGAAAGCAGAAGTACTCTAAATACATAAAACGGGGAAAATAACATGACAGATAATAAATTCATTGTAAGACCCGCGCCGTTTCTTAGGAAACCGACAGATGTCAAGATGATAATGTGGACGGTTGTGTTGGCTCTCCTGCCGACAACAGTGTGGGCGATATATCTTTATAAAGTAAATGCAGTAATAGTTTTGCTATCTACGATAATTTTCACCGAGCTTTTTGAAATGCTCTTCCTTAAAATAAGGGGCCGCAAAAATGTAATAGCGACCGCATTTGACGGAAGCGCTTTTATCACCGGACTTCTTCTTGCTTTGAACCTGCCCTCATCAGCTCCGTGGTGGATGTGCGCAGTCGGAGCATTCGTGGCAATGTTTTTCGGCAAGCACATATTCGGAGGGCTTGGGCATAATCCATTCAATCCGGCTCTCATAGCCCGAGTTTTTCTTCTTCTCTCATTTCCCACTCTGATGACAACATGGAAACAGGGGATGAGTGTGGATGCAGTCACCTGCGCAACTCCTCTCGGGATTCTCAAAACAGAGGGAGTCGGAGCACTGCAGAATATGGACTATTGGCGTCTGTTTGCCGGACTTCCCATAAACGGAGTCGGAGGCGGTTCCATAGGAGAAATCTCGGAGCTTGCCGTTCTCATTGGAGGCTTGCTGCTTATTGCCTTGAGAATAATCCCATTCTTTATTCCTCTGATTTACATTTTAACTGTCTATGCGTTTACTTGGATTTTTCATGCGTCCAATCCTGCAATGTATGCTTCTCCAATGTTTCATATGGTCACAGGCGGATTATTCCTCGGAGCATTCTTTATGGCTACGGATATGGTTACGACTCCGATAACATTAAAGGGAAAAGTAATATTCGCCCTCGGCTGCGGACTTGTTACTTCTGTAATCAGAATATTCGGAGCATATCCAGAGGGAGTCTCATTCGCAATATTGATTATGGAGACTCTCACTCCAACCATAGACAAGATAACCAAAATTAAAAAGTTTGGAGCTTAATTATGAAAGAAAACATAATACAGGTTGTAAAACTGTTCATTGTCTGTGTGCTCTCAGCCGCGATTCTTGCATGGGTTTACGGATTCACCAAAGCCCCTATTGAAAAATCAAAGCAGAGCGAGACCCTTGACGCCATTAGACTTGTGGTTACGGGAATGACTGATGAGATGAGTATTGAGGACACACTCATAACTCTTGAAAATGACACAAACAAAATTGAGTCATTTATTGTGAGAAATCCGGATTCCACCGTATACGGCTACACTATCAAAACATACACAAACGAGGGATACGGCGGCAAGATTATTATCATGGTCGGAGTCAATACAAACTTTGAAATAACCGGAATTCAACCTCTTGAATTCAGTGAAACTCCGGGGCTTGGAACAAAGATGACAAAGAGTGAATTTAAAGATCAGTTTTTAGGAAAATCCCTTGACAATTTCAGATTTAAAGTGATAAAAGATGATGGCGATATTGTAGCTATCACAGCCGCGACAATCACTTCAAGAGCTGTGGGAGATGCTGTAAACAGGGGACTCAATGCTCTTGTCTTCACTTTTAAACAGACAACAGATACTGTTTTAACTGACTCCTTGCAAATAGGGGAGGCAAAATGAAAATTTTAAGAAAACTCTTTGACGGAATCTGGACAAACAATCCGGTTCTTATAGTTCTTCTCGGATTCTGTCCCACTCTTGCCGTTTCAACCTCTGTGAAGGATGCAATAGGCATGGGGTTTTCAGCTTTGTTTGTTCTCATCGGCTCCAATGTTGTCATTTCGGCTCTTAGAAAATTTATTCCGGAAAAGATGAGAATACCCGTATTCATCATTGTCATTGCAACATTTGTGACAATCGTTGACCTTTTGCTCTATGCATATTTTCCCCAGCTTCACAAATCATTGGGTGTCTTCATTCCGTTGATTGTTGTGAACTGCATTGTTTTCGGAAGAGCTGAAGCATTTGCTTCAAAGAATGGAATTATGGACTCTCTCTGGGACGGAATAGGAATGGGGCTCGGCTTCACTTTTACCATCACAGTCCTTTCATCTGTCAGAGAAATACTCGGAAATGGCACATGGATGGGCATAGAACTCTTCGGCAAATCATACTCTCCCGCGATTGTTGCAATACTTCCTCCGGGAGCGTTTATGACTCTTGGTGTGATGCTTGCAGGAATGAATAAAATAAACATGAACATGGAAGCAAAGAGGAAGGCAAAAGAGAAACTCGAGAAAGAGAGAGCAAAACAATTAAAAGAGAGTGTGGCAAATGGTTAAATTGATAATACTGGCAATAGACTCAATGCTCATTTCAAACATAGTTTTGATGAGATTCTTGGGTATATGCCCATACATCGGAGTTTCAAAAAAACAGGAGACTGCCGCCGGAATGGGTTTTGCGGTCATATTTGTGATGGTTATGGCGACATTGATTTCATTCTTCATTCAAAAGGGGATACTTGATCCTCTTAATCTCGGCTATCTTCAGACAATAGTATTCATACTTGTAATAGCCTCTCTCGTGCAGATGCTTGAAGTAATGCTCAAAAAAATAGCTCCGTCCCTTTTTGATGCGCTTGGCATATATCTACCGCTCATAACAACAAACTGCACTATTCTTGGAGTTGCAATTTTGACAATACAGAAAAATTTCAATTTTATTGAAGCTCTTGTATTCTCCTTTTCAACAGGCATAGGATATCTCATCGCCATTTATTTATTCGCCGGAATAAGAGAGCGTCTTGAATGGTCTGACATTCCAAAGCCCTTTCAGGGAGCCTCAATAGGAATAATCACAGCAGGGCTTCTCTCTCTGGCATTTTTCGGCTTCACTGGACTCGTCAAACTATGAGAATAAAAAGAATTGTAATAGTATTTCTTATCCTGATTATTTTGTCCTCCTGCGCCATTGAAAACAGGCGCAGGAAAACATTTTTGGCGATGGGAAATATTCCGATAGAAGTGACTCTATATACAAAGGATAATCTTGATTTTGAAAAGACATTTGATGAAATTGAAAGTGAGATTAAGCGCCTTGATTCACTCTTTTCAAAGCACAATCCGATGTCGGAAGTCTCTCTTTTCAACAACTCGGCAAAGGGAATTCAGGCGTCTGAGGACATAATAACTCTTGTTATTCTCTCAGACTCAATGAAGAGAAAAACAAAAGGATATTTTGACATTGAAATAGAGACACTGCTTTCATACTATAAGAGATGCGAAGACAAGCAGAGCGACCTGTCAGACGACTCCATTCTCCTTTATACGGGAGCGATTTTGAAGGATTCGGTTTACATCAAGAATGATTCCATTCTGAAGAGTGATCCTGTTATCAAAATTGATTTTGGAGGAATCGCAAAAGGATATTTCGGGGATGCGATTGTGGCGATAATGAAGAAGAATCTTTTTAAGAAGGGAATCGCCAATCTCGGAGGAGATATTTCGGTTGTAAACGATGCGGATGATGATTTCTTCAAGGTTGGTATAAGAAGCGCGGCTGGAGACTCCGTGGCAAAGGTGGATTCCATTCAAAACGGAGCAATCGTAACAAGCGGCGATTACTTCAGGTTCTACGAAATAAAAAACAAAAAATACTGCCATATAATAAATCCGAAAACCGGTTATCAGGCTGACAATATTCATTCCGTCACGGTTAAAGCCCTGACGGGATTTGAAGCAGACGCATTTGCCACTGCGGTTATGCTGATGGACAGTTTCGAGCTGGATGATTTCAAAGAAAAAAACAAAGAAGTATCAATCTATATTCAGAAATAGTATAAGGAGTTACAAAATGTCACACACAATAATAATCGGAGGCGGAATAATCGGAGGTTCAATCCTCTATAATCTTTACGAGAACGGATACACAGGAAAAACCACTGTTCTCGAGAGAAAGTCCCAGCTTTCGCAGGAATCGACATCACTATCCGCAGGCGGATTCAGGAACATCTGGTCAACCAAGGTAAATCTACAACTGACAAATTACTCGATTGAAGCATTTAAGAGGTTCAAGGAAGAGCTTGGAGAAAACATAGGTTTTGAGCAGGTGGGGTATCTTTTTACTTATTATGAGAAAGAGTTTGAGGCGATAAAGAACTTCAAGCCCGTCCTTGATCAGAACAAAGTCAGAACCGAACTTCTGAAACCCGAGGATATCAAAAAGTATGTGCCGGGATTTATCCCCACAATCGACCACATAAGCAAAGAAGAAAATGAGGTTCTGAACATGAAGGAGATAGCGGGCGGTCTCTTCGGACCCGACTGCGGAATGTTCAATCCCACTTCCGCTTCAAACAGGTACTTTGAGTACACCAAAGAAAAGCATCAGAGTAAGATAGACATAAAATTGAACTCAGAAGTAAAGAAGATTCTCTTTAAAGGAAACAAAACAATAGGAGTTGAACTTTCTGACAATACGATTATTGAAGGCGACATAGTCATACTCGCTGCAGGAGCATTTTCCGGAGACCTTATAAAAAAATCTACAAGCAATGAGGATTTTTATATTCCTGTGGTTCCCTGGAAGAGAATGCTTTTCACAGTGAAGATGCCTCCCATTGAGGGCTTTGAGAAAGTTCCGATGACAATAATAGACAACGGAGTCTATTTTCACCCTGAAAAAAGCAATCTGCTTGTAGGTAGGGCCGACCCTCTTCAGCCTTTCGGTTATGATTACAAACCGGAACCGACCTATTACGAAGAGCAGATGAACTACTACATGTCCGCAAGAATTCCCGGAATGGACCATTGCAGAATCATCTCAAATCAGTCGATGTGGGGAGGATTATACGAGCATAACACTGAGGACAAGAACGGAATAATCGGATTCCATTCAGACCTGCAGAATCTCTTCATAGCGACGGGATTCAGCGGTCATGGCGTTATGGAATCGCCGGGTATAGGAATTTCTGTCGCAGAAATGATTCTTGAAAACAGATATAAAACAATACCCGATGTAAAAGATTTGGCATTTGAGAGATTCAGAAAAAAAGAGTTGATAAAAGAGACAATTGTGATATAATTATAAAAAGAGGAAATAATGAGTAAAGCAGTGGCAAATTTCATTTTTGATGTTGATGCAATAAACAAATACTTTGTGCCTCTACTGGAAGTAGAGGATAGAAAGAATTTGTTCAAGAAGGACTATGGGCTTTGGTTCGATTTCCTTTCACTCATTGTGGAGGCTCTCAGATTTTATTCAGAGGACCCGAAAATCGATTTCAAACAGGTCTTTGATGATTTGAACGGAAAAGTCCCTTATAACGGCAGAAGAAAGAAGCTTGAGAAAGAGGGTGCTCTGCTCGTTTTTTCGCTCTTTTCCGATTCTGTCACCGACTATCTCTTCAACTTGAAAATCGACCCGGGAAGACGCCTTATAATACGGCAGACAGTTGCCAAATTCAAGGATGATTCAAAGGAGTCGATTCTCAAGCTGTTGGATTGATGTATCAGATAAATTATATATTAATTTTCGGCGCAATTATCTCAATCTTCCTCGCAAGTTATATCTTGTATAGGAAGGATATTGATTCCAGAAAATTATCCGTAATTCAGCTTTTGATTGTTGTCTTTCTGACAGAGCTTATTTTTTTCATAGTCACTGAAACATTGGGATTCGACAGAAGCAAAATCTGGTTTTATGTATTTGCAACTCTTTTCATCTACTCACAGTATTTCATTTTTTTCTACTTTTTTGAATCTCTCTTCAAGAATATCTATGTTAAAGTGTTATATCCTCTTTTTGTTTTTATCCTCACGATAATAATATTTCTTCTTTTTTCAGGCAGTTTTGAGGCAATGTATGAAAATCTGACGAACAACTTTTCTTCAGAATACAATATCACCGCGATAAACAATATAACATTTTCACTTGTGATACTTTGGGCTATACTGACGGTTCTTTCTCTGATAATGAAACGATACTATTTTCTTGTTCTTGGAATACTCTTCGAATCGACATATCTCCTCAGTATGTTTGCTCCTGCGGGCATAAATCAGCTTACCATTGCATTTCATGCTCTCGTAATACTGTTTAGTCCTATTGGAATTCTTTTGGATTTTATCAAGTTCAACAAGTATTCCCTATACCGTCAATATGATGCGGACTCGGTTCTTAATTCATTTCCGTTCGGAGTATTGATAATCCACCACAATGACAGAGTGTCCGCAAACAAGTTCCTGATGACGATTTTCAACAATGAATCGGCAACGCCGCATGTGTGGTACAAAGAGCATAAACAGCTTCTCCAAGCTCTTGAATATGAATCATTCTCCAGTATAGAGATGAATATCGGAAGGAGGGAGTACCATCTTTACATTCAGAGAATCAAACTCTCAAACCAGTTTCATAAAACCGACATGTTTGTCATATTCAATTATACAAACATACAGGTTCTGGAAAAAATGTCGAAGGAGTACACCAATTTTGTAGTGACTTCTCTTATGGACAAAATCTATCAGTATAATGTTCAGATACAGTACAATCAGATGTTTGAATTTTTAAGGGGATTCGCGCATAATTCATTTTCTATGATTTCAGTCATTAAGGCAGGGTTTGAGTATCTGATAGATGGAGTCGACTCTTTTGAAACAATTCTCTTTACAACAAAAAACATGGCTAAAATGAAGGAACAGCTTGTTGAAAAATTCAATCTTATGGAGAAGACTTTAAATCTGACAAATGTCGGAGTCGCGAAGCTTATGGATTCTTTTAAGATCCTCAACAGCAAAATTCGGTTTGAGTTTCTTACAGAGGCAACCAACTTTAATGTCAACTCACTCATTGAACAGGAGCTTTTCTTTTACATTACAAATACACAATACAAATATTCTATAAACATTGAGACAAAACTAAATGATAAAATAAGGGAGATTCTCTTCAATTACAAGATTCTCTCTACGATATTTCACAATGTTCTCGGATTTATAATAAATGAAATGACCACATCTCATATAAAAAGAATTATAATTGAAACTTATGAGAACAATGACAATAAGATAGTGCTTAGGATGGAAGGAAGCGTAGAGGATTATGAACATAGAAAGATAGATGATATACTTTATTCTTCAATGTATGTGACAGACGACAAATACGCTCCTCTAATAAATGCCTTTCTGATGGCTAAATCAACCGGCTCTTCTCTTAAAAGAATTGACTCTAAAAATCTCATTTTTGAATTTGTTATAAACGAATAGACCTTTTTTCTTTGATTATCCCATTCTCAGAATCACAATAAAAAAACCACCTCAATATTGTGATTAATGGGATTGGGAGGGAAGAAGTATGGAGGAGGGGATATGAGGAAATATTGAGGTGGTTGTATTTCAAATCCTATGAGGATTAAATTTCATTTTCAAAGACCTTTTGATATTTGCTTTATTATATTATAATCAGATAATCTGAAAATTCAAGTCTAAAATATTTGTTTCAGTCAGAAAATCATTTCAGCAAGAGTTAAATATATGAAAATCGAGAAGATATCAATAATCGAGGCAATAAATGGAGCCGACATCAAAGCAGGGTCAAGCTTAAGTTTTTTGAAAAAGACTGGGAATACGGCTCCAAGAACAGTAGACAGAGTGACAACAAAAACCATTGAAATTCCGACTGTAAATGCAAGACGCATGTCATGATGAGCATCAGTCAAAACAGCTCTGATGCCGCTCGCCAACCCGAGAGCAAGTCCGATTAATAAACCTGTAGCCATCTCTTTTAGCATTATCCTCCAAATATCTTTCATGTCAAGCTCTCCTGTCGCCAATCCTCTTATGATGACTGTGGATGACTGAGTTCCCGCATTTCCGGCAGAACCAGATAGAAGGGGAAGGAAAAAAGCCAGAGCTATTACGTTTTCAAGTATCTCCTGTTTTATCTGCATTATCAAACCGGAGATGAAACCGACTGCGACAAGAAGCAGTAGCCAGATTATCCTTTGTTTTGCCAGCAGAAAAGGATTGGATGAAATATAATCAACATCTCCCTGTACCGAACCATGCCGCAGGAAGTCCTCAGTCGCTTCCTCAGTAACCACATCAACCACATCGTCAATTGTTATAATTCCAACCATCTTGTTTTCATGGTCAATTACAGGTACTACAACAAGGTCATAATCCGCCATCACTTTTGAGACATTCTCCTGGTCATCATCTATTTTCACGCTTATTATCTCGCGATTCATAATTTCCTTTATTAGCTGACTCTCTTTTGAAAGAATGAATTTGTCAAGGTTGACTCCTCCCACAAGGCGCCTCTCCTCATCAACAATGTAAATGGAAAATATGGTCTCTCTTTCGGGAGCGATGTGTTTCAGGTGTATAAGACCCTCGGAAACAGTCATGTTCATATTGAGAGTTGCGTATTCGGTGGTCATTATTGCGCCTGCGGTAGACTCCTGATAGTTTAACAGACGCTTTATGTCATTTCTCTCCGCCTGCGCAATGAAAGGCATCAAAGAGTCAACAAGCTTTTTATCAAGGGATTTTAGTAGGTCTACTCTGTCATCTGCAGACATCTCCTCGATGAGTTTAACCATCTGGTCGCGTGTAAGAGCGCGGAATATCTCTTCTCTGTCCTCATCCTCAAAATATTCAAAAACCTCTGCTCCTATTGGAAAACCAAGCTTCATTATAACTCTGGCTATATCTTCTGTTTCAAGCCCTTCAATAAGCGAAAAAATTTCAAAGGGGTGTACATTGTGGAAAATTTCACGCAGTATCTCGCGCGCATTTTCCTCTGTGAGTATCTCTCTAAGTTCAACACCTGCTATTGAAATCTTTCCACGCATCAGATAATTCCTCTCTTTTTTGCGAGTTCTTTCCTGTCGATCATTCTTGCTTTTGTATAATCCTTCAATATTATCTCATCAGAATTGAAATGCTTTGCAATTACATTGAGGACATCTGCGGTGTATTTGTCAAATATCGCGCCGCTTCCTTTGACAAAATAATTTACGAACTCTCCGTCCTTTACCTCTGATATAAGACCTGCATGGTGTAGGGAGTCAATGTGCGGTTTGAGTTCATCATCATTTATACCGAAAATTTCAGAAAGCTCAAACATTGTGCACATCTTCTTTGAAAGAAGCTTTATAATCCTGATTCTTGTTTTGTCTGAAAGCACCGAAAAGAGAGTAATCAATTTATCCATAATGAGACTCCTTTTTATATAACTCAAATATTTTAATCATTTTATACCATTTGTCAAAGAAAAAGAGAAACAGAAAACATTTCTATTGAAAAAAATCTATAATATATTATATTATATAATATATAAATTGGAGGTTATTTGAAAAGAAGTTTGATTCTTATATCTATGTTTTTTGTAATTTGGCTGTTTTCAATGGAGATAAAGGATGCTGATAAAGATTATAGATTCTTAATGAATGCCTATAAGAGAGAGATATCGTTGAAACAGAAGAATCCAATCTACTCAAAACTGATATCTTCACCATCTAAAAGAAGCTTAATTGATTTTGAAAGAAAATTCTCAACTGATACTGTTAAAGTTCTTGTGCTTAAAGTAGAATTTTTGGAAGATACAACATCTCTGACCACAGGAAATGGAAAGATGGACCTTAGAGGCTCAATGGATTCCGAATATGAGGAGGACACTCTGTTTGACGGGGAAGATACTATCATTGACACTGTGCGGAATCTTTATTTTCAGCCTCCGCACGATTCTCTCTATTTTTTCCATCAGATGGAGGCTCTGCAAAATTACTTCCTTGACGATTCTCACGGCAAGCTGTTTGTTGATTTTTCAATATTTCCCAAATCCCTTCATGAATGCTATACTGTTAACCACACGATGGTTTACTACGGGGACACCACAAATTATGTTCTCGGTCTTTTCTCACTCTTCAGAGATGCTCTCCTTGAAGCTGAAATAAAAGGCGGAATTGATTTCCAACAATTTGATGCTGTCATTGTTTTCCATGCCGGAAGCATGTGGCAGACAGATTACAATTATGATTCTCCATTTGACCTGCCGGCAGTCTATGTGCAGGGGGCTGATTATGTCTTCGGCCAACCGATAACCGTTGGAGGAAAATCATTTAATGATGCAGTGATATATTCGGAGACCGCCAATCAGGACGGCGGTTATGCTTTCATTCAGGGCGGGCTTGTACATGAATTCGCACATC
Source organism: bacterium (assembly GCA_050239825.1). Taxonomy (GTDB): domain Bacteria; phylum Hydrothermota; class 32-111; order 32-111; family 32-111; genus UBA2202. The sequence goes on from JBFXGO010000012.1 coordinate 29,223, forward strand.
AGCTTGGCATATATGACCTTTATGATACATCCGGTAGAAGGATGGGCATGGGCGGTTGGGCTCTGCAGGGAACAGGGAACTGGAATCTGAATGGTCTGGTGCCTCCTCATCAGGGTTCATACAATGCCGGAGCGAAATTCAACGCAAATCCAAATTCCGATTATTCAAACTGGATATATTTCAACCAGACGATCACGATTGACAGAGACACCACCCGGCTTAAAATAAAGTATCTCGGCGCCAATGAGGATTCAAGCGCAAAAATCTTTAGGATACCGATTAATTCACACGAATGGTATCATATAGAGAATAGGTTTGCTTATATGAATCCCGACACCCTCTCCGACAGACCCGATTCCAACGGATTCAGAGTGTGGAAAGATGGTGTTCTCGTGAAGGTGGATGATTATGACATGTCGCTTCCATGTCCGATTGACTCCGGAGGTCTTGCGATATACCACATTGATGAAACCATCATACTCGCCGATTCCGGCTATAACATGATAAATGGAGGAGATATTCTCGGAATAGATATGGAAGAGGCGGACATGGTTCAGGATTTTGAGCTTGATTTCTATGATGTTTATGATATTGAAAAGGCATTTTACGGCTCCTATCAGGACCTCTTCTTTGAGGGAGGAGTCAATGACAGATTCACGCCGAAGACAAATCCCAATACTACTGCAAATAACAGAGGCAATTCTCATGTCTATATTTATGATGTATCCCGTTCGGATACTCTGATGACTTTCTCCGTGCTTTATGATTTCAGAGTCAAAGGGTTTCCGTTCGCTCTTAAAACCGCATCCGATGTCGGATCTCCGAAAGTAACAGAAATAGACGGAAAAAAAGTGATATTCTTTCAAACAATGGCAGGCGAGATATATGCAATCGGAGCTGACGGAAAGGGCGCATTCAATGAGAGCGGTATAGTGGGAACATTCAACTCATCGGAGGAATCCTACTCCACTCCTGCTTTCGGCTCAGTTCGCGCTTTAAGCTCAAAGGAGATGGCATTGACATCCTATGCCGGAGATGTTCATGTCCTGAGAACAGACACTCTAAACTCGAGGCAGGTCTTTATTGAAGTCAAGGGTTCTCCCATAACATCCAATTTCGGATATGTCGCTTCAGCCACAATGGCAGACATAGACAATGATTCGCTTGACGAGATACTTGTATGCGGCGAAGATATGTACCTGAAAATAATCGACTGGGTTGATGACAGTCTGATTGTCTCAGATTCGGCTTATCTTTATGCGGGTTCCTGGTCGCAACCGATAATCCTTGATGACAGAATCATCACCCTCGCGTTTGACGGAGTTATAAGAGGATTTGATTTTGATTTAAATGAGTTATTCAGTTCAAAAACAGAGAATGTGCTCTACACGATGTCATCTCCGGTGGCAGTTGACATTGATGCGGATTCTGTGGTGGAAATAATTTTTGTCAGGGGCGACGGAAATCTCTATTCTGTATCATCAGAGACCGGAGAGATTGAATTCCGCAGGGAGATGCCCTACTATCCGTTCTATACATCTCCTGTTGTTTCAGACATTGACAATAACGGAGAGTTCGAAATAAGTCTGCTTCTTTACGGTAAGCTCTTTCTTTTTGATTATAACGGCAACATCATCAACAATTACCCCGTCAACCTGAGGGATTCAACAGACATACAGGCTACTCCCATTATAGTTGATTTGAATGACGATAATGTAAACGACATTCTTATTCATACTGACAACGGACTGCTGGAGGGATTTTCGGATAAAACGATATCGGGATTTCCCATAGCAACGGGACAGCAGTCAAACTCCACTCCGATAGTGTGCGACCTTGACAATGACTCATTTGTTGACATAGTGGCAGTCTCCGATTATCAGCTGATTGCCTTTGAGCTTGATTCAAGACTAAATAGCCGTATTTGGCCGAGTCAGCATTATAATGAGAAGAACAACAGATACTATCCTTATATTTCTTCAATAGAGAGAGGAACTGCCCTGATAATACCGGATGAGAACACATATATCTATCCGAATCCGGCATTGGATTATTTTATAATAAGATTCAACACCGATACTGGGAAGAGATACTCATACTCCATATTTGATCAGGCGGGGACAAAAAAGATGGAATCTGATTCTTATTTGTGCGTTTCTGGCGTAAATGAAAAGAGAGTCGGGGTGAATGAACTTGGAGCGGGATTCTATATACTGAGACTTCTTGTTGAAAATGATGTCGAGAAACGGGTAAAAATGTTCTACTTCACCGTGAGGAAATAATGAAAAAGCTTATTGTAATGTTGAGCGTTGTGCTCTTTCTCTCTTCGTACGGATTTGAAATCTCTCCCGAGCTTCTTGAAACAGGGAAGTCTGCTCTATTTCCAGGGTGGGGCTTTATTAAAATACAAGAGAACAAAACGGCAAAAGCTTTCATGGCTTCCGAGGGCGCGTTTGCCGCCGTCACTCTCTCTTTGTTTTTGAAATCGCATCAGGAGAGCGAAAATGCCGTTGATATGGCATCATACTCACTCACAAAGGATGTCTCTTCATATCCTGAGTTTGCCCTTCTTAAGATGGAATCATTTATTTCATCGGACGAGTACAACTCAACTCTTCTTCCGAAAGCCCGCGAACTTTATCCGAAAAGCATTGAAAAGCAGATAGAGTATGTTGAAGCCAAATCAATTCCGGATTCTCTGTCATGGGAATTTGACAGTATTGAAGAGATGCGCTCCTATGCTTCCGGAAGAGCTGATGCAAGAAGGTTCAGGCAGTTTGCATTTTATTCAATTTCCGCCCTTGTTGTCAATCATGCCGCTTCGGCAATATACACATATTTCAAAGCATCAGATTTCTTCAAACTCGTTGAATTCAACGGAGGATTTGGATTAAACAAAATTAATTTCAACTTCGGGATAAGATTTTGATAAAGAAAATCCTAAACTATATTTCAATATCAGTTTATGAAACTCTGAAATTTTTCGGAGTATTCAAATATATAAATATGATGATTGACTTTTCTAAGGTTGATAAGAAGAAGCTTCTTTTGGAGTATATCAAACAGCATAAACTCCTTGTGCTGATTTTTTTGTCTTCAATATTGTTCATATATCTTTCATTCAGATTCGGAATAAACAAGCCTATTACCGCTCTTATAGTGATTATGTTCGGAGTCTTCTCACAATTGTTTGCGGAGATGCTTGCTCTGGTCTCACTCATACCCATCGTCGGTCCTATAATAGTCAAGGTGATATCGATACCTATAATAATATTGATGAACGGAATAGGATACATTGTCACATTCTTCGCATTCAAGAAAGGCTACAAAATGGAGGTTGCGAGGTCAAAACTCTTTACAACGGCATTGCTCATCGGAGTAATGCTGGGATACCTTTTAGGAAAGATACTATGAAAAAATTGATTTTTGCAGTTCTTCTCTGTGTATTCATTTCTGCATATTCACAAACAACTTACTTTGGAAAAAACAAGGTGCAGTATACTAGTTTCGGTTGGAGAGTTGAGAAGACGGATAAGTTTGATATTTACTATTATCCCGGAGGAGAGGAGGTCGCCTCTTTCGTCTCTCTTGTCGCCGAATCTTCAATGGCGGAGCTGGAAACCGCATTCAATTACAAGTTAAAGAGACGAGTGCCGATAATATTGTACAATTCCCACAAGGACTTTGAAGAGACGAATGTCACCACAGAAATATTGGAGGAACTAATCGGCGGATTCACGGAATCACTGAAAAACAGAGTGGTTATTCCATTTACCGGTTCCTATGAAGACCTCAGGCATGTAGTAAATCACGAACTTGTCCATGCAATGCAGTTTGAATATTTGTATGGAAAGGGAGGCACCGGCGCTATTGTGAGCTCCATAACATACGATGTCCCTCTTTGGTTTATTGAAGGAAGCGCTGAATACTTTTCAAGAGTCTGGGACAAAGAGACTGATATGTATATGAGAGATGCCGTGGTCAATGACACTCTCATTGACCTTGTAACTCTCGGTTATTACTCCGGCGGATTTTTTCTCTACAAAGCAGGCGAGTCGGTTCTGAAATTTATTGCCGATAAATACGGCAGAGAGAAGATAGGCGAAATTTACTTTTCATTGAAAACGACAAGATCCCTGGATGAAACATTTGAAAAACTTCTGGGGAAGAAGACTGAGGAGCTTGATAATGAATGGAAGCTTTATCTCAAAAAGAGATACTTTCCGCTCATCAAGAACAAGGATGTGCTTGTCGAAAACTCAAAATCCCTTCTCGGAAGCTTTATGGAGACATCTCCATACAATATCTCTCCCTCTGTTTCTCCGGACGGGAATTATTATGCCTTTATATCCGAAAAGTACGGATACTTTGACATATATGTCTCTTCAATATTCAATCCGGATAGAAAGGAGAAGGTTCTCCCGCGCACATTTGTGAGGCATTTTGAGAGCTTTCATCTGGACTATGGAAATCTCAATTGGTCAAGAGATAGCAGATGCCTTGTGTTTTCTGCAAGAAACAATGAGGCGGAAAAGATAATTGTTTATGATGTGAGAAAAAAGAAGACAGTCAAAAGCGTAAGCATTAAGGCTGACGGAGTCTTTTCTCCGGCTGTTGATTCAAAAACAGAAAAGGTTGTTTATGTCAAAATGAACAACGGAAGAAATGACATCGCGGTGTATGATTTTGCACAGAAGAAAGAAATTCTTCTTACCAATGATATATTTGACGACAGGAGTCCGTTCTTTTTAAATGATTCTACAATAATATTCTCAAGCGATATGGGAGAGGAGAGTCTCTGGATATACGGATCATACTCTATCTATCTGATGAATATAAACTCGAGGGAAAAGACAAAGATTGAATTGGATGTCAATGCGAGCATCGACCGATTCTCTCTTGTCAATGATTCTATGGTTGTATTTGCATCTTACATCGGCGACATTTCAAATGTCTTCCAGCTCAACATCGAGACCGGCAGAGTTCAACAGCTGACGGATGTCATAACCGGCTGCTTCAATCCTTCAATGTCTTCAGACATGTCAAAGCTGGTATTTTCATTTTTCTCTCAGATGCAGATGGATGTAATGATTCTGAACAACCCATCCGACAACAGACAGGAGATTGACCTGACTTATGAGTATGATGATTACATAAGGAAATATAATCAGTATGATTTTAAACCCGTCAATCCCCAAAAGCCGCCATTTAACTTTTCCGTTGACTGGGCGGCCGGTGCTTTCTCCTATACTCCCGGTTACGGTTTTGTCGGACTTCTTGATGTCGGAGTAAGCGATATGATGGGTGATAACTGGTTTTTCCTTCAGATGGAAAAACTTTCGTTTTCGGGAAGCGGATACATATCCTGCGAGTATTGGTTCCTGAAAAACAGAATGGACATTGCGCTTCTGTTTCTAAATCAGGAACAGGAGCAGTTTCTCACATATTATTATTCCCTCTCTTATATCTATAACGGCGGAGGTATTCTTCTGCGCTGGCCATTTGACAGGTACAAGAGAATCGACCTGCAGACTTCGCTGTACAAGTATGATGTGAATGAAAACATCTATTATACGGACGGCACTGTGACCGACAATCTCTACACATCGGTAAGAAGTTCTCATGTTCTCTCATTCGTCTATGACAACAGCATATGGGGATACTTCGGACCTGTCAACGGAGATGTCGCAAGGGTGGATTTAGGCTATGAAATTGACTATGACCCTAAGGACTCACTCGGAAATTTCAGAGGAGGGTACCTGTCAGCTGATGTGCGCAAGTATTTCATAATCACTCCCAGAAGTCAATTTGCAATCAGAGCTTCCGGAACAACTTCTTTCGGCAGGGAGAGGATGTACTCTTTCATAGGCGGTTCATCCTCACTCAGAGGTTATAATGATTACGAATTCTACGGTATAAACACTGCATTTGTAAATATGGAGCTTAGGTTTCCCCTGATAGATAAAATTCAATTCCCCATTTATGATTTTTCGTTCATGAATATCAGGGGGGTTGTTTTTTCAGATCTCGGCATTGCCAAAGATGATATATCGGATTTAAGGCTCATAACATCGGATCTCCTTCTCGATGACCTAAAGTGCGGCATTGGAGCAGGATTAAGAATGGATATATGGATAACATTATTAAAGATGGACATTGCAAAACACACGGACATGATGGTGCTTTCGCCCGAAACATACTATCACATCTCATTCGGCGCGGAATTCTGATTTTACTTGCAGTCAATCTGTGCGCTTTTGAATTTTCGACGGAACCTGTTCTTAGAGAGAAGGACGGATTTCTCTCTTTTGTGACCGACCTTGAAAGGTCCGATGCTTTGGCAGGCAGTCCGGATATTCCTGTAATCAGGATTATCAATGCCGATATCAGTAGTGTTAAAGTTTCTCTTATCAGTGAAGAGACTCTCAAGCTCGACAAGAAATTATATCCAAGGCAATTACCTGTAAGGAAAGAAAACGCAGATTTTACAATATCTTTCGACAGAGCATCATACAGTTCAAACTCAATGATTTATAAGGATGTTTTCAAAATCAAGAATAACAACACTGTGGAAATTTATCCTTATGATTATATCCCTACGGCAGACCTCCTTATAATACGCAAAATAGAATATTCATACTCTTTGGCAATGAAAAAATCATCAGGCAATAAAACAGTAGCTATCTATGATGATATTTTTTCTCTCTATACTGATTCTTTAAGAGATTATTATCTTCAAAGAGGATTTTTGTTTGAATCATTTCCTCTTTCAATTTGCGGTTCAACTAATACCGAAATAGACAATTTCATAGAAAATGAATATGCAGGGGAGAGTTTTTCGCATCTTCTGCTTATAGGCAATTCATCGGCTCTGCCCTATTTTACAGGTTCGGGCATTGATTATCCGGCGACAGACCTATACTACTCTCTTATGGACACTAATGATTATTTCCCTGATGTGATTCTTTCGCGCCTTCCGTTCAATCAGCCGTCGGAGCTCTCCGATTATCTTTTTAAGGTTAAAACAGAGTATGCCGGGGGAAAGCCTGATTACGCAGATAAGGTGTATTTCATTGCTTCAAATGACGGTTATTATCACACACTTGTAGAATCCACACATGCGTATTCAATGGGCAGGTTGAGAGGTCTTGGATATGAGTGCGATTCTCTCTTCGGCTACTACTCAACCGGAATGCCTATCGATAAGGCGGTTGAAGAGGGGAGGGAGATTGCCGTATACTCAGGCCACGGAGCGGCCTTTTACTGGGTAGGCCCCTCCTTTGACTCTGATGATATTGAGAGTCTTGATAATTATGCCCTCTATCCTTCAATAGTCTCATTTGCCTGTCTCACGGGCAACTATTCCTATAATGATTTCTTCGGCTACTTCTGGCTGAAAAACAGTCTAAACGGCGCAACCTCTTTTATAGGCTCCTCCCAGTACACATATTGGGAAGAGGATGACTTTTTACAGAGGGCGTTTATTGACTCTCTTTCAGCATCTTCATCTATCATAGAAGCAATGAATAAAGCAAAAATAAATTTTTATAAAGAGTATGGTGATGTTTCAATGACCAGAGGATATTTTGAAAGATACAACTATTTTTCACTTCCTGAAATTTATGCCGGAAGCAAAAATATTTCATCGTATGTTTTTGCCTGCGACAAGTATCAACCTTCATCTTCGGGGATGATTGAAGCCAGTGCATCATTTAACGGGGAACTTGATGAGAGCGGATTTACAGGAGTATTCTTTGAAGGTGTATTGGGAGATTCTGTCTATTTCAACAATTCAGCAAATGTGCAGTTTGACATAGCCCCTCTGTCGGCTGTCGTTGGTGATTCTCTCCTAATCACAGATTATGTCCCCGGTCTCTTTTTTGGTCAAAGGTATGTCAAACTCATTAAAGACGGATATTTTGTGTCTCTCTCTTCATACGAACTTTCAAACTTTTCTATTGACACTTTTCATTTTGATTTGAATTTTAAAAATTACGGTAATTCATCGTCTGACAGCTCCCATGTTATTGTCGGCGGTCTTGACGATAGTCTTTTTAATATAATCTCATCTGAAATAAGAATCGGTCCGCTGATGAGCGATTCAAGCATAACAGTGACTGATGGTCTTGTTATCGAAATTAACGGCTACTCTGATTCCGCACTCTCTCCAGTATGTTCCCTCTTTACTGTCACAGGCGGCGACACTGTGTGCGAAATAATCGAGCTGGATCTTCTAAAACCTGACTTTGAAGTTGCTTTTAATTCTGCTGTCATTGGCGAGGATACTACGAATAGCGTTGTCTTGGGGGCATATTCAAGAATTCTTCTCAGCATAACCAATCTGTCATCTTTAAAATCTAAGGACATTAAGATAAAGTTAACCTCTCCGAACATTGTGTGCGCTGACAGCATAAAAACAATAGATTCACTCTCATTCAATGAATCGATAGAGGTTTTTTATGACATATTTGCGTTTTCTTCTTCACAGCCGGTCTGCTCTCTTACAGCAGTTCTCTCCCTCGGAGGATATTCTGACACGACTCTGATTATAGTGCCGACGTCATTTAAAAATTCATCAATGTATCTCGGTCCTATAAACGGATATTACATTTACACAAACGAAATGACTGATTTTGAAAACAGCCCTCTCTTTGAAGAGATAGATATTGATTCCCATGCTTTCAGACAACTGGAAGTAAAAGACGATACTACAATCTGCGTCAAGCTTCCTTTTGAAGTGCATTTTGCCGGTGAAAGCAGAGACTCAATATTTTTTAACACAAACGGAATACTCTCTCTGTTTGACATTCAAAATGATGTTTATATGAGCGAACCTCTGCCGACATCGTATCTCTCTAATCCTTCGATTTTTACAGGTTGGCTTGATTACAGATGCGAATATTATGATGATGTGTTTGTGAAACCATCTGATGCAGTAAATACCGTATTTTCTTATTTTGACACTACCAACTACAGATATGTGATTTACTATAACAAAGTAAAGGCTGGAGAGAGTAACTATACATTTGCAGTCTCCCTTGACACTGCGGAAGTGACACTCTACTATATTGACATTCCCGATAGCAACAGCATGATAATAGGGATGCAGTTCGACTCGCAGAATTACCTTTCATTCTCTTATGACACTTCAGAAACAACCATTAAGTCAGTGCGAAATAATCTTGCAGTAAAATTCTCTCCGTTTGCTCCGATTTTGAAGAATAAATTCACTCAAATGTATGAAATGAAATTTACTCTTCCGCATCTTGATTCTCCTGCTCTGATTGAAAGGAAATCGAATTTAAGAATAACATTCAACGAATCATCTTACTATGAGGTTTATTTGTATGATATCTCGGGAAGGCTGAATGAGATGCTTTACAGCGGACTTACACCAAAGTCCACTCTTTCATTCCATCCGAATATGACCGGCGGTGTCTTTTTCCTTGTAATAAAAAACAATGACCGGGTAGTTCTCACAAAAAAATTGACGGTATTTTAAAAAAGAAGCAGAAGGCATACTGTAAATCCGCAGAACGCCGCAGTTCTCAGAATATTTGATTTTAAATTTAAGAGCAATCTGTCGAAAATACCGTCTCTTATTCTTGATGCAGGATTGAATGGATTTTTAATTCTTTTTGTATCTCTGCCGACTCTCTTAATCAAATCAGATACTTTCAAGTATGAGTCCCCGTCAAGCAGGGGAGATTGAAGGGAAAAACGAGGAAGTGCGATATCTTTATAATCAGCGCCTCCCAATAAAATGATTCCGTCATAATCGTCATTCAGTCCAATCTTTAGGGAATTCTTTAAAAGCATAGTATTGAACACAACAGAATCAAAAATAGCTGAAAGAGCCATGGAAAATTTCTGAAGCGCAGGGGAATATACAGATGAAACCAAAGCGATTCTTTTTGTGCGGGCAAAATAAAATTTATTATTGTAAGGATTGTCATCATTGCTCTCAAGGAGAACCGAATCAGCCTTGGCAAATGGAAAAATACGATAGAGAGAATCATTTCCCGCAGAGAGAACTATTGCAGAGTCACTATTGAATACTTTTAATCTGCATGGAGAAGTATGAAGGGAATAATTTAGTACTGATACAAAGAGTGTTTCACCGAGAAGATATGCAGTATCTATACCTATATCTGTTAAATTTAAAAATGCTAAGGTGGCATTGTTCTCGCTAATGAGATTCTTTTTATCCTCTGCGGTTATAATCAGAGGCGCTGAAGAAGAATATAATTCTTTTGCGCGGTCATACTTTGAAGCTTTTGAAAATTCAATGAAATTTACTTCATCATCCGATATGAAAACCGGAGCTCTGTAGGGAAATCTGACGAGAAAACTTAAAACAAAGATAATTAAGAAAATGACTGCCCAAAAGGCAGTCATTTTTCTTTTATACGAAATCCTCTTCTTGAAGAGAAAAATTAATAAAATGCACCCTACGAAGAGAACTAAAAACATTAAAATTTTACATTCATTTTTATGAAATTTTCATCAAACTTACTCTTTAGCATCATTGCCTGTTTCTTGTATGCATCTTTGTCTTTCCATGTGTTGATTGGATTTAAAACTTCCTTTGGTACATCGGAAAGTTCGGTCGGTATGGAGAGTCCGAAAAATGGTTCTGTTTCAAATTTTATCTTTTCAAATTCACCTGTCAGAATCGCCTTCACCATTCTTCTTGTATAGGCGATTTTGAATCTCGAACCTACACCGTATGGCCCGCCCGTCCATCCGGTATTCAAAAGATAGACCACCGATCCGTGCTTCTCTATCTTCTCTTTGAGCATCTCAGCATATTTCTGAGGATGAAGCAGCATGAATGGCGCTCCGAAACATGTGGAGAATGTCGCCTGCGGCTCTGTTATTCCTCTCTCTGTGCCAGCGAGTTTGCTTGTGTACCCGGAGACAAAATGCTCCATCGCCTGTGTCGATGTGAGTTTGGCTACAGGAGGAAGAACTCCGAACGCATCTGCAGTTAGGAATATGACCTTCTTCGGATGCGCCCCCATTCCGGACATATCAGCATTGGGTATGTATGAAACTGGGTATGCGCCTCTTGTATTCTCAGTCAGAGAACCGTCGTCATAATTGGGATTTCCGGTCTTTTCATCAAGTATTACATTCTCAAGGAGTGAACCGAATTTAAGGGCATCATATATCTGCGGCTCATTTTCTCTCTTGAGATTTATCAGTTTTGCATAACAGCCGCCCTCGAAGTTGAAGACTCCGTCTTCAGACCATCCGTGTTCATCGTCGCCTATTAGCTTCCTCTCAATGTCTGCTGAAAGAGTCGTCTTTCCCGTGCCTGAGAGACCGAAGAATATTGCTGTATTGCCCTTGTCGTCAGTATTTGCAGAGCAGTGCATGGGGAAGACCTTTCTAAATGGAAGCATATAATTCAGCGCCGAAAAGACTGATTTCTTTATCTCTCCGAAGTATTGTGTGCCTCCTATCAAAATGATTTTTTTATCGAAATTGATTATGACAAAGCATTCTGAATTTGTCATGTCAAGTTCTTTTACAGCGTAAAGATGCGGCATACATATTATATTAATGTCGGGTGTAAAGCCTTCAAGCTCTTTGTCTGTGGGTTTTATGAAAAGCTGTGAAGTGGCGAGCGCCTGACTGGCAAGCTCATTCACAACTCTTATGGCATAACCGTGCTTTTTGTCAGCTCCGACAAATCCGTCAAAGACAAATAAATCTTTTTTCTGAATGTAGCCGAGCATTTTTTGGTAAAGCGAGTCAAAAAGCTTTTCTGATATGGGAATGTTAACCTTTCCCCAGTTGATGTGGGGTTTCACTGATTCTGTCTCGACGATGAATCTGTCATTCGGTGAGCGTCCGTTGTATTTACCTGTATTCACCACAAGAGCGCCGGTTGAAGCAAGAACTCCCTCTTTTTTTTCCAAAGACATCTCGACAAGCTTTGGAGCAGAAAGATTTCTGTAAAGATTTTGATAATTTATGATTTTTAGATCATTTAGTGAAAACGCATTCATTAAACCTCCTTAATAATATGTAAAAATATTATATAAGAAAACAAAATAATTTTCAATGATTTTTTTCAACATTCACTTTATCTATTGCAAAGAGCCGTCAAAGTGGTAAAATCAAATAAAAACAGAGGTGATTATGAATTACACTAATAATTTTGCCGAAAGAAAGAATCTTTATTTCAACAGCGCGTCCTCGGGGGTTCTCACTCTCAACGCAGTCAAAGAGGCAAAGAGATATTTGGACATAATGGCGCTCTGCGCAGATGTGCGGATAGATGAATACTTTGAGATTTTAGACAAAGCTAGGGAGGGGGCGGCAGGCATAATCGGAGCCGAAAAGAAGAGCATCGGACTTATCTCAAATACGACAACCGGCATATTTATAGTCAGAAACACATTCCCTGAGATAAAGAATATTGTCATATACGGACACGGGTTTCCGTGCACTTTGGCTCCATTTCTTCATGATGGTAGATATAGAGTGGAAGTTGTATCGAAGGATATGAATCTGCTAAACAAAATGCTTTCTCAGATAAACCGCTCAATTGTATTTGTTGATCTTGTGGATTTTCTGACAGGCGAGCTGATTGACATTGACGAGCTTACGGAAGTCGTACACAACCACAATTCAATAGTTGCAGTTGATGCTATTCAGGGAGCGGGCTATCTGCCGCTCTCAATGAAAGATTCACCGACCGACTTTCTTTTCGCCGGCACTTCAAAATGGCTTCTCGGACCGCAGGGTGCTGGCTTTATCTATATAAACGAAAAGCATATTGAAAAGAGTGTTTTCAGAAATCTCGGATGGCTTTCCCTTGATTACAGGGATTTTGATTCATTTGCCACTCTTCCTGAGCCGAGGAAGGATGCAAGCGGTCTGGAGTCCGGAACGAGGAATGTCATAGGAGCTGTAATGATGAAGGAAAATTTAAAATTTCTAAACAGTGTTGGGATTGAAGAAGTGTATAGGCATGACCTTGAAGGAGCAGAGATAATAATGAAAAAAGCGGAAATGATGGGAAGCGTCACACAGCAGAGCGGCTCAATGAATACTCCCATTGTTTCTCTTAAAACAAGGAACATACATCATCTTTACAATTATCTTTCTGAGCACAATGTTCAGGTATCATTCAGAGAGAATTATATCCGCATAGCTTATCATATATTTAACACAGCTGAAGAAGCAGAAAAACTTGTTGAGATTCTTGACCAATACAAACTTTAATGAAGGGAGGCATAGTAATACTTGACAATCTGAGAAGCGCGCATAATGTCGGAAACATTTACAGGAGCGCATTCTCATACGGCTTCAGCACAATTATCCATGTGGGAGTCACGCCTTTAAGAGATAATCCTAATTTTATTTCATCTTCAAGAGGTTGCGAAGAACATATTAAAACAATTACTTATGAAGAGATAACTCAGGCTCTTGAATATGCATCTTCGGAGAATCTTTTAATTTACTCTCTTGAACTGCACAAGAACGCCGTGAATCTCGGAAGTATGCAGTATGAAGGCAAATTCGCGGTCATACTTGGAAATGAAGCTCTCGGAGTCTCCCAGTCTGCTCTTGAAAAATCTCACAAGATTATTTCAATAGAGACATCAGGTGCGAAAGACTCACTCAATGTAGCGGTTGCTTTTGGCATATTTGCTTATACAATGTTTTTGAAAAATTAAGTCAAATAAATGTAAGTGCTTGACAAAATACTAATATTGGTTATATTATCAGAGTAAAGGAAAAAAAATCAGGAGGTAATATGAAGAGTCTGATTTTGGTTTTCTTTGCATTTTTAAGTTTGTTTTTCATCTCCTGTGTTTCAACAGACAAAATTCAATCCAATGTCGACTGCGCGATTGTTCTAATCAACGGCCCTTCGGACCTGACTGTGGGTGAAACTGCAGTGCTGAATGCAGTTTACTATGACAGAGATAACAAAATTATAAAAAACTGCAAGAATATAACCCCAGTGTGGAATATAGGAGACAGAAACATCATTGAGATTGAAAAGGATCTGGGCAATTGTATTAAAATAAAGGCGATGAAATGCGGAGACTGCTGTGTTCAGGCGAGCGTAAACGGACTTATAACATCTTTGGCGATTCAGGTAAAATGATTATTCCTGAATTTTAAAATATTTTGATTTCAGTGCTTCACTCAAAACGGGGAATGTTTCTTTTATGCTCTCTACGAGTTCTGTCAATTTTATCATTTTCTGATTTATAGAGTATGCATTAGCGAGATTCTTTATAAGAATTGTGTCTTTGTCATTTAGAAGGTATGCCCTCTCAAAGTAAAACTCTGATGAATCCATTTTACCTTGCTTGAAAAAATTCAATCCGCTGTACTTAAATACAAAAAGGGAATCGACTTTTGTTTTCAAAGGATAAACGGATAATATTTTTTGGGAAGATTCATAGTCTTTGATAAAGAAATATGATTGAATGAATTCTTTTGAACAGTATGCTGGATACTTCTCAGAGAGTCTCTCGTAAAGTTCTATCGCCTGATTGAATTTATCATATTTAAAGAGCTGTTGAGAGAGATTGTCAAGGAGTGTTGAATCCGATATGTTGTTCTTGGAAATTCTGATGAAAAGAGATTCAAGAAGCGCCTCAGATTTGGTTTTAGAAAATACTGCAAGCATTTTGCCGTACGGAGAAACAGAATCGGGATAGTGCTTAACCAGAGAATCAAGCATAACCAAAGTTGAATCATAGGACTCAATTGTAAAATAATTATCGGAGAGTTTATGTAGGGAATAGTACCTGTATGGAGAAGCTATCAGTTTCAAATATGATTTGTTTGCGGCTATGTAGTTTTTTGATGCAGTGTAAATCTTTCCTGCAAGAAGGTAATCTTCATTCTTCGGTTCCTTTAAAGAGAGGAGCTGGGTTAGGTAAGAGACGGCAAGAGTATAATTTTCCATCTTTGACTCATACTTTGCGAGCGCGTAGAGAGCGCCTCTGTCATTGGGAATCCGTTTTTTAATGAATAATGCATAAGAGTATGCCGAATCAACCATATTTTTGCTGTTGAAATAATCAAGCTTTAAAGCATTGAGGTTCTCTGAAACAGGGTATGCGGAAAGAGCCGTGTTTATTGTTTGATAGAATAATTTATCATCAAATTCAAAAAGCATCTTAGCATACAGATAGTAGGTCTCTTCAACAGGATTCAGTTCAACTGCTCTTCCTATAAATGGGATGGCATCCTTTGTCTGTTTTAAATTATGCAGTGTCGATGCAAAATAATAGTATGGCTCGTATCTGTTTGAATCATAATTTGTAAGTATATTAAAGAATTTTTCAACAAGCTTGGCATCAGAGCCATTATAGGCATTTTCCATCGAATCAAGGTACATCGAAAAGAAGTCCTGTTCAGCAAAGACAAACAGAGAGAGTAAAAGAATGAATATAAATATTAATTTTTTCATAATGGTTTAATTATATAATATATTCTTCTTTAATCAATACCCGGCTTTATGGAGTCCGTTTATCAAAATTTCAACATTCTGCGGCATTAGTTCGCTGTGAACGGATCCTCTCATTCTGATAATTACAGATTTTGTTCGTTTTTTGTGATATAATGTAACCTTAAAAAAGGAGATGACAGAATGAAAATGAATGCTTTTATTTCTGTTTTAATACTTGCCGCGATTTTATCCTGCGCCAAACAGAATAGTGTGGAGGAGCCGGATGCGATAAAGCACACTACAACTAAAAAAATGTTCGGTTATGCGCTGAAGGATGATTATGAATATTTCAGAAACAAAGATGCTGATTCTGTGCTGAAGTACATTGAAGAGGAGAATCTTTATACTGAAAAGATGATGTCTCACACCAAAGAACTCCAAGAGAAGCTTTATCAGGAGATAATCAAGCGGATTGACCAATCAGACGAGTCTGTGCCTGAGCTTATTGATTCGTTTTATTATTTTTCAAAATCTGAAGAAGGAAAGGATTATCCTATATACATTAGAAAGGCAAATCTCCTTGATGCGAAAGAAGAAACACTGCTTGACATGAACAAGGAGGGCGCGAAGCATATATTCTATGATGTCAGAATATTTGAAATGAGTGAAGACCACAGGTATCTTGCTTATTCATTCGATACAACCGGAAGCGAAAAATACACGCTTAGAGTTTATGACACTGCGGCTAAAACAAATATGAATGATGAAATAGAGGATGTGACAAGCATGGCGTGGCTCAAAGACGGAAGCGGATTCTACTACACGATTGAAGATGATATTTCGAGGTCATACGCTCTTTGCTTTCATTCAGTTAAATCCCATACAAACCGGATTGTTTATGAAGAGACTGACGAGAAATATTCTATCTATGTTTCAAAAACAAGAAGCAGGGAGTACATACTCGCCTCTGTTTCAAGCAACATAACAAGCGAAGTTTTGTACATAGGAGCCAATGACTCTTCTGGAAACTTCCTTTACATTTCTTTAAGAAAGGAGGGAGTGGAATATTATGTAGATAATGCGAACGGCTATTTTTATGTGATGACCAATGAAAACGCCAAAAACTTCAAAGTAGTGAGAGTAAAGCCGGGAAGCGACATTCTTACTGCGGAGACAGTTGAACCGGCAAGCGATTCGTTTACAATAGAAGGAATCGACTGTTTCAAGGAATATCTCTGTCTCTACGAGAGGATAAACGGCAAAAAGGAGTTGAAGGTTTTTGATTATTCATTGAATGGCGCGAGGAACTTTCCCTTTGAGGAATCCAATTACTCATTCTATCCCTACTCCAACTCTGTCTTTGACAAGTCGGTTCTTAGGATTGATTATATGTCACTTAAAACACCATATACTACGGTTGACATAAACCTTGCCGACTTTTCATCTGAAATCAAGAAAGTGCAGATTGTCAACGGGTATGACAGTAAGAATTATATTACGGAATACATATTTGCAAAAGCAAATGACGGAAAGATGAGTCCTATTTCCCTTGTTTACAGAAAGGAGATTGACAGAAATAATCCCGCCGCGCTCGTACTCAACGGATACGGCGCTTACGGGTCTGTCTCTGACCCTTACTTCTCAACAGCAAGAATCTCTCTTCTCGACAGGGGAGTCATATTCGCAATTGCGCACATAAGGGGAGGTGGCGACTTAGGCAGGGGATGGTATGAGGATGGAAAGCTCTTCAACAAGAAAAACTCGTTCAGTGACTTCATCTCATGCGCTGAGCATCTTATAAATGAAGGATACACATCAAAGGAAAAACTTGTTATAACCGGTGGAAGCGCAGGAGGCCTTCTTATGGGAGCGGTTTTAAATATGCGGCCCGACCTCTTCAGAGGCGCGGTAGTCGGAGTGCCCTTTGTCGATGTTATAAACACAATGCTCGATTCCACATTGCCTCTTACGGTAGGTGAGTTCGATGAATGGGGAGACCCAAACAGAGAGGATTATTTCAATTACATGTATGAATATTCGCCCTATGACAATGTGAAGAAAGCGAATTACCCTGCAATTTTAATAACAGCAGGATACAATGATGTAAGGGTGATGTATTGGGAGCCGCTAAAATGGACAGCGAAGCTGAGGGACAATAAAACAGGCAATAATCCTATAATGCTTAAAATGACAATGAATGCGGGACACGGAGGAGAGAGCGGAAGATATTCATACTATAGAGACATTGCATTCGAATATGCATTCATTCTCGACATTTTGAAAATGTAAAGACATTCCAGCGTGTTAGTAATCCGTAATATTTGATTGATTTTACTACCTGAACAGGTATAATGAAGAAATCAGATAAGAGGAACTGTATCCGTTCTGAGATGTGTTGACACAATAAAAATGGTAGTTATAATATATTAAAATGAAAATAAGAAGCATCATAAAGTTAATTGAAAAAGACGGATGGTATTTAGTTGCGACAAAAGGAAGTCACAGGCAATACAAACATCCTATAAAAGTGGGCAGAGTAACAATTGCCGGTCATCCAAATGATGACATTGCTCCCGGTACTCTAAACAGTATTTTAAAGCAAGCGAAATTAAAGGAGGATAAATAGAATGCACCGATTTTTAATAGTTATAGAAAAAGCAAATGGGAATTATTCCGCATATTCTCCAGATCTGCCGGGATGCATAGCTACCGGCACAACAAGAAAAAAAGCAGAGAAGAATATGCATGAGGCGATTGAAATGCATTTGCAGGGCATAAGAGAAGATGGTCTGTCAATTCCGCAGTCAACCGCCATAGCCGAATATGTTGCAGTAAAATAGAATATTTGTGGCTCATTTCTAAATTGTGAAGGATCTATAAATAGAATAATTGTAGGGGAGGGTTTTAAACCCTCCTTTTATGTTTTTTATCAATTATCATTCTTGACAACAATACAAATTGAATATAAAATCAGATAAACAATTTGGAGGTAAAGGGAATGAAGAACATATTTAAATTTCACAAGCATACCAGCATACCAACCCACCTGCGTACTAATATTTCAGTCATTCTGAAGTCCGCAGTAGTTACCTCTATCCTGAAGAATCTATCAAAGCGTACCAGCCAACCAGCTAACAAGCATACGAATTTTGTCATTCTGAAGTCCGCAGTAGTTACCTCTATCCTGAAGAATCTATCAAAGCGTACCAGCCAACCAGCATACCAGCGAACGATCTTACTTCTCTCCTTGCTGTTCGGATTCGTGCTGTTGAATGCGCAGATGGTAGGGGAGCTTGGCAGATGGGAATACGGACCGACAGAGGCGATAGCAATAAAGGGAAATACAGCATATATAAGTAGTGGAAGCTACTTATGGGTAATGGATATAAGCAATGAAAGCAACCCGAGATTAATAAGTGAAATGAAACTTGAGAACTATATACATTACATCAGAAGGATAGGGAATTACTTGTATGTGAGCAAGAATGATACATTGCTGAATATCTATGATATACATACAGATACAATACCAGTTTTGGTGAACCAGATAGAAGGAGAGGATTCGGATTTTCCATGGAAAGAGATAATTTATACCGGAAATACTCTATATATTAGTGGATATTTCAATCGACAGTATTTTATAAACGATACAATAAGTCCTACATTTACAAGGATAGTCGGTTTTACAAGAGATATAAATAATGATTCAACTGTATTAGTAGGAACAATGCAAGAAGATAGGGAGATAAGGGTATATGATCTAACCCAAATTGGTGATATATACGATCAAACAGATGATTACTACACAACAGAGAAGATAAGAGGAATAAGAGTAACCTACCCCTATGTTTACTTTGGCTATGGGAGCCAGGGGGTAGGAATAATGGATATAAGCAACTTGTATGATATAAAACTAAAGAAGACAGTGGCGACAGGCGGCAATACATACGATGTGGAGATGATAGAGGAAACATTGCTTATAGCGGCGAGGGGATTAAATGGAATAGGGATATATGATGTAGAGGATGATACGCTATTAACGGAGATAGGAGCCTGCGAGACAAACGGCTATACATACGAATTGGAGGTAATAGGGAATAGATTGTATGCAGGAGCGAGAAGCGGCGGCTTAATCATAGTGGATATAACAGATAAGAGCAACCCCACGGTGGTTGGTGAGTATAGAGGGTATGGAGAATGCAGGAGGATGACAATAGAGGGAGACAGGATGTATGTAGCGAGCGGGGACGGTGGAGTAATGATAATGGATATAACTGACAGGGAGAATCCTGAAGTAATAAGCCAGTGCTGGACAAGGAATATAGGGGAAGATGTGGTAAAAGGCGGAGATTATCTTTATGTAGCAGACGGAGACAGCGGGTTAACAGTGGTAGATATCAGTGATGAAGATAATCCGAGTGTAGTGGCAGGAATTCCGACAGGATGTTACGGAAGCTTTGCCGGTATATATGATAATGTGTGCATGATAGGCGGAAGAAGATTTTACTTATCTGGTGATACAGCGAAAGACGGAATAGGATTAATTGATATAAGCACACCATCAAATCCTATTAAAGAAAACGAAGTAATGGATGGACATTCATATATATCTTTTCAATTGGATGACACAATAATGTATTGTGTGGGTGATGCAGGGGCATATGCGAGATATGAGATATGGAATATAAAAAATAGTGCGGTTCCAGTGTTAGAAGACAGCATAATGATATATTTAGGTAGTTATACGTCAGTAGCAGGAAAAGACACTATATCGGTGACAAATTATTTAGATACTTTGCTGTTTTATAATGTAAAAGACCTAAACAATGCCACTTTAATAAAGAGAATACAAAGTCCTGGCGGACAAACTGAAATGTTGATAGATAATGATGTATTATATACTCTCAATGGACAACCTTGGATGGTGATGTATGATATAAGCAATTTACCAACAGTAGATACAATAGCAATAGAAACATTAAGAGTGGAAGCTTATGATATAAACAAACAGAATGAATATATATATACCACCCACAACCAATATGGTTTAAGCATATACGGGTTCGATATGACCCCGCCGAGTAAAATAACACTGATAGAGCCACAGGATGGAGACACAGCATATAATAACAGCATGGAAGTAACATGGCATAAATCAACAGACACAGGAGTGGGAATAGACAGGTATGAGGTGTATGTGAATGGGATAGAAGAGGGAGAGACAACAGATACGAGTATTACAGTAAATACAACATCAACAGGGACACGGAATGTGTGGGTAAAGGTGTATGACAGAGTGGGTAACAGCAGTTACTCAGATACGAATGCAGTGTATTTGCTTACAGGGATAGAGGATGGAAGTAAAACAAAGGGAATAGAAAAGGAGCTGACGATAAAGACAACACTAAATAGGATAAGCGTATATAATGGAACAACA
>JBFXGO010000013.1:0-47659 GCA_050239825.1 bacterium
AATCTATTCCAGTTTCAAACATTCTTTTATTAATCACATATTTACTATCGAATTCGATAGAATGCAATGCATAAATAGTTGCGGCAAGCAATTCAAAAGGATCCAAAGTGGGATCCCCATGATTCACCATATATGAATTTTCTTCTCCCCTGTAGCATACTCCTAAATTATACCCTATTGAAAAATGCGGTTTCTCTTTCTTTGTCTGAGGGTTTATAATTGATATTGAAACTGTATCTGTTGTAATAGAATCAGGAGTAATTGTATCCTGCAAGTCATCTGAAAATAACCAAGTACTTAATAAAACAATCAGAAAACCACACAAAACCTTTTTCATAAACTCTCCTTCATTAAGAAAATTATACTATTAGTTTGTTAAATGTCAATGTATACAAAATAACAAATCTATAGAAAGCATTTTTTAAGTATTTTCTAAGTTAAGAATGAGAGTGTTAAGGAAGAAATAGTATTGGTCTGAATTTGAATTACAAAAGAGCGGGGATGCCCGCTCTTTTTATTTTTTCAGCTCATGGCGCAAGGCACACGGCTTACTGCGTTTTATTCTCCTGAAAGCGCCTTTTCAACCTTCTTCTGAATCTCTGTGTTGAGAGGGTCTGTAAGGCCTGCCGCCACCCATTCAAACTCCGAAGGAGACATATTGTTTGTCTTGTAGATGTTCGCCTCTTTCTGTTCCCACTCCTTCATTATCGCCTCAAAATCGCTCTTCGCGCCGGGACCGAATTTGTCGAGATTTTCAAGGTCTGTCTCATCCTTCATTCCGTATTTTGCCTTGAATGCCATCACCTTTTCGCTTATCACAAGCAATTCTTTTGACATCATGCTTGCAGTTGAGATATAGCGGTTCATCTGCTCTTCCGTTATCTTTCCGTCTGAAGGCGGAGTGTACTGCTCAACCTGTGATTCCGCCTCATTCAGATTCTTCGCCGAATCCGACGGGGTGCATCCGAACACAAAGAGAAGAGCCAAAATCATCAAAACAAAAATCATATTTTTCATAAATCCTCCTGTTATTTTTTTCAATGTTCCCTTACCACGTCTTTCACTTTCATCAGACGAGTGAGATTTGACCTTTCAAGCTCCGCAAGCTTCATTGTGATGAATTTTATCGTATCGCGGAGAGACGGAATGAGCTTGTACTCAAGAGCATTCACTCTTCTCCTTGTCTTATCAATTTCATCCGCAAGAAGTTGTATTCTCTTCTCCATCTCTGCAAGGTTAAAGAGTGTTTCTATGAGTCTGTCAAATCTAATCAGAGCGACATCCATCTCGCCGGATGTGTTCATATATCCGTATGAGATGATGTTGCCTGTTACTTCACTCTTAAAAAGCGGCATTTTAACAGACATTACGATCTTCGTCTCCACATTAACCGTCATTTTCTTTGTCGGCAGAGATAGCGCCTCCTCCATCTGCATCCTTCCAAGCTCGCTCTGCGACAATACAAATGATTGAAGAATCGATTGGAAGTTGGTCTCAATCTCCATTCTCTTCTCTTTCACCTCATTTATCTGCGAGAGCATCTGCCTCATCAGCTCATCCTGTTTGTCTTTCAGCAGTTTGTGTCCCCTTACTGCTATCTTCAGTCTCTTCTTCAGCTGTTGCAGCTCCATCCTTGTCGCATTGACATTTAAAACCACTATTCAGCCCTCTTATAGTACTTATCGAGATTTTCATCGCGCACCCTTTTAAGCTCTTCGCGCGGGAATATTGAGAGAAGCTTCCATCCAAGATTCAAGGTCTCTTCAATTGTTCTGTTTTCATACTCTCCCTGAGAGACATACTCTCTTTCGAAGTCCTCCGCGAACTTAAAATAAAGTTTGTCAATATCAGTTAGTGCCGACTCTCCGAGTATCACAGCAAGCTCCTGCGCCTCTTTGCCCCTTGCATAAGCGGCATAGAGCTGATTGAATAAATCAGCATGGTCCTCTCTTGTCTTTCCCTTTCCTATACCTTTGTCTTTTAGACGGGAGAGTGAAGGAAGAACATCAACAGGAGGTGAAATCTTCTTTCTGTGCAGAGAGCGCGAAAGAATTATCTGACCCTCCGTTATATATCCTGTCAAATCGGGTATCGGATGCGTTTTGTCGTCTTCAGGCATTGTGAGAATTGGAATCAATGTTATAGAGCCCTTCTTATTCTTTATCCTTCCTGCTCTTTCATATATCATTGAAAGGTCAGTGTAAAGGTATCCCGGATATCCTCTTCTTCCGGGTATCTCTTTTCTTGCCGCAGAGACCTCTCTTAATGCTTCGCAGTAATTGGTCAAATCTGTGAGTATTACAAGAACATGCATGTCTTTTTCAAAGGCAAGATACTCTGCTGTTGTGAGAGCGACTCTCGGTGTCGCTATTCTCTCGATTGCAGGGTCGTCAGCAAGATTCAAGAATAGAACGCTTCTTGTCAAAGCTCCGGTCTTTCTGAAATCATCTATGAAAAACTGCGCCTCTTCAAATGTTATTCCCATAGCTCCAAAAACTACTGCGAACTGTTCATCCTTTCCGAGAACAGTCGCCTGACGAGCTATCTGTGCCGCCATACGGTTGTGCGGCAAACCCGAGCCCGAGAAGAGCGGAAGCTTCTGCCCTCTCACAAGAGTATTGAGTCCGTCAATAGTCGATATTCCGGTCTGTATGAATTCATTCGGATAATCCCTTGCAAAAGGATTTATCGGCGAACCATTTATGTCGAGAAACTGCTCAGGCAGTATTTCATCATTCTTTGTCTTCGGCTTTCCCAGTCCGGTATAAACCTTTCCAAGCATCTCTTTTGAAAGGGCAATCTGTATTCCCCTTCCCAAAAAGCGCGTTTTTGTCTTGTCAATATCTATACCCGAAGTCCCTTCAAAGACCTGCACGAGCGCCTTGTCCCCGTTTACTTCGAGAACTTTGCCCGTACGCCTGCTCTTGTCCGCGAGTTCAATTTCAACAAGCTCTTCATACTTAACATCCTTTACATTCTCAACGAGAATAAGGGGTCCCACTATGTTAACGAGTCCTTTGTATTCTTTAATCATTTGATGCCCCTGTTATATGTTTTTAGCCAAGAGCTCAAGCTCTTTGTCTATTTCATTCTTTATATCGTCTATAGATGATATTGACTCTTTTGGAGTGTACTTCATTCTTGCTATTCTGTCCTTCACTTTCACGCTCTCCAACGAAGAGATTTCAACTCCCTTCTGCAGAGTCTCCTTTGCCTTTAAGTAGAAATAATTAATTACTGATATCATCTTGTACTGTTTCTCTACCGATGAGTATGTGTCAATTTCATGGAATGCATTCTGATGCAGAAAATCCTCTCTTATCATCCTTGCAGTGAGAAGTATCAATCTGTCAGTTCCGCTTAACGCGTCAACTCCGACAAGTCTCACTACTTCATCAAGCTCCGACTCCTCTTCAAGTATGCGCATGGAGCTTCCCTGAAGGTCAAAGTAATCCTCAGCTACATTCTTCAAAATATACTCTTTTATATTTTCATTGTAAAGAGAGTACGAATTCAGCCATGAAATTGCAGGGAAATGACGGCTGTATGCAAGTTGCGCCTCCAATGACCAGAAGACCTTTACCACTCTAAGCGTTGACTGGACTACAGGGTCTGAGAGGTCTCCGCCGGGAGGAGAGACTGCTCCTATTACCGAGAGAGCTCCCTCGCGTTCTTCTGTCGAAAGGCATTTTACTCTTCCCGCCCTTTCGTAAAATGATGCTATCTTAGCTCCAAGGTATGCAGGATATCCCTCTTCTCCGGGCATCTCTTCAAGACGGCCGGAAATTTCTCTCATCGCCTCAGCCCACCTTGATGTGGAATCAGCCATGAGAGCGACTGAATAGCCCATATCCCTGAAATACTCTGCTATTGTTATTCCCGTGTAAACCGACGCTTCTCTTGCCGCAACAGGCATATTTGAAGTATTTGCAATAAGAACCGTGCGCTTCATCAGAGGTTCGCCTGATTTCGGGTCAACAAGCTCCGGAAATTCAAGAAGAACATCAGTCATTTCGTTTCCTCGTTCTCCACAACCTATGTAAACAATCACCTCTGCGTCAGCCCACTTTGCAAGCTGGTGCTGTATGACTGTCTTTCCAGAACCGAAGGGACCGGGAACACAGGCTGTGCCTCCCTTTGCTATCGGGAAGAACATGTCAACCACTCTCTGTCCGGTAAATAGCGGCATTTCAGGAGAAAGTTTTTCAAAATACGGACGGGGCTTTCTTACAGCCCATCTCTGTAGCATCTTTATTTCAATGTCTTTGTTTTCATCGGTTAAAACAGCGACTGTCTCTTCAACAGTGAAATCTCCCTCTTTAATCTCTTTTACCTTGCCTTTTTTGTACGGAGGAACCATTATGTAATGCTTTATAAGCGTCGTCTCCTGCACATAACCGAGTTTGTCCCCCTCGTTGACAATGTCATTCTTCTTTACAAGGGGGATGAATTTCCATTTTTTTTCTCTGGAGACTGATTTGACCTGAATTCCTCTTGTGATGAAGTTTCCCACCATATCATAAATTTTGTCGAGGGGTCTCTGTGTGCCGTCATAAATTGATTCTATAAGCCCGGGTCCGAGCTCTACCGAAAGCGGCTCTCCTGTCGGGAAGACCGGCTCTCCCACTCCTATTCCTTCTGTTTCTTCATAGACCTGAATGTACGCCTTGTCTCCATTGAGTTCAATTATCTCCCCCATCAGTCTTTTTTCAGAGACAGAGACGACATCAAACATCTTGCTTCCCAGCATATTATCTGCAATCACGAGCGGTCCGGCAACTTTGATGATTCTTCCGTTTTTATCCATGTTCACTCCATTATTTTTCTTTCATTACATCAGCCCCCACAGCCTTTATTATTGACTGACGCAACTTTTCGAGGGCATAATTATTGCGCTCTTTAAGCCCGGGAACAACTACTATCGAAGGCAGCATTTTTGAAGAGTGTTTCTTTATTTCACTGTCCAAAGAGGCGGCTATCGATTCAGTTATGAAAATCACCGCATACCCTTCCTTTGCGAGTTTGGCGAGTGTTTGAGCTGCATCCTGTCTGTCTTCTGATGGAAAGACATCCACTCCCACAGCTTTGAATATGAGCATAACATCATTTTCGCCGATTGCGCCTATTTTTGCGGCAGTCATAGTCCGGGTATCCTGTGTTTTATCTTTTCTTTGCTTATATTGTTGATGATTCCATTATAGATTATGTTGAGACTGCGGGCTTCAAAGCGTTTTCTTATGAAAAAGCCGAGAACCCGCTCTAAAGAGGCGGATGCCTTTGAAGCTTCGCTGAAGAATTTAAGTATGAATTCCTCCTCATTCTTTTCAAATGAAGCAAAGGTCTCCTCAGAGTAGAGAAGATGTGTGCCCTGCATTATCATCTTTGTGTATTCTCTCTTTTCTATAGACTGAGCAAAATAATCAATGCTCTCCTGTTCAAATTGTCTGAAAAAATCAACATCAAGATATCCTCCGATGTAGAGGAACTCTTCGTACCTGAACTTTTCTCCGGCAACCTTTGACCTGTACACATTCTTTATGTTGAGCATATCCACTCTGTGCTTCATAAGTTCGATCAAGGGAGCTGATTTGGATGAAGCAACATACTTTTCAAGTTTTGTAAAGAAAAACTGTTCAAGCTTCAACTCTATTATTCTGAAATCTTCGGTTTCGGATGTAATCTCAAACATCCTCTCCATCAGGTCTCTTATCGGACTTTCAAGTTTCGACGCGTCCTTTGATTCATAGGCGTATTTGAGGTCTTCAAATCCGTATGAAGATGTCAGAAATATCTGTTTCAAATCTCTTTTCAGCGCGGATGACTTTAAAATCACTTTGACATTGTGCAGGTCCCTGTCGAGTATTAAAAATTCAATCAGGTTCTTGTGCGCATCCATCAGATGTTCCCTAAGATACTCTATTGCAAGCAATGTCTCCTGCTCCATCATAAACTCGGTTGTTCCGCTTTTCTTAACATCATCAATATACTTTGAATAGCAAGATTCATTGAGTATTCTTAGAAAATCATCCTTTGACTGCGATGACAATAATCTTTCAAGCTCCTCTCTTGTCAGAAACTCCGCCTCTCTCTCGGTGAGCTCTCCTGATGAGAACAGATAGTCCCCGAAATCCTTTGCTTCAATTTCAAAGAGACTCAATTATTCTCCCCTTTGAAGAGTTCGCTGTTTATCAAGGATAGCATCTTCTCTCTTCCGTATTCAATGTCGGTCAGAAGGGAGAGTGTGTAGTGGGTTCTCCCGGATATAATTTTTATGCCGTATTCAAAATCCGCGGGATCCTTTGACTCCTGAATTTTAGCAGGCTTGAAAATCTGTTTAATAAAAGCGGCGTCTATATGCTCTTCTTTTGAGCCTATCAGAAACTCGCCTTCAGTTATATTTATCTGCGACGCATTCTTTTTAAAATACTCCCTATACTCATCCTTTGGAAGTTTCACCGCCTCATCTCTGACTTTTTTCAGAACTTGCTCCACCATCTCCATTTTTTTTCTAAGAATCTGCTGTCTTCTCAAAGAATCATTCTGCGATATTCTTTTTGCATAAGCTTGTTTATAGAGAGTTTCAGAGATTTTCTTTGCTTCATCAAGAAGATCATTAGCAGATTCCCTGCTTTTGTTTACAATTGATTTTGCCTGGGCTTTCGCCTCATTTTTTATCTCTTCCGCTTCTTTCAAAGCATCCTCAATTATTTTTTTCGAGAGATTCTCTAACTCAGCCATTTTTTTTCCTTACAGCTTGACCGCATTTATAAGGAAGAATGACACCAAAAGCCCGAGAACTGCGTATGTCTCTATAAGAGCCGCATTGATGACTCCCTTCATCGCCTGATCAGCGCGCTTTGCGACAAGAGCAACGCCTGCCGCACATGCCTTCCCCTGATATATGGCAGAGACAAGACCTGCTATAGCAACAGGTATAGCCGCTATGAAGAGTGCAAACCCCTGTTCGAAAGTCGTGACCTTAGGAAGTTTTCCAAGAATAAGGAATGCTCCCACGAATCCGTAAAAGCCCTGAGTTCCGGGAAGAGCCACAAGAAGAAAGAGTGAGCCGAATTTTTCAGGAGATTCGCTTAGTACTCCGTCTGCCGCTCTTGCCGGATAATTAATTCCTATTGCGGAGCCGATGCCTGCAAATAAGGCGGCAAATGCGGCTCCTATAAGAGCAAATATAAATCCCATCTGAGACGCCGGAGCCGCAGCTGTTGTCGTCTCTACAATTGTTTTCACCGTGTCTATAGCCGGTGTTTGACTGAATATTGAATTGAGCAAAAGCATCTGATTCATCGTTTCCTCCTTTATTCATCTATGATTACTATGTTTTTATATTCCTCTCTGAATCTTCTGAATTCCACACCTCCTCCGGAATAAAACTTGCCGAAGAACTCGACAAAGTGAAGGCGCATTGTGTGCACAAATGCTCCCAGAAGACTTATGGCGAAATTGAAGAGGTGTCCCCCGATTATTATTATAATTGTGAATACAATTCCTACATAGGGAATCTCTTTCATTGTGAATGCGATTTTGTTCATAGCCACGCCTATCCCCGCGCTTGTAAGTCCGAGAGCCATGAGTCGGATATATGACAGAATGTCGCCGACATACGCGGTGACACCTCCGATGATGGTGGCATTTAAAATCCCCATGAAAAGACGCATGATCCAGTTTTTCTCTCCCCTATTGGCAAAGAGCACTATAAGAACAACTGAAGTTAGAACCGCATACAGAAGAACTTTTGATGCAAGACCGGACACAAGCGGCTTTGAGACAATCTGCATTGAAACTGCTATCTCTGTTCCGAGGAAAAGAATCACAAGCGAACCTATGTATAGAATCCACACAAAAGCGTCGAAAAATGCCGCCGCATAATCTCTGTTTTTTATTAACTGAAATAATTTTATAAAAAGTCCGAAGAATATGTGAATAACTCCGAGAAGCAGAGACAAGCGGAAAAAATTCATCGCTCCTTCATTCGTATTTACAGGGTCTCCGAGAAGAGCAAATTTTCCGAAAAAGTCGCCCACTCCTATATAAGAGGGCAGGTCTCCCAGCCATCCGGAAAACAAAGCTCCCATCACCATTGTCCAAAATCCTCCGAAGAACATGAATATCATGAATGAGCGGATATTTTTATATTTGTATGCCGCAAAAGCCGATATCGCCATCAATAGAATTCCGTAAACCGCATCGGTTATGCACAAACCGAAAAACATGGCAAAGAAAACCGATATGTAGGGAGTCGGGTCCACCTCAAAATATCTCGGAACTCCGAAAAGCGTTGTCACCATTTCAAAATTCTTGACATACCTGTTGTTTTCAAGAAGTATGGGAGGCATCTCCCCCTCATCCGGTTCAATATCCATTATGTTAGAGAATGAAAATTTTTCAGTTAGAGCCTTCACCTTCTCCGATTCTTTCTCTTTAACCCATAGCGTGTAGAAAGAGACGGTGTTTGTTTTGAAATGCCCTGCCAAAGCTTCGTTGACCTGCTCTTCAGCCAAAAGGTACTCTTCATATACAGTCAAATCCTTTTCATATTTTTCCATCAATATTCTTATCGTCTTCTTTTCCGAGCTGTCCTTTTCATTGAGATTGTCTATCATCTGCCGTCTTAGAAGAATGTTTTCTTCAACGGTGGATTGATAATTCTTCAATTCGCTCTCTTCAAATGAGGATGAGGTCAGAACCTCTTCAACTCGCTCTTTGAAATTTTTGTGAAATGCAACAATACAGACGGTTGTGTCATTATCTGATGAAATCTCAGAAAGTGAGACATCAAGATTTTGAAGTTCCTTCGAAAATTCTTCAAAAGAGCAATTTTTCTTGTTGATCTTTCCCAGACGCACTGAATAGAGAGAAAAATCACCGATATCCTCTAGATTTCCCCGATAGTCTCTCCACACTGACAATTGATGTATTTCTGATTTTACAGACTTTATATTAGAGAGAATTGTTTCCCTCTCTGCATCATGTTTTATTATTTCGCCTGCTATTTTTAAAAGGTCATCCCTCTTTGAAATCTCGACAAATTCGCTTCTTTTTACCGGTATCTTTGCCATAGATGAAACTAATCCGAAGATGCCCTTGTATGATTTAAGCACTTCAAGACTCTTCTTTGTCAAAGTAAGCTTTTCGCTTTTCTGCAGATTTATTTTTCGTTCCTGTTGTCCTAAAGGAATGTAAGGATTTATCTCCGCTACCGTGTGCTGTTTTATTTCAGACAAAAGCGGTTTTTCCTGCGAAGAGTGAACCGCCACAAGCAATTTTTTAAGCCTTGCAACAGCCATTTATTTCAAAATCTCCTTAATAATTACTGAAACCGCGCTCTGGGAATTCTTTTTTGCCAATGTTTCAAGGCTCTTGATATATTTTTCATCCTCTGATTTCTGAGTCTCATAAATTTTCATTGCTTCAGCTTCTCCCGCCACCTGCGCCTCCTTAAACATCTTCGTCTTTTGTTCCAAAGCAGACTTGCTTATCTGCTTTGACTCAATAGAGGCCTTGGAAATTATCTCATGCGCCTCAATTTTGGCATCAGATATAATATTCTTTGCTTTTTCTTCAGCATTTTTAATTGATTCTATTATATTATCTATCATAGCGCTCCTTATATTTTTAAAAAGAAGATTATATCATTTAAAATTACCATGTCAATAAAAACATAGTTGTACAAAATAAATTTGAAGAGAATGCCGGAGCGGCTATTTTTTTGCTTCTTCAGGGCGCAAAAATAGTATTGTTCATCCACACCATCAAAGTTGATATGCCAAGCACCCCCAAACAGCAGCCGCCCACTCCGCCGAGGAGACAGCAGGCGCTTGTTCCTCCCTTCTTTTCCGCCAGAAGCGTGTTGGTTTGTTTATTTTTAATTATTATCGTCTTGTTCTCATCCGGTTTGATGAATACAGACTCTGTGCCGAGAGATACAGCTTCATTGATTTTTTTCCCGCCAAGCGCTCTCGCTTTCTTGTCATTTTCAGAAAAAATCGAATCATCATTCTCATCAAAAACCCTTCCTGAAAACATGCTTATCTTGTAGCTTCCCTCACCGACATCCTCAAGAAGAATGGAATCTTTCACAGTTCCCATTGAAGAGTTGTTTATAAAGATTTCGCTCGGTTGCGCAGAATCTTCAAGAACTATTGTTAATTTAGATGAAAACACACTGACTGCAGAAATCATGATGCAGAGAAACGAAATAAGTCCTTTCATTTTTCCTCCGGTTTCAAATATAAAGATACATTTAAGTTCATATCCGTAGAGATGTTATTCATTCAGCGGCTTTTTTTGAAAGAATCAGGGAGAGAGAGAAAAGACCGTAAAGAATGAAGAGAACAAGTGAAGCCCAGTATGCAAACTGGTAATTAACTGTTATTAAACCGAATGACTCTTCTGTCTGGACAACCCGTGTTTCAAGATTGTTTTTAAAGAGAAGAAGCATTGTCATCCCTGCAAAAGAGACAACTCCATTCAAAAGCAGAAGAGCTGTTTTTGAAGAGAATGAAAGAATAAGTCCTATTATTGCAGTTGCAAATGCAAATATCATGTAGATGTTTGGATCAATTTTCGACGGAGCGTCGGAATCTATTTTTTCGGTTTTAAGCTCTTTGCCTGTCACGAACTCTATTCCCTTCACCTCGCTGATTATTGTAGAATCGCACCGTATCTGTGCAAATGGAAGAAAAAAAAGGATTATTATCAAAATGAATATTGACGGTTTTATATTTATAATTGTTTTCAAGACTCCTCCTTAAAGTTGTATTATTCTATCAGTAAATAGATTTTTTTTCAATGAAAATTTCACTTAAATTTCGTCTTGAATTTTTCTGTTTTAGGGTGTATATTTTTTAAGGAGGTATTTATGAGAAAATCAGTTCTATTGCTCTTATTTCTTTTCTTAACAGTGGCTTCTATATCCATATCGGCGGAAAGAACTCTCCTTATAGGCATAACTGACACGCCTCCTCTCGTTTATGAAGAAAACGGAAAGACAGCGGGATTCTTCATTGACATAATTGAGAAGATAGCAGATGAGGAGAATTGGACTGTTTTTTACAAGCCTGCATCATTAGAAGAGTGCATAGAGCTTCTCTCGGAGAGCAAAATCGATCTTATTGCGGATATAGGATATTCGGCAGAGAGAGAAAAAAATATGAATTTCAATGAAACAAATGTTCTGATGACTTGGGCGGCTTTTTATACAAAGAAGGGAGTAAATATAGTAAACTTCAACGACTTGTCCGAAAAAAGAATCGCCGTCGAGAAAAGCGATTTTTTCATTTTTGACAAACAGCTCGGTTTGGAATCGACTCTAAAGCGGCTTGGAATAAATTATTCTTTTGTCGTGGTTGAAGGGTACAGGGAGGTTTTAAATGCTGTTAAGGAGAACAAAGCCGATGTCGGAGTAGTCAATAAAATTTACGGCGCATATACTTCTTCAATACACCGCCTTTCACCTTCTGACCTTATATTCCTGCCTGTTTCGCTCAGATACGCCTCTCCCAAAAATGACAGCTCAGTAATAAAGGCGATTGACAGACAGCTAAAGAAACTAAAGGAAGACAAAAATTCGATTTATTACAAATCTCTTTCAAAACATATTCTGCCGCGAAAACCGATTGTTCCAATTTGGTTTTTGATTTTTTCCATAGGATTGATATCTGCGCTTGTCATTGCATCGGTTTACCTTCTTGTCAAATCAAGACAGGCTAAATTGACAGCCGAATCGACTCTAAAAACAGAAGAGTCAAGCCATGCATACACAAGAGTGATTCTTTCACAGCTAAACAAAACGCTTTATGACATCCTTGATGCAATGCCTATAGGTATATTGAGCATAAATGAAAATTACGATGTGGAATATTCAAACAGAGAGGCTGACAAAATACTCTTCTTAAAAAATGTCAGAAAGGATATCTCAGAAATAATATTTATGGATTCAGAGGGTAATAAGCTCGAGAGACTGTTACCTTTTAAAAATCTGAAAAACTCAAGCCACTATTTGTATGCTGAAAAATTTATGGCTGAGATTGATGGAAACAGAAAGATGGTCATCATCTCTGGAGTGGAATTTTATGACCCGATCAAAAAGAAGAAGCACGGATTGTTCACAATTGAGGACCTGACCGGGATAAGCCGTCTGGAAGAGGAAAAACGGGCAATGGAAGACAAACTTTTGGAATCTCAAAGAATAGAGTCAATGGGGCATCTTGTGGGAGGAATCGCCGATGACTTTGACCTTGTTTTGTCTGCGATTCAGGGAAATGCCGAGAGAGCATTGAAGAGTCTGCCGGAAAATTGCTATGAAACATCGGAGCATCTTAACAGCATAATCAACTCAGCCGCGCTTGCTTCAAATTTTGCCAATCAGCTATTCCTATTCGGTAGAAAACAGTTGTATGCAATCGAAACGTTGAACATAAACAAGATAACACAGGAGTTTGTCAAACCCATAGGGAAAGTAATAAGAAGCGACATAGAGATTGAAACGAACCTTTCGGATGAAACATATTTCATCAAGGGAGATTTCAACTTGCTGAGACAGACACTGTTGAATCTGGTAATCAATGCAAGGGATGCAATAGGCGAAGGCGGCGGTAAGATAAAGATAGAGACATTCAACAGAACAATAAAAAAGGAATACTCTTCGATTTTCGGAATTGTAAATCCCGGGAATTATGCGTGCATTTCAGTTTCAGATACCGGAAAAGGCATGGACAGTGAATTCTTCAAAAAAACAATTCAATCGATTGCATCTGAAAATATCGATGGAGGAAGACTCGGGTTGTCCATTGTCAATAAAATCGTAAAAAGAGAGGGCGGTTTTTTGGAGATTGACAATATCGAAGGAGCCGGTTCAACAGTCAGAGCATGCTTTCCAGATGCGGGAAATAGGCAAAAGCAGGGAAATTAAAATACTTTTTAAAATTAAAACTGCTTTACGAGTTTCAACAGCACATAGTAAGGTCTTTCATATACAGAGTACTCTAATTCAAACCAGTCTTCATGGCTCAAGAGAAATTTGTTTATGGTGAGATTTGCCAAACGGTTGTTGTTCTTTGTATTCTCATACATCACATAGCCGATGTTTCTCTCTTTCATGTATTCAATTATCAGAGAATCTGTATCCGTATAAGGGAATATCTCGGTTTTTCTGTTTGAATGGATGTAGAACAACTCCGGCTTCATACTCATCACCACCGCATCTTCGGGTAAAGAGTCCTTTGCCCATATCGCCACATCGAAGAATGTTCTGATTCCTATTTCCTGCCTCATCACATTGTCATGCCTGAAATTTAAATCCGTCTCGCCAAGCATATAAACCCGGCTTGGAATTTCTTTTGAAACAGTATATATGTTGAGAAAAATAGAGATGAATATGAATCCGACAGAAAGATAATATATTATGTCCACCTTTTTGTAAATTGATATTGCTACTCCGACAAATAGAAGAAGAAGCGCTATAAAAGGAGAGAAGAATCTGTCAGTGGTGAAATTTTCAGGCCAGAACAAAAGCATGCACATGTTGACAAAAAACCAGACAGGTTCAAAATACATGCGCCTCTTTATGAACACAACCGCGCCCCATATAAGCGAGACGATGTAAACAATAAGAACAGCCACATATTTAAGCTCCGGAGCAATATATACGCAGAAAGTTTTGGGAATTATGGTTGTAAAATAATTCACTGTATTTATAAGCAGTCTCTGCGCAAAAGCCGCTTTATCTATCATCCCGAGATGCGGAAGATACCAGTTTTTATAGAGCACCTGCCTGAAATATACAGACCCCTCTCCGGTGGAGAGATAAATATAGAAACTCCATATCTGAGACAGAAGCGCGAATCCGAACATTATAAGAAGGTTCTTCCACTCTCTCTTTATTATAAAATAGAGAGTCATGGGGATAAAGACAAGAAAGCCGTTGCCTCTTATAAAGACAGAGAGAGTTGAGAAGAGCAGAAGAAGAAAATAATGCCTTCTGCTCTTAGTGCTGTCATACATTTTGAATGAATAAAGAATCAGGATTATAACAAGAATAAATAGTGATTCCGTCAGTATAAGAGACGACCAATCCACTATGTTTTTGCAGAAAATAAAAAGCCCCGTTAAAGACAAAACAATGACATTCTCCTTTAAATATAGTTTGAGAGTCTTGTAAAAGAAGAGAACCGAGAGCAGATAGAAAATCATTGAGAATATCTTCATCATAAATATATTTTCTCTTCCGAAGAGAGCCATTATCGCCGACAGAACAAGAGGAAAGAGAGGGGGGTATTGAGTGTGCAGATTCTCTTTGAAGGTGCTTATCTCTCTCATGAATTTTCCATCTAAAATCGAACGGCCGAGCATAATGTAGCGCCCATTGTCACCGCCCTGATTCAGCAGGATATCAAAATTCAAGACTCCCCAGATAAGAGCGGCTCCCATAATTCCTATTAGTATTAGCGCACCTTTTTTTTCAATGATTCTATTCAGCATCATCATCCTCTCATTTGAGTAAATTCAATCTAACCTTCCTGCATTTTCCATCATTCTCTCCCATCATAAAATAGAATCCAGAAGTAACTTCTCTTCCGGTTTTGTCAGTCAAGTCCCAGTCAAAAAGGAATCCTCCCCGCCCTATCTTGGAGTCAAAAAGGACCTTCACCACCGAGCCTTTGATATCCACAATGTAAAGCTTCAGATTCGACTGTTTCGGCACATTCACATTTATAATAGCCTTTTTGTTTTTCACCATATTTGATTTCATTGTTATGTTGAACTGAGAGTCATTCTCGGCAAGATTGTATGAAGCGTTTATACCCTGATACCCGCAGGTAAAGGATCCTGTCGCGGATGACGCATAGGATAAAGGATCATAAACTCTCGCTCTCCAGAAGTATGTTGATTCAAGATTGAGTTCGTTTGCTTCGTCAATTGTCAGTACCGCATTCTCTCCTGAAGCGTAAGCCGCCTTTGACCAGAGGTCGGAACTCACTCTCATGTCAAAAGTGCGCACGATGTTTGAGAACATATTATCAGTCGATATTTCAATCACATACTTCAAGATTGTATCAGGGTCTCCGTCAGATGAAGTAACCGTCAGAACAGGTCTGTTTGAAACCATCTCGCTGTCTGAAGGAGAAACAAGAACAATGTCTGCCGGTGGGGTATTCATTACTATTCCGTCAGAGGCCACAATAGCAGACAACATATTTGCATTATTTTTTGAGTAAACTCTAAGATAGTATGTTTCATATCTTGCATAGAAATTTGTGCGGGTGCACCCGATGTTTTGCGGATTTACGGTAAATGATTCCAGAAGTCCGCTTGAACTGCCGTAAATTTCTCCGTAAACTCCCTCTATTCCGCTCTCATTGTCATAGGGGGTTCCTCCCCATAAAAAGGAAAGCGAATTTGTGTAAGGAATCATCGAACCTCCGTCAGTCACATAATCCATTCCCGTCGGTTTTGTGGAATCAACATAAGCAGAGAGAACTGAGCGGGTGACATGGCCGTAATTATCTTTCAGTTCAACAAAAAGAGTGTGCGCAAATCTGTCTGCGAGAAGAGTGCAGACATAGGAGCTTTTATAAGGCTTGTAGATTCCCTTGTCCATTATATCCTCCGAGAATCGCACAGAGTCTGCTGTCACTGATTTTGAAGTGTTTATGTTGAGCGTGGGATATCTTGACTGGATGTATTTTGACGGTGAATTATTGAACAGGGGCGTAAATGAGATTCCGTTTTTGTCATAGTCTATGTATTTGGTTATGGGAGAAGAATAGTTCCCCATATCATCATAGAATCTTGCAGTTACAGTCTTTGTTCCTGCAACAGTGTCGCTGAACGGCACAACGATGGAGTAACCGCTCTGCATAGCTCCGCAGGGAACACTGTTTATTTCAACAGATGCCATCTCTGAAACATTTTCCTGATAGTAGCAGAAGACGGTGCAGTAAGGTTCATTTGTATATACCGCGCCTCTGTTAACAGAAATAGAGCATGCGGATGGTGGAATATTGTCAAAAATAAGACCGTCTGAAATCACTCCTGTTCCCGCACCGCCTGAAAAGTACTGCCCGTAAACAGTTTTATATCCGCTTCCGGAGAGAAGATCCCACGATGTTGGAAAATTGTTAGTATAGGTGGAATGTGAAGACAAATCCGAATAATTTGAGATCCACAGGGAATCAACCGAAGTATATATTTTGAAAGCCATATCGACGAAAAGGTTGTACCATCCCATTGAAGTGGGATTGTAAAGCATTGTGCCTGATGGATATGATGCATCATCTGTCGAGACTCTCACCCCTCCGTTAAGATTATAATAATTGAAATAATCGCTGTAAAGCACAAGATGGTGAAGAGATGAAGAGTTGACCGAAATTGTTGAATCAAACATTGCATATTTCCACCCGTATCCTGCGGAGTCTATAAAGGTTTGTCCGAGAAGTGTCTTCGGGGTGTGCCAAGATCCGTCAAAAGAATCCGTGTATATTGCCACATACACTCCCGCAGAATCAACAAAAGTAAAGAAGATTTCGACTGCCTGAATTTTATCTGTATTTGGAATGAATGTCTGGGAGTAGCTTGTTCCCTCCCTCTTGTCATCATTGATATTGTTTGATACGCTCAATGCTTTGGGATAGGTCTCAATGGGCACATTAAGCGTATTTGTCAAATTTGCCCCGTCATTGAGAACAAGAGAGCCCCTTTCGTTGAATGTAACTGTATCAAGAGCGCTCTCTCCCCAGCAGTTTTCGCTATTCACAAATGACGCGGTTATTTCATAGACGCCCGTGTTCTCCGGAAGAGTGAGTGATATCGGAGATGTTGAATACGGCATGTATTGTCCGAGGGATGGATAGCCGGAGACATTAAGTTGTACGAATCTCACCGGAAACATTGTATCTGCCGCAGAGAGAAGCAGATTGACAGAAGGGGAATATACTGTCGAGTTCTGAAGATTAATTGTCCCTGACGGCCCATCAACAACCATTACTATGGAATCTTTTATAGAGTCAGAAACATTGCCGGCAAGGTCTTTAAACCTGTAGTAATAGCATGTCCAGTCATTTGAAGCCGGCTCATCAAGATTCAGTGAGATTATCACGGTTGAATCTTCTCCCGGTTCTGACATTTTATACTCTACCCAAGATGTAGTCGGAGTGCGCATCTCTATTGAATACAAACCTGAATAATCGTCATGACCCGTGAATTTCAACATTACATCGCGAGTTTTAACGCACATATATTTTCCGTTTATGTAAAAATACCCGTCAAAATATTGTTTTGAGCCGTATGGCGGTGTTGAATCCGCTGTAATTATTGTAAAATCTTTTACAAGCTCCTGATTTGACTCAAAACCAATATATTCAAAGTGATGCTGAAATGCAGGATGGGACACTTCAGTTAAAAATTTGAATGTGTCGGGAAGAGGAATGACTTTTTCAAATCTGTAGAACCCCATGCTGTCAGTTGTCGTGGAGTAAGCGCCAATCGAAACATTTGCATCGGGAATCGGGTCTCCCTTTGCATTAAAAACCGTTCCCTCAATAGAGCCGTACTGATACATTCTCTTCACTATCAAGTAACTGTCTATCGGAAGAGAATTGGTTACAAGATAGAAAGAAGTCGGGGCATAATCCGTTCCTGTGTCAGGTATCATTGTGAAGAGCACGGTATCGTTTCCCGGAAGATATGCATGAAAAAGCGTATCCGTTCCCTTGTAAAGTCCATCAACCCCGTAATTGGAATTGACTGTAAATACGCTGTCTGCCATAATTCTCGAATCAAGAGAATCCTTAACTTCAACCATTATATGCTTCATCGGGGGAACCACTTCAATAATGGAGGACCTTTTATTATTCGAATATACAATCTCCTCTACAGATTGATTATAGTTTATCTCCGCCTCTATCTTGTGCGTCCCTGTCTCAGGGAAAGTGTAATTAAACATATACCATCCGCCCTCTCCGCCGGAGAGAGAATCTATTGTAGTATAAAATTTGTAAATATTGTCAACTGTTATCTCCATTATCGATGTGTCGCTTATATCATCAAATTCATTTGAAAACTGTATTCCGATATCCGTGGCAACACCGGCCTGCACAAAATCAACCGGATTCCCCCAGCGGTCTTTGGAAAATTGGAAAAACTGCTTCACCACAAGGTCGGGCCTGTAAAGAGGCTCTCCTACTACTTTGATAGGCACTGCCCACACTCTGTCATAATCGGGAACGCTTGAATGAAGTTCCATATCCCTTATCCCGATAAATTCATAAAAATCCTCATCTATCCAGTATGTTGAACCGATTGTTATTCCAAATGCCTGAAGACAGAGTCCGATTCTCCTGTAAAGGTCAACCCTGTATGAAGGATTTTCAAGATAAATATAACCTAAAGAATTCTGCGGCGCGAAAGAATCGATAAAGACTCTCAAATAAAGCGTGTCGTCCCTGTTCGTAAATGATTGCGGCTCAAACCACCTTTTTACAATCGAATTGTCTGTATATGAGTTCAGACGGATTTCCCCATTCTCTATTTTGAATCCTGCTGACAAACGCAGAGAGAGTATATCAAAGAGTCCGAGAGCATCAGAACCTCCGGATGAGCCATCCTTCGGATATAAAAGTATTGTGTCTCCTTTATTGTCCAGAAGTGCTCCGACAGTCCCCTTTGCCGCCTCCGACATTTCAGGTATAAGAGAGAGAAAATCAACAACATCATCTCCCGATGCTTTTTCCCCCGGGGAAAACGGAGGATTGTCATCACATTCAATATTAAAATTGAAATCAAGACCGAGCCCGGGACCTGACGCCCACTCTCCTCCGAGAATTCCGAAGAGACGGGTGGCGCTTCCCACTCCTGCGCATGCTCCAAAGTTGGAATATATTGTGTGATTGGGACCTTTTACCGGTTCTGCAATTATTTTGACAAGAAGCGACTCTCCCTGAATAACAGAATCTGGATCCCAGATTACATTGATTTTTATATCTGAATATAAATTTGCCGAAGCGAATCCTGCCGCGAGTTCCGCAAAAACTTTAAACCAATCAAAGGGGTCTGTTATCTCTTTATAAAAATCAACTCCATCCATTCCATCAACGTCTTTGTGCTCAACCGGAAAAGTATTCTCATAGTTAAGCGGAAATAAAAAAATACCAGTTGACATAATCAAAAGCATAAAAATGCATTTTTTCATAAACATCCTTATATTGAAAATCATTATAGTATTTAATATTTTATTTGCAATAGATTTATCAAAAAAATTGTTTTTTTTATGGTATAATCATAAATTATTAAAGGAGAATCTTATGAAAACAAATTTCAAAAAAAATATTATCTTAACCTGTTTTATTCTCATGTTATCCTTCAATGTTTATTCAGGAACAACAGGCAAGCTGGTAGGAAGAGTGACTGACTCTCAGACTCAGGAGGGATTGCCGGGAGTCAATATCACTCTGGAGGGAGTGAATCTCGGAGCAGTGACGGACAATGATGGCTACTATTTCATCATGAACATACCATCAGGAACATATAGAGTGAAAGCGTATATACTATCCTACAGAGAGGCTCGACAGGACAGCGTATATGTCGGAGCCGATATGACGGCAAAGCTGAATTTCAAACTTTTGGTTCAGTCAATTGAAATGGATTCCGTCTATGTGGAAGCCAATGAACTGGTCAGTAAAAGCATAACACAGCAGGAGAAGACAATA
Source organism: bacterium (assembly GCA_050239825.1). Classification (GTDB taxonomy): domain Bacteria; phylum Hydrothermota; class 32-111; order 32-111; family 32-111; genus UBA2202. The sequence goes on from JBFXGO010000013.1 coordinate 19,722, forward strand.
AACAAAGAGCTTCTCACGAGAGATATCGGAACGGACATAATCGCCGCAATAAAGAGACAGCCGGGAGTAGTTGAGGATCAGGAGGGAAAAATACATATCAGAGGCGGCAGAGAGGACGAAATTGCTTACATGATAGATGGAATGTCGATAGTTGAACCGCTCTTCAGAACACAACAGCTTTCAGTAAATAAAATGTTTGTAAATGAGATAAAACTTATTACAGGCGGATTCAATGCAGAATACGGTGAAGCGATTTCAGGTGTTGTAAACATTCTTACAAATGAAGGCACTTCTACCCCATCTTTCAAATTAATTTACGAGGGAAACTCTTTTATGCCGGGTGATTTAAACAACGGAGACAATCATTTGTCTGTTGAAAGCGGCGGGCCTCTGTATAAAAATTATCTTAAATATTTTGTATCGGGTGAAGTGTATGTATCAAATTATTTCACTCCAAAATATCATTCTATCCCTACTTTCTTCTATCAGAATGACAGCACAGGATATGCATACTATTTCAATTCCTATGATTACACTATTCATCTTGACCAATACGGACGAATGATTTGGGATTCAACTCTTACTGTTTATAAATGGAGCGATGATTCTGTTCCGTACTTTCGCTGGGGAACAGATACTGTGACTTATACGGATGTTGTTTTTGGAGACACGGTGATTGATACAATTTACAGGCAGATACCTGTAATAGATACTGTTGTGGCAAATCCTTACGGACAGGATTTTATAGATTCAATAGGACATGTGTATCCTCATAACAGGCATTCACAGTACAACGGTCAGCTGAAACTGACATTTTCACCCTTCAATGCACTGAAACTAAACGCCAATGTCATCTATTCGAAATTTTCCAGCGAGATTCTAAACAATAATCTTAAATATAATCCTGACAGGGGGCTCAATGAGAATGGGAAATCCCTTCATGGAAGCATCTCCGGCAATCTGCTCATAAACAAAGCCAATCTGCTTGTATTCTCGATAAACCACACTAAAAATGCTTCAGTGATGACCCACGGTTTTCCTGATACCCTGTTTGTAGACGGGGGCGATGGAACTATCGACACATTTGCTCCTCAGAGCAGGTATTATGTAGAGTGGTATGAGTTCTGGAAGGATTACAGCACTATTGATGAAACGGCGTTTGAGAATCTTCCCTCACCTGACTATAAATTCAGAAACAACAATCCGTGGGGGTTCAATCCCTATGCAGTAACCGACCCGGAAGGCGCATCGTATATGTATCCTTTTTATTACGGACTCTACCGCAGTTATTCATCAGCGGTAACCGAGTTTAAGATAGACCTTCAAAGTGTGATAAATCAGTTCAATGAAACAAAAATCGGATTTGATTATACTATGTATGAGGCGTCAATGCTCTCAATGATAAAGCCATGGACACCTTACTATGAACGAGACAAGTTTACAGTCTCTCCATACAAAATATCCGCTTATGCGCAGGACAAACTTGAATTCGAGCTGATGGTGCTGAATTTTGGGGCAAGGATTGATTTATTTGATGCCAATACTCCCTACTATCTCGACAAGTTTAAGAATTATGATGAGCCTTTATATATTGTCGACACAATAATTGAAGGGAATGACACATCTTATGTATCAGCGCCGAACATAACTCCGGATACTCTCTATGCAGGAGGAGTGTGGCCTGTGAAGATGGCTGAGAAAAAGCTTTCATTCTCTCCGAGATTTGGAATATCATATCCGATGGCTCCGAAGACATATCTTCGCTTTAATTACGGACATTTTTATCAGACTCCTCAATTCACGCACCTCTTTACGAACCTTGAGTCCGATGCTTCAACTACTGAGGACAATGTCGTTTTCGGATATCCGAACCTAAACCCGGAGCATTCGATTTCATACGAAATGGAGATTGAAAGTGAATTGAGAAAAAATGTTTACTTCTCAGTATCAGCATTTTACAAGGATTTTTTTGATCTGATAGGCGCAAGGTCGAAAAAATCTCTTGATGAGTTTTATTTTGAATATACAAACGAGGACTATGCAAACAGCAAGGGTATAGAGCTCTCTTTTGGAATATATGAGAGAGTTCTCTCCTTCAACGGTTCATACACTCTCATGTATGCAACGGGCACCTCCTCAAATTCAGATGAAAAATTCAACAATTACTCGTTTTTCTACGACCCTGAGACAGGAGAGGAGCTCTCTTCAATAACATCGACAAAGTATGTTGATTTCGACCAGAGACACACATTCAATTTGTCCTACACTTTCTCTTCCGACTATATCACAATAAACAGATATGCAAAGAATTTGGATATAACATTCTTCCATGTCATCAAATCAGGCAAACCATATACGGGAACCTTTGCAAGTTTGGCGAACCTCTTCGACAACAGTTCAAGAATGCCATGGGGATTCTATACAGATTTTAAAATTTCCAAAGAGTTCGCATTCAGCGGACACACTGCATCAATTTCTCTGAAGGCGAACAATCTCTTTGATGTCAAAAACATCATTGATGTCTATGCAGAGACAGGAATGGCTGATGCCAACGGAAATCTTGGAAGTTTGAAACTTGAAGATTTTACGGAAGAGTATACAATCGGAGACTCTTACTATGACAGCAGACAGGACATCAACAATGACGGCAAGGTTACTCCTCTTGAACAGTACAGCGTTTATCTTGAAGCATACAAGGATTACTCTTACAATCCCCATAATTATGCGACTCCACGCACAATCATGATTGCAATTGAATTTGGATTCTGATTATCTGCCTACATGCTTGACATAAAACCAGAATGTCGGACTCCAGGCGGCAGGGCCAAAACTGTTCCAGCTTTGAACCCTCCAGTAGAGGGTATCAAGATTTGGGAAATCATCATGTGGAAAGTATGTATCATCAACCATGGTCTGGTAGAGATACCTTATAAAGAGAGAGTCAAAAGCCACTTCCACCAAATAGCTATCGGCAAAGGCCGCCATTTCCCACGACACCTGAACATCCGGCTCGTTCAACAAATCACCGTTTTTAGGCCAGTTGAGATTGATTACAGGGTCGGGTTTATCACCTGTTGAGAATGTTATGACCGGAGTCTCTTTAGTTGCAACATTATTTTCGGCAGCGATTTTCCAATAGTATGTGGTGCGCGGCAAGAGGCCGGTAAGTTCATACGAACTTGCCGTCTGCTCCGAAATGACTGCAAGAGACTCCTCTATCTCTCCAAAGTAAATCTTGAAGATGTCAGCATTTTCGCATTGCCATATAAGCTGAATGGTAGCCTGCTGTTTCTCTGCATTGTCTTGAGGAACCAATATGACTATGTCAGAGGGCGGACGGCCAAGAAAAGAACATGAGGTGAGGAGGATAATCAAAATCAAAATATTTGTTTTCATTATATAATTATGATACTGAAAAATTTCAATGTCAAGATATATGTTTTCATTTTAACATTTTAACTAAGTTTTTTATTGTTATTTTGTTTATTTTAATTATAATAAATATAAAAAGGAGTGTAATGTGAAAAAAATATTTTTCATTTTGATTTCTCTCGTAATCTTCACTGCTCTTTGCTCAAATGAAATATTTGTGCAGGAGGGCGGAAAATTCTATAAGGTAGAATTAAGCGAAAACGGCGATACCCTCTCAAAAGAGGAGATTAACATAGTGCCTCTTGACACCCAGAAGGCAGAAGAACAGATTTATCAGCTCAAGGATGTTCCTATAGAGGATAATTCAAAGATACTTGATGAGCCTGTTGAGTCGGTAAAGCCATTAAAGACAGCAGAGCAGAACCTTTACAATCCCCAGCTTCTTAGAATTGTGCCTTTCAAGTGGCAGGCCGGCTGGTACGGAGCTTGGCAGGGATTCTTTTATGGAACCGAATTTGCATTAGGCTTGGGAATAATGGAAAAAAAATATTCTCCTTTGGTTGTTCTTTCAACTCCCGCTCTCATGTTTTTTCTTCCTCCGATTCTCATAAAGGATGATGTGCCTGATTATTCTCTTGCATTTATAGATTGGGGTTACAGAATCGGACCTTTTGATTATCTTTCAATAAGGTCTGCCGCTTCAAAATCAGAGTTTGGAAAAACCTACTCTGTGGGAAGTCTTGATGTTATGCCTGATGCTCTCACGGCAATGGCTTTTGGATATGCGGAATCATGGGGAGGATACACTCTTGCAAGAAAGCTCGGACCTTTTAGAAGAGCCGCAAGCGACATGTACGCCGCAGGAGCATATATGGGCTATGTTTGGGGAGGTCTTACCGGTTTGTACTTATCCGAAAAAATTGTCACAGATGAGTATCCTGAATATGATAATACATGGTATACGGATTCCGCAAAATGGGTTGAAGACTCCACTGAGATGGCTGCTTATAACAGCGAGATTTCAAGGATAAATCAGGAGAAGGAGCTTTACGGCTTTTCTACGGCGCTTCTCTTCTCCCTCGGATTTAGAAGTGCGGGATTCTATTTCGGCAACAAAGAGGAGCATAAACTGAAATCTTTTGATGGATATTTCTATACATTCAACTCCATAACAGGTTTCCTTCTGGCAAATGAAATCGATAATTACACAAACTTTGAAGATGAGATGCTTTTGATGCACACTGCAATGTCAATGATTACAACTGGCGCAACCGCTTATCTGATGAAAGACATTCACCTTGATGACGGAAATGCCATACTCATGATGATAGGCGGAGTGGTGGGCGGCACCCTTGGACAAGGAATAGAATTGGTTATTGAAAGCTATACTAACGAGAATTTTGTTTCAGCGCCGAAATTCCACACTTCCGTTGGCGCAATATGCATGGTTGCAGGAGAGTTTGGAGTATATATGCTGAGAAAAGATGCAATACAAAGCGGTTCCGATTTTGGTAATAATCTCGGATTCAATATTTATCCCACAAAAAACAACGGTTTGGGAGCAAACCTTTCTTACTCGTTTTAATTATGGATAAAAATGAAATTATCAGGATTTTGAATGAACTGAACACCAAAAAAGCTGTGGACTATTTTGATGTGAGGGTCGAGCTGAGCTCATTGACTTCAATAGCAATGTCAAATCATGAGACTACAAATGCAATTGAGGAGACCAACATCGGCGCATTCATAAGAGTTTACAATAATGGAAGATGGTTTTATAAATCTCTTTCTTCAGTAGAGAATATTCAGGGGGAGGTTGACTCCCTCTGCCGGATATCAAAGACCCATAAAGGAAAATCCCTTCCGATATTCGATTCGCTGGGAGAATTTTCTGCAGAGAGATTTCTCTATGAATCAAAATCATCATTTGTTTCAATCAAAGAGAAGCACTCTCTTTTGAAATCATACGATGAAATAACAAGGGAGTACCCAAAAATAAAACTGACGCAATCAACCTATATCGACAAAAAAAGCGAGGTTTATTTTTCAAATTCAAAAGGAGTAAGCACAGGGTATGATTTTTTCGGGAGCGAGGTAAGGATAGGTTACAGATTCTCCGACAGTGACAAAAACTTCAATGACATGTATTCCTGCTATTCCGACAATTTCGCCAAATTGCTTTCTAAGGAAGAAAAGCTTCGCGAATCCATTTCGGAGAGCGAAAAATTCCTATGCGCTGATTCATGTGAAGCCGGGGTTTTTCCTATGATACTCTCTCCCGGTGCGGCAGGAGTTTTTGCCCACGAATCTTTCGGACATAAATCGGAATCCGATTTCATGATCGGAGACGAGAACATGAAGAGGGAGTGGGCTCTCGGGAAGAGAGTGGGAAGCGATTTGTTGAGTATTATCGATTATGGAGACATTCCGGGAAACTCCGGCTACACTCCGTTTGATGACGAGGGAACAAAATCTGAAAAGACTTACCTCATAAAAAACGGCATCCTTGCGGGAAGACTCCATTCTCTGAGCACGGCATACGACCTAAGTGAAAAACCGACGGGAAACGGAAGAGCAATTAACTTCGAGTATCAGCCCATAGTAAGAATGACAAACACATACATAGAGAAAGGCGCATCTTCTTTTGATTCTCTTGTGTCGTCAATAGACAACGGGTATTTCATCAAATCAATAAAACACGGTTCGGGACTCTCAACATTCACAATAGCTCCTTTGAGAGCATACAGAATTGTTTCCGGAAAACTGCAGTCGCCTGTGAAAATCAATGTGATAACCGGCACTATTTTCGAAACACTGAATGATATAGAGGCGCTCTCCGACGAAGTTGAGTTGAAATCCTCTCTTATAGGCGGATGCGGCAAAAATGAGCAGTATCCCTTGAGAGTTAGTTTCGGAGGACCGCATGTCCTTGTCAAAAAAATGAATGTTTCTTAGGAGAAATATATGGACAAAGAATTTTACAAAATAAAGACAGACGAGACAAGCGCTTCCATCACAAATTCAGAGATTGATTCAGTGCGCAACAGAAAAAAAGAGCGTTCTTCTGCCAGAGTCTTTGACAATGGTTTTATAGGCATATCTTCTTCAATGAGCTTTTCCGAGAGAGAAATTCTTGAGAAAAAAGCCATAGATTCGCTTTCATTGAATATTCCTGTGCAGTTTTCCCTGCCATCGGGAACAAAGCGGACATGGGATGTTTCAGGTGAAGTTATTACTGAGGAGACTCTGCTTAAAGCCACAGATGAACTTCTCCAAAAACTTTCAAAGAGAAACCCTGATTTCATTTTTTCCGGACTCTGCCGCACTTCAAGGACGGAGGAGCATCTTGAAAACACTCTCGGCGCAGACTACACGGTCAGAGCCTCCAACATGCTTTTGGAAATAATGTTCAAGCACAAAAACAGCGCCTCTATAATTGACGGCGCATTCGCCAATGTCTATTACGATTATCCCGATATAGACGAGTTTGTTCAAAAATTCTCCTCTCACCTTGATGCATTCGGCAATTTGATTGTGATAGAGGATGAATCTATTCCTGTAATATTCTGGCAGGACCCCACAATAATGTCATTTTTCGCAAAGCATCTTAACGGAGAGCTTTTAGAATTAAACAGCTCTTACTTTTCTTCAAAGATAGACAAACAAATATTTTCAGAAAAGTTTTCCCTGTATGATATAAATTATGACCCGGAACAGCGTATAGCCAATCCTTTTGACGGAGACGGATTCGTCAGAGAGAAGCACATACTTCCTCTCATAGAAGAGGGTAGAGTTAAGAGCGGCATGTATGACCTCAGAAGGGCCGCAATGTACAAGAAGGAGCCGACAGGCACATCCTCCCGTCCGTACAACCAGTCATCTGTGATTTACCCAAATTATCTTTACGCTAAGGAGACCGGAGTCTCCCTGAAGGATTTGAAGAGGGCGCTCTTCGTTCTAATAACATCGGGGGGAGATTTTCAAGATGACGGGTCAATATCTCTGCCTGTCCAGCTTGGATACCTCTATGAAGACGGATTTTTAAAGGGAAGAGTTCAGGAATTAATGCTTAACAACACTATTGAAAAAATGTTCGGAATGGAGTATATTGGTACACTTAAAGAAACAATGTTCAGGAATGGTTTTGAAAAGTATCTCGCTTTAAGAATGAACATTCAGAAAGGATAAAATGAAAAAACACAGAACAGAGATAATAAATCTCACAAAGAACATACTTATTGAAGGAATTGACTTCAAAAACAATGAGAAATACAATCCTGAGATGTATTATCTTGTCTCTCTATATATAATGGAGACTTTGTTTGATTTTTATTCAGAGGACATATTCAAATTCCTCCTTTACAATGGTTTTCATTACTTTAAAGAGCAGAACCTCTCCAATGAAGACAAGTCATACCTTCTTATATTTGAGAAAGAACTGAAGAACTGGAACGGCGACCTGATATATGAGGAGATTGAGAGAATATTCTTAGATCTGTTAACGAATGAAAAGAAGAGAATTATTGAAAAGATAAAGAAGGAGAAACTCAAATCAAATAGAATAGATGAGCAGATAAATATAATGGCTGTAAGAATAAAAGAAAAGTACACTTCAAATGTAAGACTGAACTCAGACAATCTGCTTGATGAGCTATTCGATCTTCTCGATTGAAAATTGCCTAAAAATGCCTGCTAAAACAAAATTTTTCATTTTAATCCTTCTTAGTTTTGTTATAATCAACTCGTCGTCAATCTCAGGATATGTGTACGATAAAGATACAAAAAAACCAATTCCTTTCTGCAATGTCCTTGTGCAGGGGGGAACTGTGGGAGATATCGGAGATGAAAGCGGCTATTATTCTTTAAGCAATCTTCAGGAAGGCAGATATACTCTGATAGTCAATATCATCGGATACTCTTCCGACACTCAGAGCATTATGCTCGGAAAAGACGATTTTAGAAAAGTTGACTTCACAATAAAACATATTGCCATCGAGATGAAGGGTCAGGAGATTACAGGAGAGAGGGCAGATTTCACAAAGACCATATCCATAAGCAAGGATGTCTATAAGAAGGAGAATTTTGATTTTTCTCCTCAACTCATTGAACCGGACATCATGAGGGTTCTCCAGCTACTGCCATCTGTTGTAGCATCAAGCGACTTTTCTTCTGCTCTTTATGTAAGAGGCGGGTCACCCGACCAAAATCTTATTCTCTACGACAACTCTCCCATAATGAATCCCTTTCACCTTGGCGGAGTACTATCTACATTTGAAACAAATGCAGTTAAAGAGGCAGAATTCTACGCCGGAGGTTTTCCTCAAAGCTATCCAAACAGACTATCATCTGTGATTGATGTTAAAAGCATCAACCCGACCAAAGATGACTTTCACGCTGTCTTAGATGCCTCTATACTCGCCGTAAATCTTTTTCTGGAATCAAAAATCTATGACGGCCTCTCTTTTTTTGTATCAGGTAGGCGTACATATTTTGACAAAATATTACCTCTTATAAACTTCGATTTTCCATACTATTTTTATGACATTACAGCAAAGCTTGACTATTCTCCAAACAAAAATACAAGAGCGGCTTTTACATATTTCAATTCCTCCGATATTCTCAAACTTTCCATTGATGATACTGTTGATATAATCTCACTCAATTGGGGCAACAGATTGTATGCTCTTAATCTTTCCAGAATTATATCAGAAAACAAGTCTCTAAATCTCAATGCTTATTCATCCTCCTATCATAACACGATGAACCTCATTAATATTTTCAAGGCGCACTCTTTTATAAATGAGTATGGAGTCAAAAGTTCATTCTCTGTTGAAACGGAACAATTGAAGACAAGGATTGGAATCGATGCGTTTTTAGACTCATTTGATTATTATGTATTAATTGCGGATACATTTACCATGTTTGATATCAAGCGCTCTCCATTCACACTCTCTGCGTACATAGACGCCTCATATAATTTCAATAAACAGTTTATAGGGCAATTTGGACTCAGATTTGATAAATACCAATTTGATGAAGATATCAGCATAAACCCGCAGACTGGAGTCAAGTTTTTCCTGACAGATTATCTGGCGATGACTCTCAGTCTGGCAAAATACTCCCAGTATATAACCTCCATTCGACAGGAGGACAATTCATTCGCGTCAATATTCGGTGAGATGTGGCTGCCCATTGAATCTCTATATAAGCCACAGGAGTGCATACACACTATTTCAGGAGTGGAATATTACCTTACGGACGATCTCTTTATTACTGGAGAATTCTATAAAAAAGATTACCCGCGGATATTGTACACAACACTGGGTCAATTAATGATAAACAGGGAGCATCCTGAGTACAGTTATACCGAATCAAGCGCCAAGAGTAGCGGCTACGAAATTATGCTGAAATCTACATACAGCAGATTCTCAGGATGGTTGGGGTACTCATATTCAAAAACACTATTCTTTAAAGACTCTTCTTATGTATTACCATACTATGACAAAACGCATAATTTCAATTTGACTTTTACTCTTCCTCTCTTCTACAAACTATTCCTGACAGTATCAGGAAATTATGGCTCCGGTCTTCCATATACCGCCGTTGTCGGCAAGTACAGAAATTATTTTTATAGTCCTGCCACTGACTCTGTCGGTGTGGCAGGATGGAATGAAATACAGAGCGGATACAATGAGAGCCGTTTTCCCGCATATAAAAGAGTTGATATATCTTTGGCGCGTAAATTTAAGATTGACCAGTTATCTCTTAAAATCAACCTAAGCATAATAAATTTATTCAATTTCCGGAATGTATATTTTTATTACTATGACCATGAAGCAACTCCTTCAGTAAGATACGAATTTACCATGCTACCTATAGTTCCATCAATAGGAGTCTCAGGTGAATTCTAAATTCGTATTCATTGCATTACTTTTCTTTATATTTTCATGTTCTTTTGTAAACGATGATAATACATATATAAAAGACAAAATAAATATTTTCGGACTCATTTCTCCGGATAAGAGAGAAAACTTTGTAATCATAGACTCAATTGCTTCAATTTCAAGTTCTGATTCAGAGTCAATTCACACTGTCACAGATGCATTGGTGTTAATGAACGGCATAGAGTGCCCCTATACGGCAAGCCAAACAAACATTTACAATGGTTACTATCTGATAACGGAAAATCCTCGTGAAGGAGATGTGTGTTCTCTCTTTATAGTATACAGAGGAGATACATTAAATGCATCAACAAGAGTTCCTTCATCTCCGGTGCTCATCGGTATTGAGGATTCACAAACAATCTTTTATGACAGCTCCTCTATATTCTTCTGGAAATCTTCAAATACATCCTTTTATAGAGTAGAGTTCATGGCTTATTCTGATACTTTTTATACAAACTATTTCATGATATATTCCATAGATGACACCTTCATGACGGGAGGAATGTTCAGATATTTTCTTCCTGAGACAATTACTGTTGATATTATTGTATCAGCTTTGGATACTAATTATGCAATTAAAGAGTTTTATGGTGAATCCACTATAAAAGACGGTTATGGCATTTTCGGCTCCTTCTCAAAGAGCATAACCAAGGGCGTCCGCCTCATCACGAACCTCTATTGACCGTATAGCCCCCCAAATCAGCCTTGAGCCTTGTGCCGTGAGCCTTGAGCTTAATACGGGGAATTGATTAATATTTTGTCTTTTCAATTCCGAGTGAGAAGCCTGTCCACAGCGCTCGTCTGTCCAATGCTTCTCATGAGGATGGGGACATTCCTACGGTGTGTCCCCATAACAAATATTGAAAGTGAAAGCTCAAAGTCGGCGAGGACGCTCCGCGAAGACGCCCATCAAGTGGTTCTCTCCTTGCTACGCTTTCCCATCTTGATTAAGCGGCGAAGCGGAGTGTGTGAGCCGACGCTACGCCCGCGTGCAGCCCATCATCAATCTTCTATTAACAATAACAACAAACTGATAGACCCTTCACTCTAGTCATAACCACAGAGGCGTTCAGGGTGACTCTGCTGAGTAAATAACTTGCCTTTACAGTCCGAGGAAAAATTCCAGTGCATCATAACTCAATATACTGCTGATTAATATTTTGTCTTTACAGTAATCTTCACAAAGTTCTGGTGCAACCCGATACCTCTATCATGTGCGTTCGCGCACATTCCACCCCAGCCAATGCTTTGTGAAGATTCAATCAATTAATTAACTTATTGATAATCGTAAGCTCAAAGTCGGCGAGGACGCTCCGCGAAGACGCCCATCAAGTGGTTCTCTCCTTGCTCCGCTAACCCATCTTGATTAAGTGGCGAAGCGGAGTGTGTGAGCCGACGCTATGCCCGCGTGTAGCCCATCATCAATCTTCTATTAACAATAACAACAAACTGATAGACCCTTCACTCTAGTCATAACCACAGAGGCGTTCAGGGTGACTCTGCTGAGTAAATGACTTGCCTTTACAGTCCGAGGAAAAATTCCAGTGCATCATAACTCAATATACTGCTGATTAATATTTTGTCTTTACAGTAATCTTCACAAAGTTCTGGTGCAACCCGATACCTCTACCATGTGCGTTCGCGCACATTCCACCCCAGCCAATGCTTTGTGAAGATTCAATCAATTAATTAACTTATTGATAATCGTAAGCTCAAAGTCGGCGAGGACGCTCCGCGTAGCCGCCCATCAAGTGGTTCTCTCCTTGCTACGCTTTCCCATCTTGATTAAGCGGCGAAGCGGAGTGTGTGAGCCGACGCTATGCCCACGTGCAGCCCCAAGCATTTCTTGACTCGAGACCAGTAATGTTGGACTAGGGATATCTTTATCCCATCTTGATTAAGCGGCGAAGCGGAGTGTGTGAGCCGACGCTACGCCCGCGTGCAGCCCCCCATACCATTTACTGATTCAGCAATATTGTGTCTCTGTTCCCTTCTTTATCTTTAATCACAAAGAATTCCTGCTTCCCCTTCTCCACTCGTATCTTGACATTCCCCTTTGACATATTCGGTTCATTGTAAAGATAGTTCGAATCTGCCACAAAGTTCCAATCTATCCCTGACTCAGAATCATAAAGAGAGTATGTAAGCCAGTTGTATCCATTGGAGGTCTTCTTCTTCAGCCTTGAGTGTTTGGGAGGTTTTATGTCATTGCCTATTATAAAGGACCTGAGATGGTCAAGTCTCACAGTGTCGGAATCTTCTAAAATACTTACAAATGTTTGCACACCATTATTATACAAATAAAAAGCCTTTCCCTTGTAGCCTGTCAGAATAATCTTCACCGATCTTTCCAGATACTGGTCGCAAAGTTGTATTTTAAATAAATCTGTTGAATAAATCATGCCCCTCTTCTCCTTCACTTCTCTATTGAAAAGAAATGAAAGCTCGTTATCAGAGAAAATAGAGATTGAATCAGACAATTTTAATGATATAGTATTATCTATGTGTGCAATATTCTCTTTAACAGTCAATCCGTCAACTGCAAATCCATTCTCAGTCACACCCCACCTCTCATATACAAAGTATTTATACCTATCATCAACATCATACTCTAAGAAATAACTCTTCACTTTCTCTGAAACAGAATACTTTGCATAGGAGCCAGACATAAGAACAACTATCTTATTGTTCACCTTCTTCATCTTGACGAATGAGTCATACTCCTTTTTCTTCTCCTTAGATTTCACTATTGGTATATCGCACCTTGAAGTGTTTCCACTAAAATCTGTTAAGTTTGTCGTAATTAATGTATCAATATCTGGCGACAATATACCGGTTGCCGAATGGTAGAGAAAATTTTCAAAGGGCTTTCTAAAGGTAAATAGGTAGTTGGAATTCTTAACAGGCACATCTCCCCTGAAGAAGAGCGGTGATTTCCTGCTCAGCTCAAAACTTATTGAATCAAGGGAGAATGTTAGCAGAGTCCTTTCACCCGACTGGAGCGATGCCTCATAGACAAAGAGCTTTGCTGATTGGGAATTAGCTTTGTCAATCACTTTAACTGAAATAGAGAATGGACCATATATGTTTACCGGCTTCACCCTGAATGTAGAATCATTGACTTTTGTAGCTTGTATGTATACATTATCATGTTTTCCGTTTATTAGAGTCGAATCAGAGGCGCATTCAAAGAGAACACCGTATATATATGGATACTCTCTGTCCTCAATACTGAATATGGAAAGCGGATTTAATGGATTATTCATTTTTGAGCGCACTTCAAAGTGCAGATGGGGATTTGATGTACCTGACGAACCTGTGTATGCAAATACTTCTCCCTTCTTAACCTGAATTTCATTCTTTCCCGGATAGATCGTCTGTCTGAATTTATTCTCCGAAAGTCTAATGCTCAAAGGTTCATTGAATTTTTGAAGATGGGCAAAAACATATATGTATTTCCCATCCTCTATGAAGACAGTATTTCCATAACCTGTAAAATCCCTTTTTATGTATGATACCCAGCCGTCAACCGGAGCATATACCGGTTTCCCCTCAACTCCGCCAGTTGAAAGATCAAGCCCCGCGTGCAGGTGGTTCCACCTGAACTCTCCGAATGATCCCGTAATGATGGATTCGTCCAAAGGAAAGCGCGCCTCATCGGCGAATAAAGCCAGAGATGACAGTATCAGAATGAGAGAGAGTATCCGAGCCATTCTCCGAGAACCTTTTTTTCTATTATTTTCATTCCCATCAATTTAAAGTACTTTTCTATTTCACTCTCCTCGGAGAGAAGAATTCCGGAGACGAGAACAGAACTTCCCACTCTTGCGTGCGGCATAAGGTTGGCAAAGAAGGTCTTGAATTCGTGCGACAGCATATTGACGAGAAAGATGTCGAACATTTCGCTCTTCTTTATCCTGTCGAGAGTGCCGAGAATGAATCTTGCATTCTTTGTTCTGTTCAGCTTTGCATTCTCCTCTGTCGAAACAACTATAGAGTCGTCAATGTCAAATCCGACAACTCTCCCTGCACCGCTCTTCGATGCCGCTATTGAGAGAATTCCGGAGCCTACTCCGCAGTCCAAAACATCAAGGCCTGTCAGATCAAGGTCAGACATCAACAGAAGCACGAGCTTTGTAGTGGGATGCTCACCTGTGCCGAAGGAGAATCCCGGATTCATTATTATCTCAGTTTTGCGGGATTTGACTTTTGTTTTGTGAAAATATGGTATGACCCTGTACTTTCCCACATTGAAGGGCTTGTATGTCTTGAGGTACTTCAGAAGATAATTCTTTTCGAATATTTTTTTCTTTTTGTAATGTTCAAGATTGAAATTACCGCTTATTACCTTTGCCGAGGTGAGTATGTCATCATAAGTTCTTCCGTAAATGTAAAGAGTCTTCTTCCCTGTCTCGCGGTTTTCGAGGAGGGAATAATAGATTCTCTGCACATAAGAGAGAGTCTCGAGTTTCTCCTCGTCAATTTCGGCATTTGTTATATCGAACTCCGCCTGAATGTATTCTTTATTCATGCGGATTATTTTATATCATATAGTTTATATGTCAAGAAAAAATGAAAATTCGGATATCATAAAATAATTCTATATTTTCGCCTGGAAATTTTTATTATTTCTGATGACTTTGCTTTCTTACTTATCTCAAGAAGCCCTGACCAGTGGCTCTCTTTTCTTTTTCTGTTTCTTGATTCTCTTCTTAAAGAAACTGCTTCTTTAGATTTCAATTCCATGGTGTACTCTTCAAAATGCAATTTTCTCATTTTATTTCCTTCTTAAGCTTTTCAAATGCCTCCGCTGTTTTTTCTTCAGTGCTTCTTTTTTTTAGATATTTCCAGTCAATCTCTTTTTTATTCAAAACAGCCATCTGCTTAGCCCACTCAAAGTCATCCCTTGATTTCCAGTGTATATATGCATTCAACCTGTCCTGAATTATATCCTCTATACCTATAATGAAGACTCTATATTCTTCTATTTCCACTTCAACCACTCTCTCCATACTTCCAGCGAGAGTGCCCGACGGAAATTTCACAAATAAATCAAGTTCCTTTGAGATATATCCTTTCCCCGATTTTTTAAAACCGATGCTTTTCATTATTTTTTCCGCCTTCTTTGTGTCTCCTATGACAATATCGATATCTCCTGTAGCATATCCTCCAGCCGTGTAGAAAGCTACTGCATTGCCACCAACTACAATGGGTTTAATTCTTTCTTTCTTTAACATATTCGTAAGGAATCCTGCGAACAATAGCCTTTTTTTGTATGTGTTTTCCATCAATTTCATTCTTTCAAGAATAGGCGCTTTTCCTTTTTTCATCGAATCAATGACTTCCTGTGAATCAAATCTGTATTGCTTTCCCACCTTTATAAATGGGACGGAACCCTCTTTGACCATTTTATAAATTGTCTTTTTGTTCACGGAAAGAAGCTCTGCCAACTCTTCTATGGTCAAATATCCGGTCTTTTTATTTTGCACTTTAGTACCCTTTGTTATACTTTAGTATATATTAGTATATTTTTCAATTTATTTCAAGAGAAAAGAAATTATTATCCATGTATTCAGATAAAGACAACTCTCCCACTTGACTATAATTCATATAATAGTAATATCTATGTAGAGATAAAATTATGAAAAAAATCATTTATTCTGTTTTCATTCTTTTGCTCTTTGTTTCCTGCGCAAAGAGCATTCAGGAAAAGTCAGATTACAGGGTCTTTTCGACAGCAGATTACAGAGAGATATCCTTCTCTGATTTCATGAAGGATTTAGCATCATCGGATGTTGTTTTAATCGGAGAGACTCATGATTCTCCATTTGACCATTATGTTGAGGAGGACCTCTTCAAAAGAGTTTTAAAGATGAGAAATATAACTCTCTCTCTTGAGATGTTTGAACGCGATGTGCAGAGAGTTCTCAACTCTTATCTTGCAGGAGAAATAACTGAGGACAGCTTCCTGAAAGCTTCGAGGCCTTGGGAAAATTACGAATCAGATTACAGAAACCTTGTAGAATTCGCAAAGAAGAATAAGATTCCCGTCATTGCCGCCAATATACCGCGCAGTCTCGCATCCCTTGTTTCAAAGCACGGGTCAGACACCTTAAATTCCATCTCTGACATAAAGGATTTCTTTGTGAAGCCATTCTCTACTCCGGATGACTATAAGCAGAGGTTCTTCGATTTCTTCTCAATGATAGTCCCCGGCATGCCCATGTCGGCAATGTCACAGGAAAACATTTTCCTCTCACAGCTCTTTAAGGACGCCACAATGGCATTTTCAATCAATAAGGCGTTAAGCGAATATCCGGACAGACTCGTCTTCATGGTCTGCGGAGAGTTTCACTCGGATTATCATCAGGGAATATATCAGCAGCTTAAGTCTATAAATCCCGGCATAAAAATAACCACTATCTCCATATCCGTCGATTCTGCGGATTTCGATCCTCTTAAGGCGGATTATCTGATACTCAAATGACAGAAGATTTTAAAGTTCAGATTGAGAAGATTGTTTCCGACGGAAGGGGGCTGGGACGCATGAACGGCATAGCATGCTTTGTGCCCAAAACCGCTCCGCTTGACGAAATTACTGTGAGAGAGACAAAGAGGAAGAAGAATTATGTTGAGTCTGAAATTGTATCCATTGAAAAGCCCTCTCCAATGCGCATTGAGCCGAAGTGCGCATACTACGAAGAGTGCGGCGGGTGCGACATCCAGCATATTGATTATAAGAATCATGCGGAGATAAAGACATCCATACTCAAAGAGCTTCTTTCAAAGAACGGAGGAATAGAGTTATGCAAAGAGATAAAGTACTTCTCTAAGGAGGAGTTCGGCTACAGAAACAAGATTACACTCTCGATAAGCGAAGGAAGGGTGGGGCTATTAAAGGAAAAGACTAACAGAGTCATAGAGATAAAAGAGTGCCTCATCTGCTCTGATAAGATAAACGAGGTTATTGCAGACATTAGAAGCAAAATTATCTTTGATTCAAGAACCGAAAAGATTGTCATAAAATCATCCCGCTTCGGAAAGACCCTTGCGGCATTCTATACTGACTGCGAGAGGGAGGAGAATGTACCTCCTTTTATCCGGGAAATAAAGGCCGACAGCATCGTTGAGCTTCTTAAAGATAGGACTGCGCTCTATATAAAGGGAAAGGGAACCCTCTCGGAGATAATAGACGGAAGAGTCTTTACATACTCATACCCGACATTCATGCAGGTTAACCCCGGCATTGCGAACGAGATGGTCTCCTTTATCACAAAGAAGATAAAGAGAGGTGGGAGTATGATAGACCTTTTTTCGGGGGTCGGAATATACTCTATTCTCTTTTCAAACCTGTTTGGCGAGGTTGTCTCCGTAGAGTCAAACAAAGCCTCCGTGCATTACATGAGGAAGAACATTGCCGAGAATAAAGCAAAGAATGTGAATCCCGTGCAGAGATTCGTTGATGAAAAGCTTGAATTTGACGATAAGGGGTTCGATGTATGCATAATAGACCCTCCGCGCGAAGGAGTTCACCCGATGGCAATGAAGAGAATCTTTGACGGTGTGTCAAAACAGATTATCTACATTTCCTGTGATGCGGCTACTCTTGCGAGGGACCTTAAAATGGCCGCCGGAAGCGGATTTGAAATCAAGGATATAGCAATATTCGACATGTTCCCCAACACGATTCATTTTGAAACAGTAGTTATACTGGAAAAGTAACCAAATGCAGAAAAGGTTTGGAACACATTGACAATTTCAATAGTAGAGTTGAGTAATATTTTGTCTTTACATTAATCTTCTCAAAGTTCTGGCGCAACCCGTTTTTTCTATTATGTGCGTTCTCGCACATTTCTCCCTCGCCAATGGTTTTAGAAGATTTGGGGACATTCCTTCGGTGTGTCCCCATAACAAATATTGAAACACGAAAGCTACAAGTCGGCGAGGACGCTCCGCGAAGACGCCCGTCGAGGTTTGCCGAGACAAAGCGGCGAAGCGGAGTGTGTGAGCCGACGCTACACCCGCCAGCAGCCCCAGCTCAATCTTCAATTATCAACAAACAATAACCAATCAAATGATATACCCTTCACGATAGTCATAACCACAGAGGCGTTCAGGGTGACACGGTTGAGTAAGATTTTGTCTTTACAGTTCCGAGGAAAAATTCCAGTGCATCTCCGCACTGCTATTCGATGTTTTTCCGAGGACAAGCAATTCAATTTTTATTGAAAGTGAAAGCTACAAGTCGGCGAGGACGCTCCGCGAAGACGCCCGTCGAGGTTTGCCGAGACAAAGCGGCGAAGCGGAGTGTGTGAGCCGACGCTACACCCGCCAGCAGCCCCAGCTCAATCTTCAATTATCAACAAACAATCTGCGATTAACAATAAAAATGATAGATTCTTCACATGAGAAGAACGAATAGAGAACTTCAGAATGTCGGAACTTTTTGGGGGATAATGATTATTTCTTTGCGGTTTTAAGGAGAAGTTTGACCGATTCGAGGGTTGAACCGGCACTAAGGTCATTTGAAAAAACCTTGTCGCATGCGGGTCCATGGTCGGGAGAGACTCTCAGGTATGAGAGTCCGCATGTCACATTTACTCCATTATTGAATGAGAGCATTTTGAATGGAATCAGAACCTGATCATGGTACATTCCGAAAAAGACATCATACTTTTTCATATTCTCTTCTGTAAATGCGGAATCCGCACAGAGAGGAGAAGATACATCAAAATCCTTTTTCAATTTCTCTGCTATTTTCAAAATCTTCTCATCAGCTTTTCCAAGAAGTCCCCTGTCGGAGCAGTGGGGATTCAAGCACAATATCGCAAATTTCGGAGTTTTTTTAAGACGCTTCCGATAAAACTCCTGAACTGCCGCAATTTTGGGATAAATATTTTGATAATTTATCATTGATTCAACATCTGAAACAGAAATATGAGTAGTGATAGGCGCAACGGATATTTTTTTGGAATAGAGAAGCATCGCCGCCTCTCTCCCGTCTCTCTTTTCGAGGTACTCTGTGTGTCCCCTGAATCCCCTGCAGTATAAACTCACACTGCTCTTTATCACAGGAAGCGTCAGAAGCCCCAGATAATCCTTCTTCTTTTTCTCTATGATGTCAACCGATCTTTTAAGGGATTCATAAGCAAGAAGTCCGCTCTCTCTGTCAGGCCTCCCGGGAGTAATTTTAAAATTGCGCCTCTCTGTCTGAATCATTGAAATGTTTTTCGGAAGAATTGTCTTTGTCTCTCTGCAGTAATCGTTTGTCGCTTTTTCATCTGAAACCAAATCGAATTTTACGGAGGGATTTTTAAGGGCTGCGGCGGAGAGAAGCCGCAGGTTTGCTCCTGCCGCCTCTCCTGCCGAAACAAGTATTCTTTTCATTCGAGGACTTTTACAAGAACTCTCTTCTTCTCTTTGTCGATAAGAGAGTTTATCTCTTTTTCCACCTTCTTGTTTTCGAGAATTGAAGCAATCATATTCTTCACATCTTTGTATTCGCTTATGTAACCGCCCTCTTTGTTCTTCATCTGGAATATTTCGTACCCAAAATCTCCGAGAATCACTCCGGAGACAGAGTCGGATTCAAGCTTTAAAAGAGTATCTTTTATCTCTTCGGACAGCATTTCAATAGCTACTCTTCCCAGAAAACCGCCCGCGTCCTTTGTTGACGGGTCGTCCGAATATTTTTTTGCCGCCTCTTCAAAAGATATCTTTGAAGATTTTATTTCACCTGCTATGAACTCCGCCCTCTTCTTTGCATCGGTGGAATCGGATTTCGTTACAGGCATTTTAACGACAACCTGTTGAAATTTGATTGAATCTGCTTCTGCCTTTATTATTTTTATCAGATGAAACCCCGAACGGGATTGTGTTACAAGAAGAGTATCCTCTTTTGAATTCATGTATAGGAAAGCGGCAAGTTCCTGAGGCAAATCAGTGTATTTTACATATCCAACGATTCCACGATTCTTCGCCGATTCGTCTTCGGAATACTCTTTCGCCGCCTCTCCCATGTCATTGCCTGATTTAATATACATGAAGACAGACTCTATCTTTTGAAGTGCTGAAATCATGGCTTGCGAGTCCGGCTGCACCACCACTGTTATATGGTAAAGGTCTGCGGAGAGAGGTGTAAAGAAAGAATCCTTGTTTTCTTCGTAGAATTTTTTCATCTCATTTTCGTTTACCATTATGTTCAGCTGTTTTTTCATCAAAAGCTGTTGCTTGAGAGCCATCTTTATGGCCTGTTCAAGGTAATTCTTTTTAAGAGCCTCTTCCGTGAGATTGTTTTGTTCAAGGTATGAAAGAAATTCTTCATCACTCTTGAAATTTTTCTTTGCATCTTCAATTCTCTTATCCACATCTTCCGATAAAAGAACCGTGTCTATGGAGATTGAATCTTTGTCTGCGATTATCTGAAGTATTTTATCTCCGACCATTATCTCGAGCATGCTGTTTTTAAGAGAATCCGCGACCTCTTTTGAAAATAACGTTGAATTCTCAAGAAGCTCTATTCTCTGGTCATATTCTGATTTTAGAATAATAGAATCATTGACAACCGCGAAAATTTTGTCCGCACCCGAGCTTGATGCGGACAAAACTGTAAATAACGATATTAAAACACAGAGTAAAGCGGGTTTACTGCTGAATTTCCTGCTCAATGTATTCCACCTTTGATTTGTCTTTCAGGGTGCTGACAAATGAAGCTATGTATGTTTTATTCCTGTCCGCATAAAGCAGGTTCAAGAGGTATCCCTTTCCTGATGCGGCGTCTATGTTGGAAGGAAGATAATCAATAAGCTTCACTATCATGATTGCGCCGTTAAGCTCCATGAAAGGAGCTGATATATCGCCTTTGTTCTTCAATGAAAATGCCATTGAATCAAGAATTGCAAGGCCGTTTGATGCCCACTGTTTGTAAACCACATAGTCCGGAAGTATTCCGCCGTTCTTTGAAGTGCTTTCGTCAAGTGAGACTTCTTTTGCCATTGCTTCAAAGGATTTTTTCCCTGATTTTATTACTTTGTATATTGAATCGGCATAAGCCGCATTGGGTGCAAGAACTATTATGCCGAGCTTCACCTTTTTCATCAGTTTTTCTTTATTGTTTTCATAATAAGCCGTGATGTCTTCTTCCTTTATCGGAGCAAGCTCTGCAATTTTCTTTTCCATGAATTTATTCGCCACAAGAAGTCTCTTCTGCATTTCAAGCTGATTGACTATCTCCGGATCTTTGTCTGTTCCTGCCTTAACAGCCTCCTGATAAACAATAAAATTATCTACCAGTTCGTCAATGACGACCTTCTTATTCTCTTCTGTAAGTTGTCCGCCCTGCATAACAAGATTTACAAGCTCATCGGTTATCGCCTCTCCGTTTACTTTGGCAAGGGGCTTTCCTGTCGTTACAAATGATGTCTTGGAGCTGTTGTTTGTTACAAGATAGGCTATTGCAAGAACAAGAATAATTGCAACTGCCAGCAGAATTACCACTGTATTGTTCTTTTTCATTTTGTCTCCTTTGTCTTTGCTAATATTTCTTCGAGCAGTTTTTCGTATTTGTCTTTATATACGACAAACTTCATCTCTGTTTTTGCTTTTTCATATTCAGTATTTATAATTGAATCTGTTACACTCTTCAGGTAATCATTCTTCAGCATTCCATTTTTAAATGCATCTGTCAGCTCCGTCGGTTTCGGAGGAACTATCTCCATGACCTTAATCATGTTGAAGCCGCCCTCATTCCTGAATATTCCGGAAACTTTATTTACTTTGCCCAGAGAAATCGCCTGCTGATAGTATCCGGTTGAGTCATCTTCAGTATAAATGTAATAATCCGGTTTTGAAAATTCTTTCGGTTTTACCTTTGAATAGAGTTTGGAGAAGTGTCTGAAATCATTTTTCTTGGCAAGAGAGTCCTTCACCATCTGAACCTTCATGCTGTCGTCATTTATCATAATGTATATTCCGACTCTGCCTTTTTCGGTAAATTTAGCTATATTTGACTTATAGTAATTTACAAGCGTAGTATCGTCAGTGACAATGCTCGCTCGAATATCTTTGACAATCTGCTGTTCGGTTATTATCGCCATCTTAAGCTCTATGTCCTTCTTAAAACCAGAAGCCATGTCGGCTCCCATTCTCTTTCCCTTTTCATATATTGTTTTGAAAAATACCACTCTGTCAATGTGGGCTTTTAGAGCGTCAGGGCTGTTGTAAGGAACCTTGCCGAATCCCTCTCTTGCGGTTATACTGTCTATTGTCCTTATGTTCCATTTTCCAAGTGTGGAGGAGACAAGAATAAGATCTTTCTCTTCTTTAAGAGAATCAATCATTACCGCTCCGGTCGAGTCCCTCTTTAGGGAACTCAACACTTTTCCTATATTCTCTACATTTATCTCCATTTTGGCAAGGTCTCTCAGTCTCTTTTCGCTCTTAACAACCTCATCAGTTGTCAGCTTCTTTTTGAGACTCGCCTCTATCGCCTTTTTCTCTGTCGCATAATTTGACATATCCTTCAATTCGCGCTTTTTTACTCTTATTATATGATATCCAAAGGGAGTCTGAATGGGTTTTGATATTACACCGACAGGCATCTTCATGCATGCGTCTTCAAACTCCTTTACAAATGTGCCGCCTGAAAACTCTCTGAGATTTCCCTCGTTGTTTTTATTGTTTGTGTCCTCTGAAAAGAGTGCCGCCATCTCTCCGAACCTTTCGGGAGACCTTTTCAGGATCTGATAAATGCTGTCTGCCAGGGCTTTTTCCTTTGTCAGAATATGCTGCGACCAAATGGTTGTCTTTTGCCTTTTGTATGTCTCATGAATTTCTTTTTCACTCACCCTTATTCTGTCAAGAACTTCCTGCTTGTAGACAGATTCAATAAGCTTATTGTTTTCCTGTTGAATCCTCATCTGCACAACATTCTCCGGAATCATGTTGTTCTTTTCAAGATAAGCGTAAGCAGTAATCTGTTTGAGGGTATTCTCAAAAACCTGATCCGCTTTTATTTTATTCTCTTCATATGTCGCGTTTGGCATTGGTACGAATAATTTTTCGAAATAACTCTTGTAGAAGACTTTTCCCCCAACCTCTGCGAGAGGATAATCTTTCTCTGCGCATCCTGAAACTGCAAGAAGCAGTGTCAGAAAAATCAGCGCTGTTATATAACGTCTGAGCATTGAACCTCCTTTTAATCTATTTCAATTTTTTATTTTATCAGATTATAGCAAACTTTTCAATAGAGAACTTGTGAATGGATACAGTTTTCTTGAATCCACATTCTTTATTACAATTGTGAAGGATGGCTGGTGCTTTACCTCAAGAGGATTTTCAATCTTTGCAAGCAGAGATCTCACCTCATCTATTCCGGGTTCATATCCCACCATGAACTCTATATATAGGTTCTTTCCAAGCATCTCAACTTTTCCTATAAGCTTCTCCTTGCATATTATTTTCATCTCTTGTAGCAAAAACATGTTTTTTATCTCGTCTGGCATCTTTCCGTACCTGTCAATGAATTTCAACCTCTCTTTTTCAATATTTTCTCTCTTGCTTATCTGCGAAATATCTCTGTAGAGCTTCATTTTTCCGCTCTTTGTAAGGTTGAATCCGTCGGGAACAAATGTGTTGCCGGGAATATTTATTGTTGGTTCTATCAAACTCGCCTTCTTGACGCCTTTTACCTCGTCTATTGCTTCATTGAGAATCTTGAAGTAGAGGTTGTATCCTACATTTCCAATGAATCCGTGTTGCTGTGTCCCCAAAATTTTTCCGGCTCCCCGCATCTCAATATCCTTGATGGCGAGGTTTATTCCGGCTCCCAGCGAGGAGTATGATTTGAATGCCGAGAGCCTTTTTTTGGCATTCTCAGTTATCTGTGTCTTTTCCGGCACGATAAGATAGCAGTACGCCTCCCTCTGAGAGCGTCCGATTCTCCCTCTCAGCTGATGGAGTTCGGCTAAACCGAACATGTCCGCCCTGTTGATTATCATTGTATTTACATTGGGATTGTCTATTCCGGACTCAATAATGGCTGTGGACAGAAGAATGTCAAAGTTTCTATCTCTGAATGCCCGCATCTTCTCTTCAATCTCAATTGAGTGCATTTTTGCGTGCATGGATACGATTCTCACTTCCGGAAAAAGCTCTTTCAGTTTTTCCTCAAGACTCTTCAGGGTCTCTATCCTGTTGTGCAGGAAATAGACCTGTCCCTGCCTTGAAAGCTCTTTTAAAACTGCTGTTTTTATTGTATCCTCTGCCCACTTCACCACAAATGTCTTTATCGCCTTTCTGCCGGCCGGAGGAGTCATAATGTTTGAAATATCCTTTATTCCTGTCAAAGCCATTTCAAGAGTTCTCGGAATCGGGGTTGCCGACATTGCCAAAACATCAATGCTCTTCTTCAGTTCCTTTATTTTCTCTTTCTGTTTCACTCCGAACCGGTGCTCTTCGTCAACAATATAGAGCCCCAAATCAAAAAATTCAATGTCGCTTGATAAAAGAGCGTGCGTTCCTATAACAAGATCAACATCTCCATTCCGTATCCTTCTTTTGACCTCTGTCTTCTCCTTCTCGCTTTTGAAGCGTGATAGAGTTTCAATCCTTATCGGAAAGGCGCTGAGTCTCTCCCTAAGCGTCTCAAAATGCTGTTGGGCGAGAATTGTCGTGGGAACAAGAAACGCAACCTGTTTTCCGCTTAAAAATGCTTTAAACGCCGCTCTCGCGGCTACCTCTGTCTTTCCGTATCCCACCTCTCCCGATATCAGCCTGTCCATCGGCTTATCCTTCATCATGTCTTTTTTTACTTCTTCAATCGCCTTCAGCTGGTCTTCAGTCTCTTCATGTTCAAACATCTCCTCCATTTCAATCTGTCTTTCATCATCCTGCTGAAACCTGAATCCTGCGACAACCTCTCTTTCAGCATACAATCGGAGAAGTTCGCCGGCTATTCTCTTTACGGATTCACGCACCTTCTCTTTTTGTTTCTCAAATGAATTTTTCGCAAGAGAGGAGAGCTTTGGTTCTCTCTCCTTTCCACCGATATACTTATCTATCAGCCTTATCTGATCGACAGGAACAAAGAGTTTGTCGTTATTGTCATAAAAAATTTTAATGCAGTCTGTATACCTCTCTCCGTATGTCACCCTCTCTATGCCCGCATATCGCCCCACACCGTATGTCTGATGCACAATTATGTCGCCCATCTCAAGGGAATCAAGCTCTTCGAGTGCTATAGGAGAGAGGGGAACCTCGTAAAACTTCGAAAATCTCTTCCTTGAAAAGACTTCAAAATCATTTATAAAGACCTCTCTCTTTTCGGGAAGAGAGAATCCCGCAATTATGTTTCCCCTGTAATACTCAGCATCAGCTGAAGTAATCTTCTTTATTCTCTCCTCTTCATAATCATTCGCGCAGAAAATCCTTACTTTCCAGCCTCTGTAGTTTGCATCAATGTATGAACTGAGAGATCCCGACTGAAGCGACAGAGGCTTCAATTCCTCGCACACTGAATAATCCGTATTCTGAGAGAGCAGAATATCCTCCATGTCATATGAAAGATAACCGCTTAAAAAAACCTCTGCTTTCGTCTCCGCCTCTTCAATTGCTGTTTTTTCAGGAAGGAAATACTCCTCAATCCTTTTCACCGATTCCTGCGTCTGTGTTGAAATCTCTCTTATGTCTTCAACTGTTTCATCATACAACTCTATCCTCACACAAGGTCCGACGATTCCGTATATGTCAAGAATGAACCCCCTGACCGCATACTCCTTTCTCTCATATACATTGTCCTGTCTCTCAAAAGAGAAAGAGGAGAGGATTCTTTCAATTTCATTAAAATCCAATTTCTCGCCTCTTCTTATGGTGATTCCATTTTTCATGAAATTTGATTTTTCAGGAAATTTTATTGACGAAAAATTTTTGTCAGAGACAATCGATTTGCCTGTCTTCATGGCATAAAGGGCAAGGTACACAGCATCTTCATTTGATGCATCTATCAGAAGGTATGATTCCTCTTCAAAAAGTTCAAGATTCTCCGCCAGCATTGAGGCGGTCTCAAAGTCGCTCTCCAGAATGAGCTGTTTTTCTCCCTTCAATTCTCTGTTTTTAAGCAAAAATGGAATTAGCCCCCTTACGGATTTTTCGGGGGGTATATTTGGGATTATATCCAGAAGTTTATTAAATCTTGACATACATTCTGCTTTAAGTTAAAGTATTATAATGAAGAAAATATTTATTTCAATGATTTTTTTGGCATCCTTGTTTTTCTCATGCTATTTCATGGGAGAGGCGGATGAGGGAACAATCTATTACTATGGAT
The DNA here is from genome assembly GCA_050239825.1 of bacterium. Taxonomy (GTDB): domain Bacteria; phylum Hydrothermota; class 32-111; order 32-111; family 32-111; genus UBA2202. The sequence continues at coordinate 46,362 of JBFXGO010000013.1, forward strand.
TCGACTTCTCGATAGGAAACCTCAATTCCAATTTTTCAAAAAACGACATTGTCGCAATAGTGGATTACAATCCTTCAATCGAAAACAGCGCGAGGGGGATGAATGTTTATCTCCTCCTCGACACACTCTCTCTGAGGCAGGATATAAAGGACTATGGAGAGGAGTCCTTCAATTTCATCGACAGAATAGAACCAAATATGCAATTTGATTCAATATGCGCCCCAATCACAGTCGGTCACCTCTATGTTATGAGATGCAGAGACGGCTTTGTAAAGTTCAGAGTCATGTCTATATCCGGTCCGAACCTATATAAAAAAGAAATAGGCGTAATCTACGAATTCACAGACGATTCAGTCTTTTAAACAATCAGTTTCGAGTTACGAGTTACGGGTTACGAGTTTAAATACAATACAGAGTGCTGATTAATATTTATTCTTTTCATTAATCTTCTAAAACTTCTGGTACAACCCGTTCTTTTCTATCATGTGCGTTCGCGCACATTACACCCGCGCCAATGGTTTTAGAAGATTCAGGCAATTAAATAACTTATTGATACACGAAAGCTCAAAGTCGGCGAGGACGCTCCGCGAAGACGCCCATCGAGTGGTCGCCCCCTTGCTCCGCTATCCCATCTTGATAAAGCGGCGAAGCGGAGTGTGTGAGCCGACGCTACGCTATTCATCAGCCCACCAAATCAGCCCTGAGCCTTGTGCCGTGAGCCTTGAGCTTAATACGGAGAGCCGAGTAAATAACTTGTCTTTACAGTTCCGAGGAAAAATTCCAGTGCAGTCATAACTCAATATACTGCTGATTAATATTTATTCTTTTCAATAATCTTCTAAAACTTCTGGTGCAACCCGAGGCGTCTATCATGTGCGCTCGCGCACATTTCACCCTCGGCAATGGTTTTAGAAGATTCAATCAATTAAATAACTTATTGAAACACGAAAGCTACAAGTCGGCGAGGACGCTCCGCGAAGACGCCCATCAAGTGGGCGACCCCTTGCTCCGCTAACCCATCTTGATAAAGCGGCGAAGCGGAGTGTGCGAGCCGACGCTACACCCGCCATCAGCCCATAAACAATCTTCAATCATCAACAATCAATAAACAATAATCAATAAACTGATAGACCCTTCACGATAGTCATAACTACTGAATAGTTCAGGGTGACTCGATTGAGTCATAACCATAGAGGCATTCAGGGTGACACTGCTGAGTAAGATTTTGTCTTTACAGTAATCTTCACTAGCCGCCAGTTAAAAAGCTACAATTTGGCTTTAATTTTTCCCATCCTGAA
>JBFXGO010000014.1:0-46810 GCA_050239825.1 bacterium
TCCTCTTCATATCATCAAGAATTTCATTGAGCTGGCGGAGACTCTTGTTTAACTGCATATATACCGTATCCTCCCTGAGTATCCTCTTCACAGTGCCGCTTCCCTCTGAGAACACATCTATCTCCTTTTTTACAAGATTGACTGCCGGATAGAGGGAATCAACAAGGAGACGCACCTTGTCGGATGCATGAGCTATGTCCTTAACCGCTGTTCTTATGTCGGTGTCATTCTTATCTACAATTTGATTTATTTTATTCAAAGCCGAATATATCGTGTCGGTTATGGCATTTATCTTTCCCTTCTCCGGCATGGAATTTTCCACAATTTTCTTTATTTCCTGCAGCATTATTCCAAGCTGCGCTATATTAAAGTCATACCTCACTCCGATAAGCGTATCACTCGGATAATTATAATCCGCTTCACCAAGCGGCTGGAGAAAAATGTATTTGGTTCCGCCTATTATTCCGAAATCCTGAAGAGATACGAAACTATTGTTTAGAACTTTTACTTTTTTGTTCATCCAGAGTTTAACCAATACAAAATCATTTTTGAGAGTAATCTGTTCCACCATTCCGCATTTTACCCCTCTGAATCTCACTTCATCATTGGTTTTGAGACCATCTACGGATTCAAATTTCACGAGGACATAGTTGTCCGACTGCGCTATACGGATCTTGTTCATATAAAAAGAAACAAAAATAAGAATTGATAGCCCCGAAATCACAACAATTCCGATTGTAAAAGCTTTCATCTTCATATTTTCCCCGCCATCTTTATATACGCTTTTGCAATTACATTCTCAAAAGTCATGAATTCCTCCTTCTTTCCGCAGAATAATGTTCGTCCTTCGTCAATTAGCATTATGTAATCCGTAAAATCAATAAAACCTCTGATATCATGTGTAATAATGATTGTTGTTTTTTTAATGTTTGAATGAAGGCTTTTTATAAGTTCGACAATGCCTTCCGAAGTCAACGGGTCAAGGCCTGTTATCGGTTCATCATAAAAAAGTATTTCAGGGTCTGTAATCAGGGCGCGCGCAATGGCGACCCTCTTCTGCATTCCTCCTGAGAGCTGGTTTACATATTTTTCCGATACATCCGCAAGAAGAGTTATTCTCAGTTTATCAGACACCATCTCTCTGAGTTTTTCGTGATTGATGTTTGGATTCCTGTATGATACGGGAAGAGAAACATTTTCATAAACATTCATTGAATCCAAAAGCGCGTTATTCTGAAAAAGAACGCCGCATTTTGACCTTATGCTCTTCAACTTCTTATATTTGACATTGTATATATCGATATCATCAATCAGCACACTGCCTGAATCGGGTTTTATCAGACCGAGTATTGTGCGCAGAAGGAGGCTCTTCCCGGCTCCGCTTCTTCCTATAATAGTGCATATTGTGTTTTTAGGGAGATGGGCGTCAATTCCGTAAAGTCCTGCGTCATTGAATTTCTTTGTCACATTCTTTAGTTTTACCATATAAAAAGAATCCTTGTAAAGATGTAATCCAAAACAACCACGGCAATTGCCGAGACCGTTACGGAGAGTGTTGTCGCTTTTCCGACAGCTTTTGCTCCTATCTTTGCGGTTATTCCGAAGTAACATGAAAGCACCACCGTGAAGAATCCGAACATGACTGATTTGATAAGCCCTCCGAACACCTGAAACATCTGAAAATTCATTTTGGAGCCCTCTATGAACATATTTGAAGTTATGTCCAAAGCGGCTATTGACATCAGATATGAACCGAAAACAATTGAGAATTCAGTTATCAGTGTTAGAAACGGTATTATAAGAACCGCCGCTACGACTCTGGGCATTACGAGGTACTCAATCGGGTCAATCGACATAACTTCAAGAGCATCAATCTGGTCTGTGACTTTCATGGATGAAAGTTCTGCGCTCATCTGAGAGGATACCTTTCCTGAAAATCCGATTCCTACAATCAATGGTCCAATCTCTATCAAAACAGCCTGAGTGACTATCGTAGAGATATAGAGCATCGGCAGCACATCGCGCATTTGATAGGCAATCTGATAAGCGGATATCATTCCCATGAATAGAGATGCAAATACAAGTATAAGTATAGATTCCTGGCTTATCTCGAACATGTAATTCACCACTAATCTCCAGTTCTTAAACATCATTCTGAAACTTTTCAGCACCCTTAATATGAAGATTGTTATTTCACCGGTATTTGTGATGAATGATTTCAAATAGATCATTGCTGTTTTGATTTTGGTTTAAATAGTGTGTGAGTAGGATCAAAATGAATCTCCACATCTCCGGTCGGTCCGTTCCTCTGCTTTGATATTATCAGTTTTGCGTCATCAAGCTCGACATTCTCTTTGAATTTTCTGTGAATGAATATCACCACATCGGCATCCTGCTCAATTGAACCGGAGTCTCTTATATCTGAGAGAATCGGTTCTTTGTTCTCCCTCTTCTCCGGATTTCTTGACAGTTGAGCCAAGGCGATTACAGGAATATTCAGCTCCTTTGCAAGAAGTTTCAGGGAGCGGGATATTTCGGATATTTCCACCTGTTTGTTTTCCACTTTCCTGTCAAGATGCATCATCTGCATATAATCTATTATCACGAAGTCAATTCCCTTGTCCATCTTCATTCTTCTGGATTTTGCTTTTATATCAAGAGGCGTTCCCTTTGTTGAATCATCAATATAGATTTCAGAGTTTGTGAAATCATTGTATGATACGAGAAGATTATGCATGTCGCCCTTCGAAAGATTGCCCTGCCTAAGCCTCAGTGATGAAATTCCGGAATAGGAGCATAACATTCTTTGAATTAGCTGTTCTGAAGTCATTTCGAGTGAAAATATAAGACCCTTGTATTTTGAGGAATCATCCGGAGTCTTCACGCACTGATTTGAAAGCATGTTCAAAGCAAAACTTGTTTTTCCGACACCGGGTCTTGCGGCTATGACTACCAACTCTCCTTTCTGAAAACCTGAAGTCATTTCGTCAAGGTCTGAAAATCCTGTCGGCACTCCTGTAACAAGCTGTTTTCTCTTCATATATGTGTCTATCATTTTATGAACCTGAGGAATATAATCGGAGACGGATATAATGTCCACTTTATATCTGCTTTCTCTCACCTTGAATATGCTTGATTCGGCGCTTTCTATGATTTCATCTACTGTCTTCTCGCTGTTACAGTCATCAACCATTGTTTTAGCTGTGGTTATCATGTGCCTTAAAACATAGTTCTCTTCCACTATGTTGACATATTCGTCAAGATTCGGAATCATATCAAGTTTGTCGGTCAGCATCTGCAGATACTCGTCGCCGCCTATCTCTGAAATAAGATTCTCTCTCTTTAAGCGATTTTTCAGGGTCACAATATCTATTTTTTCATTGCTGTTGTACATTTTAATTATCACAGAATATATTTTTCTGTGTTCCGTGAAATAAAAATAATCTTCCTTTATTTTGGTAAGAATGCTGTTCAATTGATTTTGGGAATCAAGAATTATCCCCCCGAGAACCGACATCTCTGCCTCTTTCGAAAAGAATGGTTTCTCCCTGTTCATATTTCACCTGCTATGCTTATAAGTTTCTTCAGGTCTGCCGCGACCTGTCTCCGTATCTTCTCCTTTATATTTCCCTTTGAATAAAGAATAGCCGCAGGATGGTAAGTGGGAATCACCTTAATTCCATTTTCTATTTCAAACACGGTATTGAGGTATTCATATAGATTTTTTGTTTCCATTCTCATAACAGCGCTTGCGGCATGCCGACCGAGTGTAAGAATGACTTTCGGACGAACAAGGGCTATTTGCCTGATTAAAAAGTTTCTGCAGGCATCCTCCTGTTCTTTTGTCGGATCGGCATTGTGCGGAGGTCTGCACTTGAGCACATTGCATATATATACATTTTCCCTATTCAAGTCTATATATCTGAGCATCTCTTCAAGCTTCTCACCGGCCCTGCCTACGAAGGGAATTCCACTTTTGTCCTCCTCTTCGCCCGGAGCTTCACCCACAAGCATTATATCCGCATCAATTCTTCCTCTTCCTATGACTTTGTTTGTCGCAGTAAGGTAAAGCTGACATTTATTGCATGCAAGTATTTCTTCTTCAAGAAGACTCTCTTCGCTGTCAAGGACTTCAGTCAAAGCAATGCTTTTCCTGAAATACTTTTTTTCAAACTGCAGATAAGAGATAAGGCTCTTTATATTTTTATCCATTCAAGAACCCTGCCTGCTATCTCTTCTTTGCTGATATTTTTTAGAGTAAGAGTCTTGTTGCTTTTTGATAATACCCTTGCAGAACATTTATTTGAACCTATGTTTGAAGGTGAATTGACGACTATGTAATCAAGATGCTTCTCTCTTAATTTCTTCAGCCCATTCTTTTCCAATTCGGATGATTCAAGAGCAAAACCCACCTTTACGGCTTTTGTCTTTATATTTTTTATTTCATTCAAAATATCTATATCTCTGCTCAATTTGAGAGAAAATTTGTTTTTCTTTATTTTTTCTTCAGAATAATTCGTTTTAAAATCATTCACTGCGGCAGCCATCACAAGAAGATCGGCTTTTTCAATCTCTTCCCTGAGGACTTTGAGCATCTCATGGGAAGATTCTGCATAAATATTTTTTGAAACCGGATTTTGTCTAACATTTATTCTCCCGTGAATATATGTTATTTTTTCCGCTTTGAGATAGAATGCCTGAGAAATGAAAGCATCTGCCATTGCTCCGGTTGAAAGGTTTGTTATCACTCTTACAGGATCGATTTTAGAGCTTGTGCCGCCTCCTGTAATTACAACTCTTTTGCCCTTTAGCAAATCTTTTTCTCTAAGAAGCCTCTTCGCATGCATGAGTATGGTCTCGACATCCGGAAGCCGCCCTTTCCCTTCATCCCCGCATGCCAAAAAGCCCTTTTCAGGTTCAATTACGACGACTCCCCTCTCCTTGAGGATTGTTAGATTCCGTCTTGTGGCAGGATGCAGATACATTCTTTCATTCATTGTAGGAGCAATAAGCACATGTTTGTTAAAGGAGAGATACTCCGTAGAAAGAAGGTCGTCTGCTATTCCACATGCAAATTTTCCGATTATATCTGCCGACGCCGGTGCTACAACAAGAATATCTGCCCATTCTGAAAGGGCTATGTGCTCTGTTGAATACTCATTTTCGTCATCAAATAGGTCCGTGTAAACCTTATTTCCGGACAGAGTGCGCATAGTAAGAGCAGTTATGAACTTCGAAGCATTCTCCGTCATAATAACCTTAACTTCGAAATCATTCTTTATGAACTCACGGACAAGAGCAGCGGCTTTATATGCCGCAATGCAACCTGTAACCCCTATGAGAACATTACTCATTTGACTTTATACGTTCTTCAAGGTCATTGTCAAAAAAGTCGTTGAATGCGTCCTTTAAAGGCTCGTTCTTGGCAAGATTTGACGGAGCCTCCTCTCCTTTTGAAGAGAAATTTATGTAATTTTCCTGATTGTACTTCTTTGCCCTCTTTGCTATCAGAACCACTGCAAGGTACTTGTTTTTTACCTTTTTGTAAACTTCGTCGATTGGATAAACATTCATTTATTTCTCCTTTTAATTTCATTATCAATTATGGATTGAAGCTTTTCGTATGTGTCGGTTACACTTTCGTTGACTATTGTATATTTGAAATCCTTTGCTTCCTTCAACTCGTCCTCGGCATTCTTTAGCCTCACTTTAATTGTCTCTTCATCATCGGTATTGCGCTTCATCAGACGCGCTTTAAGTTCCGTTAATGACGGAGGAAGGATAAATACCGTTACGGAATCAGCAAATTTGCTCATTATTGATTTTGCCCCCTGTACATCCAAATCCATAATAACCACTCTTCCTTTTTCAACTTCTTTTTGAATCATTTCAATCGGGGTTCCATAATGATAGTCGTGCACAACAGCTGTTTCAGCAAAATATCCCATATTTTCTCTTCTCAAGAACTCCTCTTCGGTTAAAAAATAATAATCCTTTCCATCCACTTCGTTTCTTCTCATGGGTCTGGTTGTGGCAGAAATTGAATAGACCATATCTTTGCTATTCTCTGTAAGCATCCTGCATAATGTTGTCTTTCCGCCGCCTGACGGAGATGAAATTACAAGGAGGAATCCTCTCTTATTCGACATTTCCGGCCTGCTCCTTTATTTTCTCCATTGTCTCTTTGATTTTGATAACGCTTTGAATTATCCTCAAATCTTCTGATTTAGCCGACATAGTGTTTGATTCGCGAAGCATCTCCTGAAGAATGAATGACATGGAAGCACCCGATTGTTCATTTTTCAATCTTGAAAGATGCGCATTGAAACGGGATATCTCCTCGCTAATATCAATCTTGTCAGCAAACAGAATTATCTCCTGCTCTATGAGGGGACTCTTTTCTGCAAGAATCATCTTAAGCCTGCTTCTCTTCTTTTCCACAGACCCTCCGGCGACACTCATTATCTTTTTCATCTCTTCGGAAAGAATTCTATTGTATTTGATGAAATCCTTCTCAATTTCTTTGCCTTCGCTTTTTCTGAAACTGTCGTATTTTTTCAGGCAATCGGCCGCAATTTTGCCAATCTGCAGAGCATGCTTAGCATTGATCCTCCTTGAGAGAGGAATATAGCTTGAAATGTCATTGAATATGAGCTGCGAGAATTTTTCAAATCCTTTCACCTTTGACAGGCCATCAAGCTTATTAATTCTGTCTTTCACGAAAGATTCAATAAACTCGGACGAATAGTCCACATTCACATTTACGCTCAGTGTGCCTCTCTTAACATCTCTGCTTATCTGGCTTCTTAAAGACTGCTCAAGTGATGAAAGCTCCTGAGGCATTCTGAAATTTACAGTCAGGTTTTTCCCATTTACACTTTTCAATTCAAAAGAGACAGTTCCGTATCCGCCTACCTCTTTTGTTGTCTTCGAATAACCGGTCATTGATTTTATCATTCTATCTCCAGCATAAAGGTTGCGGGTCCGTGATTGACAAGAGAGACATCCATCAAAGATTTAAACTCGCCCTGTTTAACTACAATCGATTTTGAGAGTGTTTCAAATAGCATGTTAAAAAACTTCGCCGCTTCATTGCTCTCCATTGCTCTGTCAAATGAAGGTCTGTTACCCTTCTTTGTTTCGGCGCAGAGAGTGAATTGAGATACTAACAGTACCTGCCCGTTTACTTCTGTTATGTTTTTATTCATTTTTCCTTTGTCATCCTCAAAAATTCTGAGACAGAGAAGCTTTTCCGCGGCTCTGGCACAGACAGCTTCGTTTTCGCCTCTATAAAAGCCTGCAAAGACCAAAAAACCGTTTTCTATTTCGGACACTCTTCTGCCATTTACAGATACGGAGGCTTCACTCACCCTTTGAACGAGCATTTTCATCAAGCCTCCAGATCAATTCTTTTATATAATATCTGACATAGCTTGCCGATGGAGATGTAATAAGATTTTCCGAAATCACTATAGGCTCCGACTTATATTTGATGTTGTATTTTTCCACAAGCTCCTGAGTTGTGGAATTTCTGACAAAATTAATCTCCCTGCCCTTTAGAATTCCGCTCTTCATAAAAAGTATTGGGGCAAAATTTGAAGCCACTATGGGTATCTTCAACGAATCCGCTTTGATTATCACATCTTGAAGCGTATTGTTATCGACAGTATATGATATGCCTATGCCTCCATTCAAAATCAAAAAATCCATGGGATATCTGGATACTGAATCAAGTGATGTGAAAGGAAGTGTGTTGAAGCCGGTTGCGCCGAAGCATGTGTCGGAAGTTTCGGAAAATACATAATAGGTTATTCCGGCAGAATCCAAAAGCCCCGTCGTGATCAAAAATTCAACATCGTCGAACTGATTTTGGGGTATGAATACTGCTCCCACGGGAGAAGAACTAACCTCTGCGGCTAAAAGGATTAATAAATAAAATAAACACACTTTTATATGTTTCATAATCATTTATTATATAAATTAAATATAGATTAGTCAATAGAAAAGAACAGACAGCCAATTAAGCAAACTGCTTATTCCCCGCCTCTCTTTATCTGATTATCTCCCTCAGTCTTAACCTGTACATTGAGTCGATGAAAGTGTGGAGTGGAGTTAGATACTTGGCGTAGATTTCATTGTTTTTTTTCTCACAAGCCGCCTCAGCGTTTACTTTTGAGCCATTCTGAAATCTAACAACCAGAGAAGAGTATATGACATAGGCAAGAACATAATCCCTTGATTTGAAATAGGAAGAGGTGAATTCTATGTCATCAATTGTAAAATTATCCTTATTCTTCATCAATGCCAAAACTCCAAGAGCCGATACAGCTCCTGTTATCAAAATATCCCTTGCGGCAAGCATGTAATCTCCTGCATAGATTTCCCCAAGCCCCGGCAAAGCTGAGAGAGAGTGGGCAAACATGGGATTTTTTATGTCTATTCTGCTGTAAATAGATATATCTTTTTTCAAAGAATCAGGAAGGAAATCATACAAAAGAGTATCATCCTTAAGCACGAGGGAGCGAATCAACTTCAATGATTTTAGCAGAGTATCTTCATTTGAAGCAAAATCCTCATATTCAAATATCGCCTCCGAGAAAGAGCCCTCTGTGAATGAAATATAGGAGCGAATCAATGCTTCATCTTCAAGCTGCTCTTCCATGCTTTGATATGAAAATCCTTTTTCCAGCATGCTTAAAGAGATTTCGTTATGATTTGAGAGAGCGTAAATTGAAGCAACAGAAAGATAATAATCGGCAGTATCCGTTATCTGGTTTTGATACTTGTATCTCTTATACTCACCGCATGCCCTGAAGTAGTCGCCCTCGTCAAGCAACTTTTCGTAAACAGGTTCAGAATGAGAAGCGAGGCCGCAGGATAGAATCAGAATAATCAAGAATAACTTTTTTATAATACTCCTCTACTTTGTTTGTATGATATATGGACGCCGAATTGAACGCTCCGTAAAGTTCGCCGAAATAGAATGCGGCAAAAACTCCTGCTGAAGAGTATTGAGCCGTCTTATTGTCAGTATAGATGAAATAGTAAGCTCCCACAAGAGCTGGCGTGAGAACCGTAATAAGCGAGAATAATCCGTCCCCCGACCTTTCGGAGTAGAATCTTCCGGCTCCCGGTATGACAGCAGAGAGAAGCAGAGCAAGGTAAGGATTCTTCTTCTTTATCTTTAAGTATCCATTGTAAATATCTATCTCATCGTCATTTAACAAAAGCGTATCAGAGTGTTTGAATTTGCCTTGAAATATCTTTGAAAGATTTTTAATTCTTGTGCCATCATCATCTTCATTAAGAACAATTGTGTCGATTGAGATATAATTCTTCTGCAGAAATTGGCTTAAAAGGTAGTTATATCTCGCATCCTCGTCTGATGAAATGAAATTTATAACAGCTTCATCAGCCTTTGTGTAATCTCCCATCAGAATACAGCAGGTTGATATCAGGTTGGATAGCTTCACTGTATCAGCGTTTGGATTTTCATACATCTCCCTCTTCAACTCGGTGACACACCTGAAGTAGTCTCCTTCATTGAAAAGGAACTCTGCAAAATCCATATTAGCGCAGAAAGCATTCATTGAAAAGAGCAGAATTGATATCAAAAATGATTTTTTCATATTTATTAAGGGTTGTCTATTATTTTATAACCCCTCTCCTTTGTCAGAACATAATCGGGATAGTGCAGATGAAGATAATCCCTTGAACTTAGATTGCATCTCTGAAGCCTGTCTATCCCCTTGAGTATTCCGAGAACAGGTCCGTACTTTCTGATAGCCATGAACATATAATTAGAACAGCTTGGAGTAAAATTGCACACCTCGCCCTGCGCTGGAGATATAAATATCTGATAGAATCTCAGTGCTGAGAGAGGAATTATATTAAGGGAATTGTCGGTAAGTTTCTTGTCATACTTATCGTCATAGTAAATCTCGACAGTGTCTCCCCTGTCAAATGGCGATTCAGTGAATGGTTCAACCGAACTAATCGCTATCAGTGTTAAAAACATCAATGAAATGCTCAATCATCTCTCCTTTTAATGTGAATCCCGCCGCCTGACGGTGGCCTCCCCAGGATAAGAAGAAATTCTTATATCCTTCGAGAACACCGACCCAGTCATACGGTTTAACAGACCTGCATTCACCCGATAGATATCTGCCCTTTGCTCCTATAATGCAGACCGGCTTTTTCAGCTCTTCAGAGAGCCTGCCTGCAATGACTCCGATATATTTATGTTCTATCTGCCTGTCAAATATAAGGAGTCTTTTTTTTGCTCTTTTGATTTCTGTTTTTCTCTTAATCCTTCCGTAAAGGCGGTTTATGTTTTTTTTATATTCAATAGCCATCTTCCGGCAGATTTTTAGATATTTCACTTTTTCTTTATGGGCAGGATTGCTACTCTCAGTGAATATTTCCACCATCATGTTCCTTGTGATTCTCGTTTTGGATGATGTTACTGCGGAACAAAGCTCCTCATCCTTCAACCCGGAATCCTTGATTTCTTTGAAATGATAAGAGAGTTTCTCTGCTGACGAGACAAATAGACTGTTGAGAGAATTCATCTTGACCCTGTCGCATCGTGTGCCGAGACCTGTCAATGAGAGATTCTTCCGGTCAAAATCCCATGATTCCTTCAAACTTGAGCACAAACCCAGTTCATTTTGAAGATAAACAGAAAATACAAAAGCGACGCCAGCCCCCGACAGATGTTTGAATTTTTCATTCTTTAGTATGTGGGGATTTATATATGGAACACCATGAACAAGCCTGCTGTGAGGTATGTGGTGGTCGGTTATGATAACCTTCTTATTTCTTTTGATAAGTTCTTCAATCTCAGATGAATTTACTGAACCGCAGTCAACCGTGATTAAAGTGTCAAATGATTTTCTTTGTATCTTCTTCAATCCCTTTAATGTAATGCCTATCCCGTCCCTCTTTCTTGAAGGAATGAAATAATCGGTTTTTTTACCTGCGCTCCTGAGGGATCTCACAAGGATGGCAGTAGATGTTATTCCGTCTGCGTCTTCGTCTCCCCAAACAAGGATTCTTCGCGACATCTTCACAATTTTCAATGCATCAGAAAAATATTTATATGAAAAATCCTTTTTATTCAGCAGATAGTTATCCATATATCCTCAAACTGGCTCTCCTGTCTCACCTTGATTATGTCTTTCTGAGCCATATCAAGTATGGCGACAAATGACAATATGACTTCAAACATTGTCTCCTGCAACAGAAGATAATCAAGAAAGTTGATACTCTTTCTCTCTTCAAGATATTCAATCAGTTCTCTGACTTTTTCCGTGATTGTCTTCTTCACTTTCGGCATTCTGTATGATGTGAGAGAGAGCCCTCTTTTTAAGAGAGGCATAAATGCGCTCATTAGGTCGCTCAGCGAGAGGTCTTCTTCCGTCTCCATGTTTCCAGATGATACAAACGAAATATTTCTTGAAAAGAGTTTTCCTGCTTCATACTCAATGCTTCTGAACAGGTCGGATGCCTTTTTAAATTTTTGATACTCAAGGAGTTTATCTACGAGAGGCCTTCTCGGATCCTCTATATCTTCGCTGTCAGCCTGCACCGGTAGCATCATGTCGGACTTTATTTTCACAAGAGTCGCCGCCATTACTATATAATCGGATGCTATGTCTATTTTCAAATCCTTCATTCTGTCAATTGCTTCAAGATATTCGGCTGTTATCTGGGTTATCGGAATATCATAAATATCTATCTCATTTTTTCTTATAAGATACAGGAGGAGGTCTATCGGACCTTCAAACTCCTGCAAGTGAACTTCTATGCTTTCGCTGAACATTTAAAAGCTAAACCCTATGCCCAGTGTCTGCGTTATCCCAAGCTGACCCCACATCTTGGCAGAGTAATTCACTGAAATTGAATTGTATGACATTCTGAATCCTGCGGTAAATCCTGCTAACAGGTCTGAACCATAGCCCATCATAAGTTCTTCCCTGTCTGATGAGAAGCCCCACTTGAATGAAAAGGCGAACGGGTCCATTAGGCTCTTCTTTCTTACTGCAATAGAAAGAGGCTCCTCCTCCTTTATGGTTTCGGCAGAATTCTTCTTTTTATCAAGAGACTCATCCAAAGGAATCTTTGTTGAGTCATCTGCCGCCTCTGCATCAAGGTAGTCCGCATAGCTCTGATATGCTTCATTTGTATCTGAAATTATTTCAGAATTCAAAACAAGAGATGTGTCGGCTGGAATTGAGTCCGACGGATTTAAAGATGCCAAAGCCGCTGTGTCGGTTTCGATATTCTCCGCTGAATATACTGTTGTGTCGGGTGCCGAATCGGCAGGAAGAACCGAAACTTCAGAGTCTGGCGGAATTGTATTCACAATCGAAACATTCTCTACATCAGGTTTGCGGTGCCTTATGAGAAAAAATTCCATCCCTGCCGCATAGAAGTACTTTTTGTCAAGAATCTTGCCTGCATCTATATATACGGCAAAAGGCATATCATCTTTTGCTATTGCGACACCGGCGACAAATTTTGCCGGAGTCATTGAAGTTTCTTCAAAATCATACACAGCTCCCAAATTCAAAATGCTGATGCCTGCGCTTAAAAAATCCGAATAGATATTTCTGTAAATAATTCCCAAATCAACTGAACCCGCCACATCTTTGTAGTCGGTTATGTTCTGCATGCCTGCGCTTATACCCGCTCCGACAATGATTTTTTCAGAGAGAAGAAATGATTTTGAATAATTCGCTATTATGACATTTGCTGAGTATTCACCCAAATCTGTGTTTAAAGAGTCTCTTCTTTCCATAAAACCAGAGTTGAAATACTTGAGATAAACCTGAGACTTATCAAATGCATATGTCAGCAAACCGAAGTGTGAACCTGCTATATAATTCATATAATTCACAGAAACTTTGTCTGAATTGCAATAGAAAAGAGACGCAGGGTTTATCAAGTCTCCGCTCCCTGAAATAGCCGCGGCTCCTGCAGTGGAGAATGCCTGTGAAGAGGGAGAAATTGGGATATTGAGGTAATTAAATCCCATCTCTCCGGAATAGTATTGGGCAAAAACAGAAAGAAAGCCCAAAATGAGCGATGAAATCAAAAATATTTTTTTCACTTTTTACCTCCGTTTATGTAAGATACAGCATCTTTCACGAATGAAGCCGTGCCTATATAAAGCGGTTCCCTCTGGTGCAGCTCTGACGGCTTTATGTCAAGAATGTCCTGTAATCCGTTTGATGCCTCGCCTCCGGCATTCTTTACAACCATTGCCAGAGGATTCGCCTCATACATGAGCCTTAATTTTCCTTTTGGTTTGGTAGGATTTTTAAAATCAAGAGGATACATAAATATACCACCATATATAAGATTTCTGTGAAAATCCGAAACAAGAGAACCGATGTACCTGAGAGAAAACGGCTTATCCTGATTCTTCAGCAAATCCACATACTCCCTCGTTCTATTCTCCCAGAATTTGCAGTTGCCCTCATTTATAGAGTAATACCTTTTAGACGGTTCCGGAATTTTCATGTTTTCATGGGAGAGAAGAAACTCGCCCAAAGAAGAATCAAGTGTGAATCCATGCACACCCTCTCCTGTTGTAAAGACCAGCATTGTTGAAGACCCGTATAATATGTATCCTGCGGCGACCTGTTCAGAGCCCTTTCTGAGGAAATCAAGCTCCGAGCATTCTCCTTCCTTTAAAAGCTTGTAAATTGAAAATATCGTGCCGATGCTCACATTGACATCAATGTTTGAAGAACCGTCAAGAGGGTCAAACAGCACGCAGTATCTTGCTGTTGCATGATTTTGAAAATAGTTTGGTTCTGCCATCTCCTCAGATGCCACTCCTCCGACCGATTCATTCTTTGAAAGAATATTCAAGAAGGCGCTGTTGGCGAAATCGTCGAGCTTCTGCACCTGCTCCCCCTGAACATTCTCCTGTCCTGTCAGTCCGAGTATTTCAACGAGACCGGCTTTGTTTACCTCCCTCGATATTATCTTTCCCGCGAGTATTATGTCAGATAAAAGAAGCGTGAAATCTCCTTTTGCATAAGGAAATTTTTTTTGCTGATTTAATATGTAATGCTGAAGTTGAATATTATTATCATTCATTATTTCTCCTTATAAACCTTTTATGTACCTGTTTATCTCAGCCGGCGAGTTAGTGGAGAATGAAGGTGCTATCTTGTCAGCATCTTTGAAAAGGTATGTCTCTCTGTGAAAGTGCACAGAGCGCATTCCGATTTCATTAGCCCCCTTTATGTCCGTGACAGGTATATCTCCTATATGTACGGCTTCATATGGCTTTGCTCCGAGACTCATCAACACATACTCAAAAATCTTCCTGTGGGGTTTGGATACCCCCACTTCATCGGAAAACGCATATATTGAAAATGCATCGTTTAGTCCCACCTGCCTTATCACCTCGCGGAGATAGCGCCCCGGCGTAAATCCCGAGTCCGAGATTATTGCCAGCATGTAATCTTCTTTTAGGGATAAAATAAGCTCTTTCATTCCGTCTATGATTCTGTTTTCCGTTATCATCAAATTTTTCTGCATTATTTCAAGAACCTCTTTTTTCAGCTTGTCCGATGGCTCTATGTTCAATTCGCTGAAAACAACATCCGCCGAAGCAGATGTTTGAAGCGTATAGTATTTTTCAAGCCATTCAACATTGAAATATTCCCATGCTTTTTTGACTGCTAACTTGATTTCGTCCAGAGAAAAATTGTAACCCTCCTTTGACAGAGACTGTCTCATCATTTCACTTTTGTGATTTTCCGATGCATCGCTACCTGTCAATATTGTATTCCAAAGGTCAAATGAAACGACTTTTATCATCTGACCCTCTGAATGTGTCCTTGCTTTTTGCGTAATCAATCATGTGATAGACTGCATCATATATGTTTGCTTCAATTGTTTTTAATCGTTCGGATTTCTCCAGATTCTGATTTTTGATGGCGTTGAGAAGCTTAAGTTCATTCTCTTCAATCACACGGATATTGGACTTGGCGAGATAAAAATAGACTCCTCCGTCAAGCTCGTTTACCAATTTAAATGCTATGAGAGCATGGTAGAATGATTTATTCATGAGAAAGTAAAACGCGACAAAGTAAGAAATCTCGGCATCACTTCTTGCGACTGAACCGAACATGCGCAACAGATTGAGGTAACGAGAGCTTTCTTTGTTATTGTACAGATACTTCATCATTTCAACAATTGTGTCATAGTCAATCCAATTGTTCTTAACAATGAAAAGATAAATGGTATCCAGCTCCTCTCTGTTTTGATTGAGAATGTGCTTTTTCAAGTTTAAGTATAAATCTATTTTTTCCATAATATAAATATAAAATATAATAAATAAAAGTCAATACTCATCAAAGCGCACGATCCCTCTTTATCTTAGAATATGCCTCATTGATTGCCTTGAATCTTTCCTCGGATTTCCTTCGGATATTCTCCGGCATGTGCCTTAATTTATCCGGATGTGTCTCTTTTACAAGGTCTTTGTACCTTTTCTTGACAACCTCATTTGAGTCATCCATCCTCAAGCCAAGGACAGAATAAGCATCTTCAATAGATGAAGCTCCCAAATCGGAGCCATAGTTCTGATAGTATCCGAGAAGGGAGTTTATCTCGTAATCGGAAATATCAAGTTTCAAACCGATTTCTCTCAATCTGTTTTTTACTCTTTCTGATTTTGCCGAACGAAAAGAGAGAGAGACGAGAATTGAAAACAGAGAGACCCTTTCATTGTAATTCAGCATCTCTTTCAGAGAGCGGGCCGCAACATCAATATTTATGCCTGACGGATTTTCATTGTAAAATCTATATCTTTCCATCAGATACTGCACTATCTCATTTCTTCCGGGGAAAGAATTCATGAGAAATTCCCTCACAAATTCAACTTCCCCTTTTGAAATCGAACCGTCTATAAGCGAGACATCGGAAAAAAGCATGATGATATTTTCAAGATTTTCTTTCAGTCTTTCCTCATTTACCCCCCTGGAAAATGATGTCTGAACTTTCATGTTTGAATTCAATAATATAGTTATAAATAAAGCAACAATCAGACCGAGGGGTCCACCAATTGAAAAACCGACAGCTAAAATTAATATTGAACCCAAACAACCCATATTTAATCTTTCCTCTCTTTTTTCTTATTTCTATACATTGAATTTGAACTCCACAATGTCCCCGTCTCTCATTGTGTACTCTTTTCCTTCAAGCCTTAAAACTCCGTGTTTTACGCACTCTTTAAAATTCCCGTGTTTTTTAAAATCCTCAAATGAAGTTATCTGCGCTTTAATGAAGCCCCTCTCAATATCGGAATGGATTTTTCCTGCCGCCTTCAGCGCCGATGTGCCCAGCCTGATTGTCCATCCCTTCACCTCATCTTCTCCAACCGTGAAGAATGTTATCAGGTTAAGCATGGAGTACAAATGCCGTATCACCTTTTGTATGCCGAATTCTTCTATGTGCATCTCCTTTGCAAACTCATTTTTGGATTCAGAGTCCAGAGAGTTCAGTTCCTTTTCATTCACAGCCGATATCAGTGCAAAGATTCTGCCTGATTGCTCAAGCTTCAATCTGAAATCTTCAGAAATCTTCCGTGACGGATCATCTATATTTACGACTACTATCTCTTTCTTGGAGGAAATAAGACCATAGTTTCTGGCTATCTTCTCCTCCTCCTTGTCGAGGTTTGCAGAGTAAATCATTTTGCCTGATGAAAGGAGGTTGTTGAAATTTGTCAGTGCCGCCAACTCCGTCTTCTCTTCCGCAGAGAGCTTATACTTGGCAGTCTTCAGTTTTTCAAGTCTTTTTTCGACGACTCCAAGGTCATTCAGTATTATCTCATCATCAAGCTCTGTAAGCTCCTTCATCGGGTCAACAACTGAAAGCGCCGGAGGATAAACATCATTTGCGAAATCCCTCACGACTTTCAATATTCCGTCGCTCTCCTTCAGTTTTGCGGTATAATCTGCGGAAAAACCCTTTTGCCCCTCTTCCCTTATGTAATCTATAAATTCTATCTCCGGATATATAATCTTTTTGGGTTTGAAGGATTCAGAGAGAGAGTCAATTCTTGAATCCGGAACTCTGACTATTCCGAAATTGAATTTGTCTTTATGACTTGGTTGAACATCCCTCTGAGTGAGAGCTTCAAACATTGTCGTCTTTCCGCTTTTTGCCAAACCTAAAATGCACACTTTCATTTTTTACTCCATATAAAAAGAGCCGCTAAAAGCGGCTCTTTAATTGTTACGCTTCAGCGAGTTTCTTCAGTTTTTCCCATCTTTTATCAACGAATTCCTGAATGTCTTTAACATCCTCCTCTTTTAGGTGTCTGAATCTTCCCTGTTTGCTTATGTATTCGGTCACTGGAACACTCTTCTCCTTCTTGGGGTTCGGCATGTTTATCGTATATTTTTCGCCGTTCTCGATTTCAAAGAGAGGAAACATTTTGCTCTCTACCGCCATTCTTCCGAGTTTTATGGTCTCCTGCGGATTTGTCTTCCAGCCGGGAGGACAGGGTGCGAAAATGTGAAAGAACTTGAAACCTCTTATCTGTTTTGCCTTCTCCAACTTCTTTGTAAGGTCTTCCGGGTACGATACACATGCAGTCGCTATGTACGGAATCGCATGTGCGGCCATGATGGCAACCAAGTCCTTCTTTCTCTCTTTTTTCGGGAATTGCGTGGGAGTCGTTGTAGTCCATGCTCCCTTCGGAGTTGCTGAAGAGCGCTGAACACCTGTGTTCATGTACGCTTCATTGTCATAGACAAAATAGAACATATCTTCGTTTCTCTCTGCGGCGCCTGAAAGCGACTGTATTCCTATATCGAATGTGCCTCCGTCTCCTGCCCATGCAACAGCATTTGTATTCGGGTCCTGAGCCTTCTTGACGCCTGCCTTTATTCCTGATGCGGTTACTGCGGCAGTCTCAAAAGCCGTGTGGAAAAGCGGCACTTTTACTGAAGAGTAGGGAAACGGACCGTCTATAACCGACCAACAGCAGGCCGGGAATGTCAGGATTGTGTTCTCTCCCAATGTTTTCAGCACAGTTCTGAGCGCAAGCGCTCCGCCGCATCCCTGACATGCAAGATGTCCGGGATTAATCATCTCTTTCTGCGGTATTGTATATATCATATTTTAGCCTCCATCCAAATGATGTCCTGCGGTTCATTCTTTTTGGCATAATCAAACAGCTTGGAAATTGAATCCACAGTTATGTCTCTTCCTCCGAGGCCCATGATGAATCCATAGACCGGAGGTTTGTTCTTCTCATTGTACAAAGCCGACTTTATTTCCTGATAGATAATTCCGCCAATCCCGGGCGACAGATTCCTGTCGAGCACAAGGATTTGTTTTGCATTCTTGAGAGCTTTGCGCACATCCTCAAACGGGAAAGGCCTGAAGAATCTTATTCTCAAAAGACCCGCCTTCACTCCCTTGCTTCTTAAATTGTCTATCGTCTCTTTCGCCGTTGATGCGGCGGTAGCCATGCCGACAAGTATTACATCCGCATCTTCGCACTTGTATTCCTCAACCATATTGTATTCTCTGTTAAACATTGATTTGAATTCAGCCTGCGCATCCCTTATAACAGAGTAAGAATCATCCATAGCTTTCTGAATGTTGTACCGAAGCTCCATGTACCAGTCAGGTGTGGTAAGACCGCCGAATGTGTGCGGGTCCTTCGGATCGAGTTTGTACTTTGGATTGTATTTCGGAAGGTATGCGTCTGCCTTGTCTTGGTCAATCATGGTGACATTTTCAGATGTGTGCGAAAGGAAAAATGCATCAAGAATAATCATCACCGGAAGAGATACTTTCTGATTTTCAGCTATCTTGTAAGCTATCAGGGTTGAATCATAAACCTCTTGGTTTGATGATGCATACATCTGAAGCCATCCCGTATCTCTCTGAGAGAGTGAATCGGTCTGTTCGGTCCAGATTGTCCATGGCGGAGCCATAGAACGGTTGATGTTTCCCATAACAACCGGAAGTCTTCCTCCCACAGCCCAATGCAGCATTTCATGCATCAAAGCAAGCCCCTGTGCGCTTGTCGCCGTGAAAGTGCGGGCGCCCACCGCAGATGCTCCTATACAGGCGGCCATAGCAGAGTGTTCCGATTCCACTTTTATAAATTCAGCATCCAGAGTTCCATCAGCGCACATCTCCGAGAGAAGCTCGACCACCTGAGTCTGAGGTGTGATTGGGTATGCCGAAATAACCTGCACTCTTGATGTGACTGCGCCCCATGAAAGTGCATGGTTTCCCATGAGAACTTTTTGTGTGCTCATTTCTCCTCCTCTTTCATAGTGATTGCCTTGACCGGGCATTCTACGGCGCATATTCCGCATCCTTTGCAGAACATATAGTCTATTGAGGCTTTTTTATTAGCGTCTTCCTTTATTGACATGTCCGGACAGAATTTCCAGCATATTCCGCATCCGGTGCACTTTGCACTGTCAACTATGGGACGCTCATTTCTCCAAGACCCTGTCTCATTGTACTCTGTCGAGCCAAGGGACATTGCCATCGGCGGAAGGTCGGAAGCCTTCTCAAATATTATTTTTTTGCCATCCCTTTTCATTTTTTCTCCTTTTACAGTAATGTCGAATTGAATGCTTCTACAGCGGCCTGAGCATTCTCATCAGGTTTTATTGGAACTTCTTTCTTTATCGCGGCTACTATGGATTCAATCTTGACAAACCCAGTTGCTTTTGCAAATGCGCCAAGAATGGCGGTATTTACAATCGGAGCTGCAGATGAACCAAGGCGATGCTTTATCGCTATCCCTGAAGCATCCACTGTTGCTATCTTTGAACCGAACTTGTTTAGCTTCACTTCACTGGGATTTCTCTTTGTGTTAATGATTATGAATCCACCCTCTTTTAACCCTTCTGTAATATCTATGGCTGTTAAAAGGGTCGGTTCAAGAACGATTAAATGCTGCGGCTCATAAATTTTTGAGCGCACATTAATCGCGCTGTCGCTTACTCTGATAAAGGCTGTTACAGGCGCGCCCCTTCTTTCCACTCCGAATTCAGGGAATGCCTGCACGGATTTGCCTTCCATTGCAAATGCGTATGCAAGGATCTTTGAAGCAATCACTCCTCCCTGCCCGCCTCTGCCGTGAACTCTTATTTCAAGCATCAGACCTCCTTTATTTATATTCGCGCACTCTCTCTTCGCCTGTCAGAACTCTGAGTCCTCCAAAAGCAAGAGCGCTCATTTCATCTTCACCGGGATATATGATTATCTGTGATATGAAGGATATCATCTCCTTTATCCAGGATATGAATCCTTTGTCATACGCGAGACCTCCTGTTATGACTATTGCGTCGACTTTTCCTTCAAGAACCGCCGCCATTGCGCCGACCCATTTGCCTATGTTGTATGCCATTGCCTTATATATCTTTTCATACTCCTTGTTTCCCGCTAAAATCTCATTTTCAACCTTTCTCATGTCATTTGTGCCGAGATGTGCAACAATTCCTGCCTTTCCGGCAAGCCTCTTCATAAAATCCTTCTCTTCAATGTTGCTCTCTTTTATAAACTGATAGAGGCCCCATGCGGGGACACTGCCTGCTCTCTCAGGAGCAAAAGGTCCGTCTCCGTTTAATGCATTATTTACATCGACAACCATTCCCTTTTTATGAGCTCCCACAGAGATGCCTCCTCCAAGGTGGACTACTATGAGATTTATTTCATCATATTTCTTATTGAGTTCCCTTGCCGCTTTTCTCGCAACTGCTTTTTGGTTCAGCGCGTGGAAAATTGAAACTCTCTCAATTTCGGGGAAGCCTGTGAGACGGGCAACATCTGCCAATTCATCAACAACTACAGGGTCAACGATATATGAAGGCTTTCCGGATTCTTTTTCGAATGCAAGAGCAATCATGCCGCCAAGATTTGAAGCATGTTCTCCGAGTTTTGAATTTTTCAGATCATCTATCATCCTGTCATCTACTTTATAAGTGCCGGATGGTATCGGTTTCACAAGTCCTCCTCTTCCGACAAAGGCATCAAAGTCGCGCACATTGTAATTATGCTCTTCAAGAACCGCCTCTATCGATTTCCTTCTGAAATCATACTGCTCAAATATATGCTTGTATGCGGAGAGTTCTTTTTCGGAATGGGAGATATTCTTTTTAAAAACCTCTTTCTCGTCAAAATAAACAGCAATTTTAGTTGATGTTGAGCCGGGGTTGATGGCGAGAATTTTAAACATATCACTCCTTTGTTTAATTAAAAGAGTGATTTTAGCATAATAAAATATTAAGTCAACTGATTTTTTTAATTGGCGCAGGCATTTCAGAAAACAATAGCTTTCTGATGTTTCTTAACCTCTCCCGATATAATCATCTGAGAAAGTTTGTTTTCAATATTACTCTGTATCATTCTTTTTATAGGTCTCGCCCCATATTCGTCCGAAAACCCCTCTTTAGCAATGCTTTTAATTGTCTTTTCGGAAAACTCCACATTAAGTCCGTACTCTTTTGCTCTCTCTTCGACTCTCTGAAGCTGAATTTTAACGATTTTCTCAATCTCTTCTTCATTAAGTTTCTGGAAAATTATTATATCGTCAAGCCTGTTTACGAACTCCGGCCTAAAATGATTTTTTATTGCTGTCTCAATTTCAACGCGCACAAGATTATAATCCTTCGTAAAGTCAACTCTGTGAGAGCCAATGTTTGATGTCATTATTATCACAGTGTTTCTGAAATCCACAATATGACCCTGACCGTCGGTGAGTCTTCCGTCATCAAGCACTTGCAGAAGAATATTATAGACATCCGGATGAGCCTTCTCAATTTCATCAAATAGAACGACAGAGAATGGTTTCCTCCTTATCAACTCAGTAAGCTGGCCTCCCTCTTCATAACCGACATACCCGGGAGGAGCTCCGATAAGACGGCTGATGGAGAATTTTTCCATATACTCGGTCATGTCAATTCTTACAAGCGCATCCTCAGTATCAAACAAAAATTCAGCCAAACCCTTAGCAAGTTCTGTCTTCCCTACGCCGGTTGGTCCTACGAACATGAATGAGCCTATTGGCCGTTTTGGGTCGGAAAGACCTGCCCTCGACCTTCTTATTGCATCAGAGACAGCCTTTATTGCATTCTCCTGTCCTATGACTCTCTCATGAATTCTCTCCTCCATCTTCATAAGCTTCGTTTGTTCTGTTTCAAGCATCCTTGATACCGGTATTCCTGTCCATTTTGAAACAATCTCTGATATAACTTCTCCGTCAACTCTCTCCTTTATTTTATGTTTCTTTCGCCATTCGTCTTTCTTTTCTTTCAATTCTTTTGAGAGTTTGTCAGTCTCCTGTTTCAAACTTGCGGCTTTTTCATAATCTTTTCTCCAAACCGCCTCCTCACCGTCATGAGTGAGTGTCTTCATGCGATTTTCAAGAAATTTCAAATCATCAGGCATTTCAAACATCTTCAGTTTAAGCCTTGCGGCGCCTTCATCCATAAGGTCTACCGCTTTGTCGGGAAGCCTTCTCTCCGTGAGATACCTGTAAGAGAGCTTCGCGGCTTGCTCAAGGGCTTCATCATCAATTTTTACTTTGTGATGCTCCTCATATTTTTTTCTGAGACCTTTTAAAATTTCAATAGTCTCTTCAACAGAGGGCTCCTTGACCAATACAGGCTGGAATCTTCTCTCAAGAGCCCCGTCCTTCTCTATGTACTTTCTGTACTCATCAAGAGTTGTCGCTCCAATGACCTGCATCTCGCCTCTCGCAAGAGCCGGTTTAAGCATATTTGACGCATCCATCGAACCCTCAGCTCTTCCTGCACCGACTATGTTATGAAGTTCGTCTATAAAGAGTATAATCCTACCCTTTGAATTGATTATCTCATCAACAAGGAGTTTAAGCCTCTGTTCAAATTCTCCTCTGAACTGAGTTCCTGCAATTAATGCGCCCATGTCGAGACCGAGAATTGTTTTATCTTGAAGATTTTCGGGTAAATCCTTTGAAACGATCTTTTGTGCAAGACCCTCTATAATAGATGTCTTTCCGACTCCCGGCTCTCCGATAAGAACAGGATTGTTCTTTGTTCTTCTTGAAAGTATCTGAATAGTGCGCTCTATCTCATCATTTCTGCCGATTACAGGATCAAGTTTATTCTTTTTGGCCATTTCAGAGTAATCTCTGGTATACTTTTTCAAAACATTATAGTTTTTCTCTCCGGATTCTGCAGTAACCCTCTGATTTCCTCTTATATCCTGAAGAACAGAATAGATTTTTTCTCTGGTTACATTATACCTGTTGAAGAGATTGTTTATGAATTTTGAAGAAATATCAAACATTGCTATGAAGAGATGTTCGGATCCAAGATACTCATCCTTCATCCTCTCTCTCTCTCTCTCAGCAAAATCAAACAACTGCTCTGTATCATAAGTTATATAAACCTGATATCCGCCTCCATGCTCTGTATATGGCAAATTGTTAAGTTCTCTGTCTATTTCATCACTGAATGAACGCACTGATATTGATAGATTTTCAAGTAATGAAGGAATAATTGATTCTGAACTTGAAATAAGCCCCTTCAGTATATGAAGAGGTGTGAGTTCAGTGTGTTTTTTCTTCCTCAGGACATCCTGAGCGTTTGTTACAGCGCTTCTTGCGCCCTCAGTGAGTTTTTCAAAATTTATCATCTTTTACCTCCGAAACATAATATAACTTAACAAAGACCAATGTCAAGAACCATAGGTATGTAGCATACTTTATACTATCCAAACAACTTAATGACACTTTTAATTGAAATTCCCTTTCCAAATAAAATTGGCGTATTAAAAAGATGAAGCAAGGTTTTGCATAAACACAATTTTTTTGGCTTCAAATTCTCATATACTACTTTAATTGCTTTCTCTATCTTATTATTTTATAGTTATTTAAAATATTTATAAAAAGTATAAACCATACTCCGTCCCTATAAAAGAAAAAGGGGCGGAGTGCCGCCCCTTAAAACCGCTGTAAATATTAGTGTCCTATTCGGATTTGTATGGAAGCATCCATCCATAGGATGAATATGCGCTATCCGAATCAAGAAGAGAATACTCTGTCAATCCGTCGAATGCCGCCCTGTATGTTCCGGAAATCAAAGGCACCCTAAAAGTTCCGCTGTAAACTCCATCCGAGTAAACGCACTTTGAGCGCCTCAATGCAGAGTGTATATAGAAGAATCCGGTTGTGTCAGGAGAATAGACCGTTATCTCTATGGCTTCACCCTTAGGCAGAGTTATGAATTCATTCTTGGGGAAGAATTCTCCGACTCCCATTATCATAGTGTCAATGATTCCTGTTTTATAGAGTTTGACAGAGTCAATGTGCATCAATGGCGGCTCCATAGTATATATCTCTGCGCCTGTTATCTTTGCGACTCTCCACCCTCCATGGTACTCCTTCAATGTGTCTTTTAAAAACATTACAGACCTTATCAGAGTATCGACAAAAGTCTTTTCACACACCACAGTGTCAAGCGAATCATTGACATAATGTATGTTCATTGTGCCCGGGAATATGACTTTTATAACTGCTATGGCTGAATCTCCCTCCAAATCGAACTGAATGCTGTGTGAGACAGAATCGGTCTCCGACTTATCCCTGTACCAGAAGATTGGAGTGATTGATGTTTTGACTGCATCCTCCTCCTCTCCGGTCTCGTATGTTGAGAGCAGAATGTCGTGAAACTCAAGTATCAGGTCATTTAAATTCTCTTCATCGCTGTTTGTAGTCAATCCGCATGATGAAAAGAGAAACAATAAAACCAAAACTAATAATCCTGTTTTTTTCATATCGCCTCCTTACTTTATTTTTTCTATAATTTTATCTTTCAATGTGCTCTTGAACTTCATCTCGTAGAGTATGTATTTCGCTCTCTTTTCCTTTGACAGCTTTTTCGCGAATTCCCGTCTTATTTTCAGCGCATCTTCTATTCTCTCTATTTCAATCTTCTCAAGACTGTCGATTATATCATCTATTTCGTCATACTTTTTTTCTTCAATAGATTTTTCAAGTTTGGAAACGAGGGAATCTTCGCTCTTCTGGTAATCTTTCTGCATCTTCTTGAGTTTTGTCTCAACTTTAATCAGTTGGGATATCATGTCAGCATCCAAATCAAGAAGCTCTGCTATTTTGTTGACTTTTACCGCCTCCACTATGTCCTTCTTTTCACCCGCATAGATAGTTGATGCACACACCGCCAACATTAAAAAGATGAGAAGGAAGTTTTTGATTTTCATAAATCCTCCTGTAATTTATTTATAATTTCTATGAATTCATCGTCTGATATGCTGTCCATAATATCAAGACAATCATTGTATGTGATTGAAGAGTAGCCGTTCGCCTTATCAGCTTTTACATTGCTTAAAAAGAATATTCCTGCGGCGACAGCTACGGTTATACCTGCGGTCAAAGAGGCAAGCTTAAAGAAGAGAACTCGGTTTTTATTAAATCTTTTCACCTTCACACTCTCAAAAGGCAGGTTAGGGTAGAGAAGGTTCAGAGCGGCAGAGAATCTGCTGTCGCACTCTCTGCATTGCTTTATATGTTCAAATGCCTCATCAGCCGGGTACCTGTCTAAAAATTCCTCTAATGATTTTATTTCACACATTCGCTTCCTCCTTTATCTTGAGAAGAGCATTTCTGAATGCCACCCTGCATGTTGACTCGCTTACTTGAAGCTCTTCCGCAATCTCCGAATAATCCATTCCCATATAGAATTTCATTGTAAACACCTTGTGCTCCTGCTCCGAGAGCAGAGCCAATGCTCTTCCTACCTTCTCCATTCTCTCCCTTCTCAACACCTCATTCTCCACAGAGATGGGAGAAAAGGCAATCTCTTCATTCAATTCGACTGTTTCATGCCTTCTGCAGACTCTGTTGAGTGAGATG
Organism: bacterium; assembly: GCA_050239825.1. GTDB lineage: Bacteria > Hydrothermota > 32-111 > 32-111 > 32-111 > UBA2202. The sequence goes on from JBFXGO010000014.1 coordinate 25,925, forward strand.
TTGCGTGCCGACATGCAGATATATGATTTCAAATCCTTAATATTCTCCAAGTTTCTGAAAATATTTATAAAGAGATCCTGAACAGCATCCTTTGTGTCGTCATAGTTGCCTATTATTGAATAGCAGATATAAAATGCCTTCTTGTAGTAAGTTGTATACACCCTTTCAAACTCCTTTTTTTTGTTCATTTTGAATTTATGACACCCTTTTTGAAATTTTGTTTATACTTTTTTGAGGCTTTTCCTTGCTTCCGTAAAGAATTGCACGGCTTCATCTGTTTTATAATCCGGATATGTCCATTCAAGATGCTTTACCCCCCTCCTTGTGAAAAGAAGAGTCGCCTCGCAGTATATCCCCTCTCCAAGATAGACTCTATGGGCAAAATTCTTAGTAGTCAAAAGTTGTAGGTTGTTCAAAGTGATTATACCCGGGTCTATGTTTACTGTGCGCCTCCCCTCTTTGCGAAAGTGATTCTCAATAGAGCAGGAATTGATTTTCTTCTCATAAAGGTGTTCCAAATCAACATGCTCGGCAAAAACAATCCATTCTCTCACTATATCTCCGCCTAACTCCGAATCATAATAATCTGAGAAAGAGTTAAAATTGATTGTTTTTGAAAATGATTTTATCTCTCCATAAGAATCAACAAGCTCTGATATGGCTCTATTCCTGAAATCTCTCTCATTGTAGAGAAGCCCGCAGAAAAGTATCGCTTTATTCATTTTATAAGATAAGAAAAAAGGATATCAGAAAACATAAAAACAATAAAAAGACCGAGAGAGAGGAATGGAGCAAATGGTATCTCTCTGCTCTTCTTCAAAGCAGGCATTAAAAGGTAGAATAGAATGCCTAAAATTCCCGCGGCGATTATTGAATAAAAGAACATTTCATAACCCAGAATAAGTCCCATTATGATTGCCACATAAATGTCGCCCTCTCCAAGACCCTCCTGTTTTAGGATTTTGCTTCCTATGAACCTGACAAGGAATACGAAGAGTCCTCCGGAGAATCCGCCTATAAGAGAGGGAAAGAGCGGAGCGATGGGATGCCCGAGGATTTTTTCATCAACTCTGTTGAAAAATCCGAGAAGAGTCCCGGTTAACAGGAGAGATGCAGGAATTAGAAGGTAATAAATGTTTATCTCCTTTGTTTTGAAGTCAATAACGGAGATGAGAAACATTACGGAGAATGAGAGAGAGTAAATGAGTGAAAATAGCGTCAGCCCCGACTTCATGTAAACAAGAAGAAAGAGAACTCCGCAAGCTGTTTCAACAAACAGATGCAGGGATTTATTTGAATTCACTTTCAGTTTCTTCAAATCGTTCTTTATCCATAATGAAATAATAAAACCTGTAACAGCGCCGCAAAGCAAGGCAACTATATGCATAAGATTCATTTTGCCTCCACAATAACAGTATCTTTTAGAATCTTTACAAATGAAGAGAATGGCAGAAATTTCATTTTCTTCAGCTCTTCGTTCACATATATTTCTATAGAACCGCCCGCATTCTCTTTAAGCTTGCTGTTAAAATCAAGTGAAAGAATGTTTACCATGTTCTTCACCGCATTCTCTTTTTCCATTCGGTTTGAAGAGTTGTTGTAAATTTCCGTCCACAATCTGAGAGCAGTTAAATAATCCCCCCCTCTCTTCATTGCGGATGCGGCGAATGACTTGCAGTAATATGGCGCATCAGGTTTTTGGGATGCAAACTCAAACCATTTGTATGCGGCATAGTAATCTCTTATATACATATAATTGAGAAATCCTGCTATAAAAGGAATCTGCCAAGAGGAGGGCATATTTGCCATTCCTTTTCTTATCAATTTCATTCCCAAGTCAGGTCTCTTCTGGTCATAGGCAATAATTGTCCCTCCAAATATGTAGCACTGCATAAGATTCGGGTCAAGGTCGGTTATTATGTCAAACAGATTATAAAGCTGGTGCAGGTCTTTGTCTGTTATTATATGTTCGCCGTAGTATTGAACTGTCTGAAGCCACATTATGTTGGTGACTGTGGTTTTATAATCAAGAGAGACCTGTTGTATGAATTTTCCGGATGGGAAATAGAGCAGTTCATTGGATTTTCTGTTAGAATTTTCCGGACGGGTTTGAAGAAGAAAAGAAAATAGCATCACAAGAGCGAGCATGAAAATTATATTTACGGTTTTTCTCATTTTCAAATTATCCGCCGCTTAATCGTATTTTGTTTGCCGACCGCGTTCCCGCAGGAGCCTGAAAGGAAAACTCTCATTCTTTCAGTAAAACTCTCTCTTGTTGAAAATCTCCATTGAAGCATAAACAAGAAGCACAATATAAGAGGCAACATAGCAGAGAGAGAATAAAATATATTCGCCAGTCACAGGAAGATTGTTAACAGCATTTATTTTTACATCAAGATAATAAAAATTGGGAATGACAAGCATAATGAATTTTACAGCTATCTTTACAATCAAAGATGCCGATTTTTCTATGAAAAATCCAATATCATTTACAAAATGCCCTGCGATGTAAGTTATCAGAGTGAACATCCCTGAGAGTATCGGAGAGGCAAAAGAAGAGAAAAATATGGCAATTGCCGAAAGCAGAGCTGTCTGAAGGAAAATAAGGAGAAGAGAGATTAATACCGATAGGGTGAATGTAATTTTAGAGATAAAGAGAATGAAGATGAAAAAGATTGAAGATGCAAGTATATAGAGAGAGACAGTTGACAGAAGTCCTATGAATTTTCCCAGAAGGAGCCTTCTTCTTGAAATCGGCTTGGGAATGATAATGAAAATTGTCTTTTTCTCTATCTCCTGATATATCAGCCTCGTTCCAGAGAGAATGATAAGGATAAGAGAAAAGAATGAAATTGTCGATAAACCGGCATCCTTCACGAGTCGTTCTCTTTCACCGAGAGCTATAGGGTCGAGAATCAATGAAAGCATTATGATTAAAAATGAGAGAATTATCAGGGACAGTATTATTCTGTGCCTCAGAGATTCTTTCACAACTACATTTGAGACAAGCAATATATCATTCATACTTCAATCCTTCATCAGATTCATGAAATAATCCTCAAGTTTGGATTCTCTTGGAATATAAGATATGACTCTTCCGTTATTCTCTTTTACTAACTGCATAATCTGCTCTGCTGTCTCAGCATTTGATGTGGTTATAAATATCTTGTTTTCATGATTGGAAAAAAATCTGCAGTCATCTTTATACTTTTCAAGCAGAGAATTTATTTTTTCATTTGAAATCAATTCAAGTTCAATCTCTTTCAGTTCTCTTTTGATTATATCCTGAATATATCCTATTCCGACAACAATGCCTTTGTTTATGACGCACACCTTGTCCGCAAGTATCTCTATGTCAGGCAGTATATGGGAAGAGAAGATAATCGTCTTTCCTCTTCTCTTCATCATCAGGATGATGTCTTTCATCTCTTTTCTGCCTATCGGGTCAAGACCTGACATTGGTTCGTCAAGAATGATTATTTCAGGGTCATTTATCAATGCCTGCGCCATGCCTAATCTCTGCGCCATTCCTTTGGAGAATGTGCCCACAGGATTATTCATTGCATCTTTGAGCCCTACAAGGCCTATCAGTGTCTTTATCCTGTCCTGCTTTGATTCTTTCGGAATTCCAAAAAGACCTCCGATAAAATCAAGGGTTTCATAAGCAGTCAGGAAAGGATAAAATGAAGGATTCTCAGGAAGAAAACCGATTCTTTTCCTGACATTCTTATCATCTATCACTGAATTAAAAATTGCCACACTACCTGTTGTGGGTTTTATAATGCCCATCATCATCTTAAGTGTCGTTGACTTGCCTGCTCCGTTGGGTCCCAAAAGACCAAAAATCTGATTCTCCTCCACAGAGAATGTCACAGATTTGACCGCCTCTATCTTTTTGAATGGAAATTGCAGTTTGTATGTCTTTGTGATTTTATCAGCTCTTATAATATTATTCATTTTATTATTATAGCAAAAAAAAAGGGGCTTGAAAAGCCCCTTTTATTAAAGAAATAAAATTACTCAGCTACCGAGCCGGGTGTAAGAGTGAGTTTTACATTTTCTCCATCTTTGCCAAAACCCATAATTGTATATGTGGTTCCATCAAATACATCAGCTGCAGATGCATCTGAATAGAATCCGACTCTTCCGTCTGTTCCTGTCGTTGTCTCATCAGCATCAGCGTCTATTAATTCAACTGCATCACCGGTAACTTCTGTTGTATTATAAGGATTCTTGAAGTTTGCAGGAAGCTCTGTATTATCTAAGTCACCTTCTTCGCAGTATCCTCCGGCATGGTCAACCGCTATTGTCTCAACAGTAACCTGCACTGTGTGCATATTTGACTTTACTGAAGCAATCTTTGCCTTGTCTATAACTTTGACAAAGTTTGGTATTGCGACTGCTGAGAGAATTCCTATGATCACGACCACGATCATAAGTTCAATGAGTGTAAATCCTTTTTTCATTTTGACCTCCTGATTTAAGATTTTGTTTTACCATATCAAAAAGCATTTTTAGTGCCAAATGTAAACTTCATTCATTCAGACACTTAACTATATATAAAGAGCCTTAATTTGCATTTTGCAAATTAAAATGAGTGAGTTGCCGGAGTGAGCTCAAGAAGCGTGCTGTCTGTCTTGTTTGCATAACCTGTGATTTTATAGTATGTTTCATCTCCTTCATACTCAACTACTCCCTCTATGTTCTCTTCATCTTCATTCTGAATTGCATTTCCTTTAGAGTAAGGATTTTTGAAATTGCGTGGCAGTTCGCTTACAAAACCCTCTATATTGGGGAAGTAAACAATAGTTCCGCTTTCAGATGCCATTAACTCTACTGTCACCTGAGTTGTATGCATGTTTGAAATAACAGATGCCGCTCTTGCCTTGTGAACAAGACGGTAAAAATTAGGTATTGCAATCGAGGTTAGAACCCCTATGATTACAACTACAATTAGAAGTTCAATGATTGTGAAACCTTTAAGTTTTTTCATATACAAAATTATCGCAAATAGCGTGCCATACTTAATTACTTATATTTAATCACTTAACTGCTTTCAATCCATTGCTTTTCTTGCTGATTGGCAAATTGCAAAAACAATATTTTTCTCTTTTATTTTAAATCAAATTTATATATAATATGATAGTGAAGAAAATATTAATTGCAACATTCAGCGAAGTATCCTACGACTCCCGGGTTTTAAGATATTTATCATCCTCTTCATCCGAACATTTGGTAATATTGGCAGGATGCGGGAGTAAACCATCTTTAAATGCTGTTTTCGAATACATTGACCTTGGATATAAAGGAAAAAGAAAAAATAAGAATATTCTTGATTTTTTATTATATAATATAGCACTCAAAATAAAATTATATCAAGTTATTAAGAAATACTCTCCGGACATTATCCATGCGAATGATTTTGAGACCCTTATTCCTTCTTATTGTGCATTCATCTGCAAAAAATCAAAAATAATATACGATTCTCATGAGATATGGACAAAGAGAAGCGGCACAGAAAAGAATCTTGTTAATAGGTTAATAAATTGCATCGATGAGATAATGGAAGGTTTTGTAGTAAGGAAACTTGCTAATGTCATAACGGTCTCCTCCGGAATTTCAAAATATTTAAGTGAAAGATACAGGATAAAAAGACCCATCGTAATAATGAATATGCCTGAATCAACTGTCGGTGAAATAAAAATACCTGATGAGATACTCTCCTTTTTTGAATCGGTGAAGGAGAAGATAAAGCTTGTTTACATAGGACCGGTATCAAGAGAGAGAAACATGGATGTTTTTATTGATTCATTCACTAAAGCAAACATCCCCAATCTGCATCTTATTCTGCTTGGCGACTCTTTTCTTGACAAATCTTATTTTAATAAAAACAATATAACTCTCTTTAATAAGGTTCCTGAGCAGATGCTCTATCCTATACTCTCTAAGTGCGACATAGGAGTACACCCAATGCGCACAGATGAGTGCTTAAACCACAGATACGCCCTTCCGAACAAGGTATTTCAGTATATGCAGGCAGGACTTGCGCTCTTTGTATTTAAAAATGATGAGACTGATGAAATTTTAAAAAAGTATAAAATAGGAATAAATCTTGATTTTTCATCCGAAGAGGTTATTTCCGAGAAACTGACTATATTTGTCAAAAATGACCTCTCTGAAATTAAATTCAACTCTGCTTCCGCTTTTAAAGAAATTCTTGAAACATCCGCTCCCTCAGTTATCTACAAGAGAATATTGAACAGAATAAGATAAACTAATCTTTTATGCCGTACTGATTGAGCTTTCTGTAAAGCGTGGAATAATTAATGCCTAAAATCTTTGCCGCTGTTTTTTTGTCATTATTCGTTTTTTTTAGAGCCAGAAAAATCATTTTCTTCTCCATGTTTTCCAAAGTATCCAATTCGCGGCCGCTATCACCGCTTTCATTAGCCGATAAATCAATCATTGAAAGGTCATCAGTTTTAATAATGCTGTCTGTCTTTATGACCATTATTCTTTCAATTACATTCATCATCTCTCTGACATTCCCGGGCCATCTGTAATTTTTAAGTTTGTCATAGACATCCGCATTTATCTTTGTTATTTTCTTAGAGTATCTTGTGCTGTATTTATCTACATAATAGTTGAAAATCATGGGTATATCGCTCCCCCTCTCCCTTAAAGGCGGAATATCAATCCGTATCACATTGAGTCTGTAAAAAAGGTCGAGACGAAATTTATTGTTTCTCACCTCTTCCTCTATGTTTTTATTTGTGGCTGATATAATCCGCACATCGACAGCCATTGAATCTGTGCTTCCTATGGGAGTTATCTCCCTCTCCTGAATTACCCTGAGTAATTTTGCCTGCATGTTTGTATCCATCTCAGCTATTTCATCAAGAAATATTGTCCCCTTGTCCGCCACTTTAAATAGTCCCTCTTTATTAGTATATGCCCCTGTAAATGCTCCCTTCTTGTACCCGAACAGTTCGCTCTCAATTAGATTCGCATTTATAGCCGCGCAATTGAATGAAATGAAATTGTTGTCCCTCCTCTTTGAGAGATTGTGAATCATCTTCGCGATTATCTCTTTGCCTGTTCCGCTCTCCCCCGTAACAAGGGCTGTGGAATCCGTTGGAGCGACATTCTTCACGACTTTTATTATTTCCCTGATTTTTTTGTCATCTCCCACGAACTCAACTTCATTCTTCACTGTCTGGACATTCCTGAGATATGCAAAACCTATCTTCTCTTCCCTGCTCTTTATTGCCCTCTCGATAATGCTTGTTAAAAGGTCTATATCTTCAACCTTCTCCAAAAAATCATAGGCATCATTCCTCAGGGCACTGAGTATGAGTTCCGCATCCTTTCCATAAGCTGTGATTAAAATGACATTGACAAGAGGGTCAATTTTTTTCAACTCTTTTAAAAGTTCGATTCCGGTCATCTCACCCATTCTTATATCGGAAATGACAAGGTCTATGTTTTCTCTGTTGAATATCTCCAGAGCCGTCTTCGGAGAAGTCGAGTAGGTCACCTTATAGTCGGCTTTTTTTAGTTTGTATTCAAGCATCTTGCACCTGTTTATATCATCATCAACGACAAGCAGATGGTACTTAGTCAATGTTCCTCCTGAGTTTTATGCTGAAAATTGTCTCCCCGGGCTTTGAGGAGTATTCTATCTCTCCCTTGTGGTCGTCCTTTATCAGTTTATAAACTATTGCAAGCCCCAGTCCTGTCCCCTTTCTTTTAGATGTATTGAAGGGCTGAAATATTCTGCTTTTTATCTTCTCGTCAATTCCGCTTCCATTGTCCTTTACTTTTATAAAATCAAAATGTTCATCTCTTTGATAAAATACTGATACTGTAGGTTTTTCAATATTTTCAACAGCATCAAGAGCATTTGAGATAAGATTCACCAACACTTCCTTCAGTTTATATTTATCTCCGTAAACTACTGCATTGAGAGGAATGCCTGATGCATCAACAATAGCCGCCCTCTCATCAACAGATGTAATCTCCTTTAAAAGTTCATTCAAATTCACCTGTTCCTGAACAATTGGCCTTGTGCGGGAAAACTCCAAAAAATCAGTGACAAGCTCGTTCAGTCTCTCTATCTCTTCAAGAACTATTTTAAACATCGGATGATTTTTTTTGTCCTCCGGCTCCTCATCAATAAGAATTTTTGCCGCTCCCTTTATATTTGACATGGGATTCCTTATTTCATGCGCTATAGAAGCGGCGAGTTCGCCGATAACCTCCATCTTCTCTTTTGTAATAAGTTTATTTTCATATTCTATTATCTCCGTGATATCCGATATGACAATTATATAAAAATCCTCATACTTGCCTTTATAGGTTATTTTTTCGCTTGTCATCGTGTAGTATTCGCTGTCAATCTGAAATTGATGCCTCTTCTGTGAAATGATGTGGGGCAGGAGTTCTGCGTCAATATCTCTGAAGCTCTTGTTGGTTTCGATTTTTTTAAAAAGCTCTTTGCTCTTTCTGTTGAAATCAGTAATAACCAGAGAGTCATTGAGTATGATTATCGATAGAGGAATATGCTCAATTATGTCTTTTATCCTCAGCCTAATCTTGGCTATCTCTTCAGAACTTCTAACCTGAAGCCTCTCCGACAAAAATCCGCTTATTGCCGCTGTTAAAAAGAATGAGAGCACATATATGAATGCTTTGACAATTATATTTTCAAGCATGATATCGCTATAGACGGGATTTCTATAAGGAGAAATAATGAAACCGAAATACTCGCCGAAAAGAATGAGGGAGAATCCTACAGTTGACATTATTGCAGTCGCAAACCCTCCCTTTGCAAAAAGAAAGAATGACCCTGTTACAATATTCACAAAATAGAGTATTTCAAAAATACTATTTGTTCCGCCCGTAAAATAAAGTATAGCAAAGATGAGAAGATTGTCGAACATAATCTGAACATAGTAGTAAAACGGCTTGTTTAAGCCCTTATACAACACAAAATAAAAAATGACCGACATCACTATCGATAGGATGAATATTACTATATGGGGAACTAAATTAACCTCAATGCCTCTTATGAGAGTCAGAATTCCCATAAGAGGTATTGAGAATACAATTACAAGTCTAAGTACTAAGTACCATCTGTACCTGACGCCGATTTTTGCAAACATTCTCGTCACATGACAAGATTGACCATTGAGAACATCGGCAGGTACATTGAAACCATCAGTCCGCCTACGACGGTTGCCAACAGAACCATTATTATCGGTTCAAGAGCGCTCATTAGAGTTGTCACAGCATCATCTACTTCAGAATCGTAGAAATCTGCGACCTTGGTAAGCATCGATTCAAGTCCTCCCGTCTCTTCTCCGATTCGTATCATCTGCACAACCATTGAAGGAAAGACCTTCTCTTTTGAAAGGGGCAGTGATATGGATTCTCCCTCCTGAATGGCAGTCCTTGCCTTTAGAATCGCCGCCTCTATGATTGCATTTCCGGAGGTCTTTGCTGTTGTTTCAAGCGCAGAGATAATATTGACTCCTGATGAGAGAAGAGTGGCTAAAGTTCTTGTAAATCTCGCCACAGCCTGTTTCTTCTGCAAATCTCCCATAACCGGGATATTCAAAATAAGATTGTCAAAGAAGATTCTTCCCTGCGGAGTCTTCTTGTATGAGTTTGTGGCTGTAACTATTATTGCCACGACAATCAGTATGAAAATTATATTGTGTTGAAGAAATTCCGAGAGCCACATTACTATTCTCGTGGGAAGCGGGAGCGTGCCGCCGAAGGAGGTGAACATGCTCGCGAATACAGGAATAACAAAAAGAAGCATGACTACCACAGCGACAACCATGACAACACTTATTACCACGGGATAAACCATTGCGCCTTTGATTTTTCTGGTCAATGCTTCAGAGACTTCAAGATATGTGGCGAGTCTGGACAATATTGTCTCCAATGCTCCTCCCTCTTCACCGGCCTTCACCATGTTGACATATAGTTCCGGGAATGCCCTCTTGTGTTTTCTCATGGCATCTGCGAGAGTGGTTCCTGCTTCAACATCATTTATCATTTCAAGTATTATCTTTTTGAAGGATTTGTCCTCCGCCTGCTCGGCTAATATTCTGAGACACTGCATCAGAGGAAGACCGGCCGCTATCATTGTAGAAAACTGTCTTGTAAAGAGAGATATTGTCTTTGTTTTTATTCCGCCGCCGCCAATATTGATCTCTATATTAGCCCAGTCGCGGTTTATTGATAAAACCTGCATTCCCTGCGATTTTAAAATTTGCCTCGCTTTTTCTATGTCGGGAGCTTCAATTGTGCCTTCCTTGCTCTTTCCGTCCTTGGCTTTTGCTTTGTATTTGAACTGTGCCATATTTCCCCCTTGTTATTAATTACCGTTTGCTTTTCTGAACTCAGCGAGCATTTTCTCAAGTTCTTCGGGTTCTCTGGAGTTTGCCATCATATTGTCCAAGCTTATATGCCCTGCCTTAAATATTTCGAAAAGCGCCTGATTCATCGTCTGCATGCCATACTTCTTTCCTGCCTGAATTAGCGAGTATATCTGATGAACTTTATCGTCTCTTATCAGAGCTTTAATAGCCGGAGTTCCCGTCAGAATTTCCATTGCCATTGCTCTGCCGCCTCTCTGTTTGGGAATGAGGGTCTGTGTCATTATTCCTATTATGACGAAAGCAAGCTGAGCTCTCACCTGCCCCTGCTGAGCTTCGGGAAAAACATCTATAATGCGGTTTATCGACTCTGCCGCTGAATTCGTGTGCAGTGTGGCAAATGTTAAATGCCCTGTCTCGGAAATTGTCAAAGCGGCTTGAATTGTTTCAAGGTCTCTCATTTCTCCTATCATTACAATGTCAGGGTCCTGTCTGAGAGCATACTTTAATGCGCTCGTAAATGATTTGGTGTCTGAACCAACCTGACGCTGATTTACAAGGCATCGCTTATGTTTAAATAAAAATTCTATCGGGTCCTCAACAGTGATAATATGGCTTCTCCTCTCCTGATTTATCTGGTCTATCATCGAGGCAAGAGTTGTGGATTTGCCCGAGCCGGTGGGACCTGTCACAAGTATAAGCCCCTTGGGCCTCTTTGCCAATTCTGCTATTACAGGAGGAAGACCGAGATCTTTATAGCTCTTAATCTCAAATGGAATCTGACGAAGCACCATGGCGACATTGCCTCTCTGGCGAAAGACATTGCCTCTGAACCTTGACAGGTTGGGCACTCCGATTGAAAGGTCAAGCTCCCAATTCTGTTCAAATGTTTTTTTCTGCTGGTCATTTAGCAGAGAATAAGCGAGATTCTCCGTGTCTTGGGGTTTCAGCACATCATAGTTCATCGGCTGAATCTCTCCGTCTATTCTGATACTCGGGGGAACTCCGGGCGTGAGATGAAGATCCGAAGCCTTTCTCTCCACCATCTCTGTCAATAACTGTACAATCGATGGTAATGGCGACATTTTTCCTCCTATTCCATAACAGCTGTTTCTCTTATAACTTCATCAAGGGTCGTTAGACCATTTTTTATCTTCATAATTGCATCTTCTCGAAGAGTATTCATACCCTCTTTTCTCGCCTGCTCCCGAAGGTCCGATGTGCTTGACCTCTTTAAAATCATATCTCGGAGCTCCATTGAAATAGGCATCACTTCTGTGACGCAGAGACGCCCTTTGTAACCTTTTCCCTTGCACTTGTCGCACCCGTCACCCTTTTCAAAAACCTGATGCCCCTTTAAAAGTATGGGATTGATGTCAAACTGTTTTAAGGTCTCTTCATCATACACAATCGGCTTTCTGCAGTTTTCACAGACCTTCCTTAACAATCTTTGCGCCTGAATGAGGTTCAAAGAAGCAGATACGAGGAATGGCTCAATGCCCATATCAATAAGACGGTTCACTGTGGAGGGCGCATCGTTAGTGTGTATCGTTGAAACCACGAGATGTCCTGTAAGAGCGGCTCTGATCGCTATCTCGGCTGTCTCGGAATCTCTTATCTCTCCAACAAGAATAACATTCGGCGATTGGCGGAGAAATGCTCTTAGAGCCACGGAGAAATTGAATCCTATGTCCGAATTCATCTGAACCTGATTTATTCCATACAGATTGTATTCAATCGGGTCTTCAGCAGTCATTATCTGAATTTCAGGAGTGTTTAAAGACGACAATGCCGAATAGAGTGTGGTGGATTTTCCTGAGCCGGTAGGACCCGTGACAAGAACAATTCCGTAGGGTTTGTGAATTGATGCCTGAAATTTTTCAAGAGCTTCAGGCTCAAATCCGAGTTTTGTCATCTCAAGCTGGAGAGAGGATTTGTCAAGTATTCTCATGACAACCTTCTCGCCGAACAGAACAGGTATTATCGAAACGCGCAGGTCTATCTGTTTGTCCATCACCTTCAGTCTTATTCTTCCGTCCTGCGGAATGTTGTGAACTGCAATGTCCAATTCTGCCAGCAGTTTCAATCTTGAAATTATTCCGGCTTTAAGTTCATAAGGCGGTCTTATCAGCTCTGAGAGCACACCGTCAATTCTAATACGAACCTTGATATGTTTCTCAAATGGTTCAATGTGTATATCAGATGCATTAAGCTCAACTGCCTTCGTGAAAATATAATTTACCACCTTAACGACTGGCTTATCGTCAGCGGCATTGACTCCGTCGATTACTGTCTCCTTGGAATCAAATTCCGCCATTACTTCAAGGTCATCACTACCGCCGGAAAAATCATCTTCATCTATATCTATGTCTATTTCCGCTTCATCCTCGTCAATGTCAATGTCAATGTCGTCTTCCGAATCAAACTCCGATACTTGGGTCTGCGCTTCTCTATACTTGCCGAGAGCTTTCTGAAGCGATGTCTCGGTTGTCACAACGGGTATTACATCAAGACCTGTTTTAAATTTTACATCATCAATTGCATTTAAATTGGCAGGATTTATCATCGCAATAAAAAGCATGTTTCCCATCTTCTTATACGGTATGAGTCCGTGTTTGTTCGCCAACTCTTCGGAGACAAGATTTAAAACCTGTATGGGTGTCTCCTCTTTGTCAATCTGAATGAAATCTGTCTTAAAATATTTGGCAAGAAATTTTGCCACCTTGTCTTCTGTTGAAAAACCGAGAGAGACCATTGTTTTGATGAATGTATCTCCGCTCACTTTCTGTTCTTCAAATATCTTCTTTACCTGTTCCCTGTTTAGAAGACCCGACATGACGAACAGATTCGCTAATGTCTGCATATTATCTCAGCCCCGTCTCTTTAACAGCTTCAAGAATATCCACTATCCCCTGATTCATCTTTCTAACCGCTATCTGTCTCAGTGTTATCATGCCATTCTGAACTGCTACTGCCTCAAGGTCATCTGTCGGAAGTTTTTTCATAATCGCTCTTCTTATCTCAGGCGACATCTCCATCACTTCAAAAAGTCCGACCATTCCCTTATATCCTGTATTTCCGCATTTTTCACAGCCTCGTCCTTTCATTAAAGTATTGCCTTTGAAGTCCTCCGGTTTGAACCCGAGCCGTATCAGCTCCTCATCGCTCTTTACATCCGGCACTTTGCAGTTGGTGCAGATCCTCCTCACAAGACGCTGTGATACTATGCAGTTGATTGTGGACGAGATAAGAAAGGGCTCCACTCCCATGTTTATCAAACGGGTTATGGTGCCTGCCGATGAATTGGTGTGTACAGACGACAGAACAAGGTGACCGGTCAATGAAGCTCTAATGGCTATCTCCGCAGTATCCTTGTCTCTGACCTCTCCCACCATTATCACATTCGGATCCTGTCTGAGGTAGGCTCTGAGAGCAGATGCGAATGTCAAACCCACGGCTTCCTGTACCTGAAGCTGATTAATTCCATCCAAGGAAAACTCTATCGGGTCCTCAGCCGTTGTGATATTGAGCTCCGGGGAGCTTATCTTTTCTATGCAGGTGTAAAGGGTTGTGGTCTTTCCGCATCCTGTGGGACCTGTTATAAGAATTATACCCACAGGATTTCTGAGAGATTTCATAAGAATTCTTTCGAGGTCTTCCTCGAATCCCAATTTGTCAAATTCAAAATCCACCTTCTCTCTGTCCAGAATTCTCATCGCGACTTTCTCTCCATACATTGTGGGACATGTCGCAACGCGGATATCAATTGGTTTGTCATGAACTCTTACTTTTATTCTTCCGTCCTGCGGAAGACGAGTCTCCTGCAGACGCATTCTGCCCATAACCTTTACTCTTGAAACCAATGCTTTTCTGTATTGCCAGCGGGGAGGTCTTTCAATAGGCCTCAATACACCATCTATTCTAAATCGTATTCTCAATGATTGATCGTATGGCTCAATATGAATATCTGAAGCGCCCTGCTCTACGGCAGATGTGATAAGACTGTTTACTATTTTTACTATGGGTCCGCTTTCAACATTAGCCGCAAGGTCGCTTATTGCATCATCTGCCTGTTCATTTTCATCTTTTTTTATAACCTCAATATCCTCATCCTGAATTTCATCAATATCCACAATATCATCAAGATGAACTTCAACATTTGCATAATATTTTTCTATGAAACTATCAACAGAATTCTCAGTCGCAACAAGAGGAATTATATTGTGTGCAGTAGTAAATTTCAAATCCTCCAAAGCAAAAATATCCGCAGGATTTGTCATTGCAAGATAAATGCTTCTACCTTCTCGTCTCACGGGGAATACTGAATATTTTTTTGCCAGATTTGCAGGAATGACTTGCAGAAGAGATTCATCTATTTGAATTTCATTAAGATTGATGGATTGCACCTTGTATTGGCGGGATAAAAATTCAACAAGTTTGTTTTCAGATGTAAAACCAAGCTCTACTAAGATAGAACCCAATTTTTTAGTAGTGCCTTTTTGGGCTTTCAATGCCTCATTTAGCTGTTCATTATTTATCAGCCCGGCATTGATGAGCATGTTTCCAAGTTTTTCCGACATATCATAATATTTTATACAAATAACATATTAAGTCAAGCATAAATATATAATATAAACAGTATTTATTTAATTAAACAAGTTTCTAATTGAATACAATATAGGGAAGTTTAGTAAATGACTTGCCTTTACAACTCCGACGAAAAATTCCAGTGCTGCCCCCCAAGTCAGCCTTGAGCCGTGAGCCATGTGCCATGAGCTTAATGCGGGGAGCTGAGTAAATAACTTGCCTTTACAGTTCCGAATGAGAAGCCTGTCCACAGCGCTCGTCTGTCCAATGCTTCTCATGAGGACAATCAAGTCAATGACTTATTGAAAGTAAAAGCTTCAAGTCGGCGAGGACGCTCCGCGAAGACGCCCATCAAGTGGGCGACCCCTTGCTACGCTATCCCATCTTGATAAAGCGGCGAAGCGGAGTGTGTGAGCCGACGCTACGCCCGCGTGTAGCCACTAAGTCAGCCCTGAGCCTTGAGCCATGTGCCTTGAGCTTAATACGGAGAGTTGAGTAAATAACTTGCCTTTACAGTTCCGAGGAAAAATTCCAGTGCATCTCCGCACTGCTATTCAATGTTTTTCCGAGGACAATCAATTAAATAACTTATTGAGAGTGAAAGCTACAAGTCGGCGAGGACGCTCCGCGCAGACGCCCATCAAGTGGTTCTCCCCTTGCTCCGCTATCCCATCTTGATAAAGCGGCGAAGCGGAGTGTGTGAGCCGACGCTAAGCCCGCCAGCAGCCCCCCAAGTCAGCCTTGAGCCGTGAGCCTTGAGCTTAATACGGAGAGATGATTAAGATTTTGTCTTTACAATAATCTTCACAAAGTTCTGGTGCAACCCGAGGTCTCTATCATGTGCGTTAGCGCACATTTCACCCCAGCCAATGCTTTGTGAAGATTCAATCAATTAAATAACTTATTGAAAGTGAAAGCTACAAGTCGGCGAGGACGCTCCGCGCAGACGCCCATCAAGTGGTTCTCCCCTTGCTCCGCTATCCCATCTTGATAAAGCGGCGAAGCGGAGTGTGTGAGCTGACGCTACGCCCGCCAGCAGACCCCAAGTCAGCCCTGAGCCGTGTGCCTTGTGCCATGAGCTTAATGCGGGGAGCTGAGTAAATAACTTGCCTTTACAGTTCCGAGGAAAAATTCCAGTGCATCTCCGCATTTAACACAATACTCCTGATGATTAAATAATTTTATCTTTACAGTAATCTTCACAAAGTTCTGGTGCAACCCGATACCTCTATCATGTGCGTTCGCGCACATTACACCCTCGCCAATGCTTTGTGAAGATTCAATCAATTAAATAACTTATTGAAAGTGAAAGCTTCAAGTCGGCGAGGACGCTCCGCGAAGACGCCCATCAAGTGGGCGACTCCATGCTACGCTATCCCATCTTGATATAGCGGCGAAGCGGAGTGTGTGAGCTGACGCTACGCTATTCAGCAGCCCCCAAGTCAGCCTTGAGCCGTGAGCCTTGTGCCATGAGCATAATACGGGGAGTTGATTAATATTTATTCTTTTCAGTAATCTTCACAAAGTTCTGGTGCAACCCGATACCTCTATCATGTGCGTTCGCGCACATTACACCCTCGCCAATGCTTTGTGAAGATTTAATCAATTAAATAACTTATTGATACTCGAAAGCTTCAAGTCGGCGAGGACGCTCCGCGAAGACGCCCATCAAGTGGGCGACTCCATGCTACGCTATCCCATCTTGATATAGCGGCGAAGCGGAGTGTGTGAGCTGACGCTTGGCTTACCTGCCGCCACCAAACAATCTTCAATTATCAATAAGCAATAAACAATAAACTGATAGACCCTTCACGATAGTCATAAACACAGAGGCGTTCAGGGTGACTGAATTGATTAAGTAAATAGCGGTTAGTAAATTTTGATTAAAAACGGAGGATGAGGGACTCAGTCCTCGGTTTTGTTCCTGCATTACTCCGCAATGCTGGGGACATTCCTTCGGTGTGTCCCCACAAAAACTCCGCGCTTCCGCCGCTTCTTCTCACGCAGGTGAGCGCGGCTGTCAGCGTTCGAGTCCCATAAGATTAAAAACGGAGGATGAGGGACTCAGTCCTCGGTTTTGTTCCTGCATTACTCCGCAATGCAGACAAAACTCTCAACTCCGCGCTTCCGCCGCTTCTTCTCACGCAGGTGAGCGCGGCTGTCAGCGTTCGAGTCCCATAAGATTAAAAACGGAGGATGAGGGACTCGAACCCCCAAGGGTGTGAACCCGTCGGATTTCAAATCCGATGCCTTACCAGTTAGACTAATCCTCCGTATTTCAAAAAGCAGAAATGAAATTATATAAGAAATTCAATTCTTGTCAATAAAAAATTAAGATGCAAAAATAACAATTAATCTATAACTGGCAGGTATCCTTCAACTTTTTAACTTTCTTGAATTTATATCAGAATGATTGAAAAGAATTGCAGAACCGGTAAAGATAGTCACAAAAAATGAATTGAGAATGAATATCTTGAAAATGTCAATAAATGTCCCTGATTCACCTGCAAGAGGTTGTCCGATTATAAATGCCATTAATGTAACAATTGCCTGCACCGCTGCAGTAACAAACATTGCGTATTTCATGCCTCGTGCATTAAATTGGGCAATTAAAAGACCTATGAATTCAACTAATATGACCAATAAATATATTGCATTGATTGGATTATTCTCATCTCCGATTATTCCTACAGCAAGGTTTATCCAAATGAGAAGAAGTGTGCCCGCAACTGCTAAACCCACGGCCGAGCGATACACCACATCTGTCGCCTTAGTGCACAAGATTTCATAAGCCAATCCAGAACAGAACAGCAGACCGCCCGCGGCAATAAAATCGAATAATGTCCAATCAACTCCTTCTACAAAACGCATAGCTACGAGAGGTACAAGCAAAATTGATACTGTAACTATACCTATGATGATTATGTTTTTTCTTCTCATTCGCTTTTCTCCTTTCTTACATAATAAACATTACATATTTTTGACTGAAATTGAGCCGACGCTACGCCCGCCAGCAGACCCCAAGTCAGCCCTGAGCCGTGAGCCGTGTGCCGTGAGCTTAATGCGGGGAGCTGATTAATATTTTGTCTTTTCAATTCCGAATGAGAAGCCTGTCCACAGCGCTCGTCTGTCCAATGCTTCTCATGAGGACAATCAAGTCAATGACTTATTGAAAGTGAAAGCTACAAGTCGGCGAGGACGCTCCGCGAAGACGCCCATCAAGTGGCCGACCCCTTGCTACGCTATCCCATCTTGATAAAGCGGCGAAGCGGAGTGTGTGAGCCGACGCTACACCCGCCAGCAGCCCCCCCAAATCAGCCCTGAGCCTTGTGCCGTGTGCCATGAGCATAATACGGGGAGCTGAGTAAATGACTTGCCTTTACAGTTCCGAGGAAAAATTCCAGTGCATCTCCGCACTGCTATTCGATGTTTTTCCGAGGACAATCAAGTCAATGACTTATTGAAAGTGAAAGCTACAAGTCGGCGAGGACGCTCCGCGAAGACGCCCATCAAGTGGCCGACCCCTTGCTACGCTATCCCATCTTGATAAAGCGGCGAAGCGGAGTGTGTGAGCCGACGCTACACCCGCCAGCAGCCCCCCCAAATCAGCCCTGAGCCTTGTGCCGTGTGCCATGAGCATAATACGGGGAGCTGAGTAAATGACTTGCCTTTACAGTTCCGAGGAAAAATTCCAGTGCATCTCCGCACTGCTATTCGATGTTTTTCCGAGGACAATCAAGTCAATGACTTATTGAAAGTGAAAGCTACAAGTCGGCGAGGACGCTCCGCGAAGACGCCCATCAAGTGGTTCTCCCCTTGCTCCGCTAACCCATCTTGATAAAGCGGCGAAGCGGAGTGTGCGAGCCGACGCTAAGCCCGCGTGCAGCCCCCCCCAAATCAGCCTTGAGCCGTGAGCCTTGTGCCATGAGCATAATACGGGGAGCTGAGTAAATAACTTGCCTTTACAGTTCCGAGGAAAAATTCCAGTGCATCTCCGCATTTAACACAATACTCCTGATGATTAAATAATTTTATCTTTACAGTAATCTTCACAAAGTTCTGGTGCAACCCGATACCTCTATCATGTGCGTTCGCGCACATTACACCCTCGCCAATGTGGGGACATTCCTACGGTGTGTCCCCACTGCAACAATCAATTAAATAACTTATTGAAAGTGAAAGCTCAAAGTCGGCGAGGACGCTCCGCGCAGACGCCCATCAAGTGGTTGACCCCTTGCTCCGCTAACCCATCTTGATAAAGCGGCGAAGCGGAGTGTGCGAGCCGACGCTAAGCCCGCGTGCAGCCAATGAACATTTTATCAAGATTAAAATCGGAGAGGCTGGGATTCAGTCATCGGTTTTGTTCCTGCATTACTCCGCAATGCTGGGGACATTCCTACGGTGTGTCCCCACAAAAACTCCGCGCTTCCGCCGCTTATTCTCACGCAGGTGAGCGCGGCTGTCAGCGTTCGAATCCCTGGGGACATTCCTACGGTGTGTCCCCACTACAAAAATCGGAGAGGCTGGGATTCGAACCCAGGGTACCCGTAAGGATACTCCGCATTTCGAGTGCGGTGCCTTAAACCAACTCGACCACCTCTCCAAAGAACTTTCACAATTATATATAAAACAGATATGATTTCAACCTATTTCTTTCTTGCTCTTATGAAAAATTCCCTCATCATTTCAGAGCTCTCTTTTTCAAGAATACCGCCCTCTACAAGAATATTATGATTCAAACCATTGAGTTTCTGAATGTCAATGAGTGAAACGCAGCCTCCACAATTTTTTTCTCTGCATCCGAAAACAACTCTCTTTACGCGTGCCAGCATTGAAGCTGAAATGCACATAAGACAAGGTTCGACTGTTGAATACAGAGTGCAATTATTCAGCCTCCAGTCACCCTCTCTCTTCTGCGCTTTTTTAATGGCTTTTATCTCAGCATGTGAAAATGTTGATTTATCCTTCTCCATAGTGTTATGCGCCCTTGCAATAATCTTTCCGTCTTTTACTATAACACAACCTATGGGCACTTCATTCTTTTCAAATGCCTTCTCCGCCTCTTTCAAAGCAGATCTCATATATTTTTCGTCAATATTAATTTTTTTCATATTTCATTTTAAATAATTTTTTATATGTCATTCTGACCGGCTCTATTCACTGTTCTCGTGTGAAGAATCTATCAATCTGTTATTTCTTTCCACTTGTCAATCCATTTTGGATTAATGCTGTTAATCAATCTCTCTTTCTTTTCTCTTTTCCATCCTTTCAATGTTTTCTCTCTTTTAATCGCATTTTCAATATCATCATAACACTCATAATAAATTAGAAGACAAGCCTTATACCTCTCTGCGAAACCTTCAATATATTTTTGCTTATGTTCATATGTTCTTCTTACAATGTCATTTGTAACACCAGTATAAAGGACTGTCTTGTTTTTGTTTGTAAGAATGTACACATAATACATTGATAGATCCTTCACTATAGACATAACCTCAGAAGCGTTCAGGATGACATTACTATTTGGGACACTCCGTCACCTCTCTTGAATAGAAGCATGTTCCTGCCCGGTGAACGAACCCCTTCTTACCCGAAGGGACACTCCGTCACCTCTCTTGAATAGAAGCATGTCCCTGCCCGGTGAACGAACCCCTTCTTACCCGAAGGGACACTCCGTCACCTCTCTTGAATAGAAGCATGTCCCTGCCCGGTGAACGAACCCCTTCTACGGGGTTGTGCTTCGCGCACGGCTTTCAGCCGCTTCGAGTCCCTCTATGTTAAAGAAAATGCGCCCGAAGGGACACTCCGTCACCTCTCTGGAATAGAAGCATGTCCCTGCCCGGTGAGCGAACCCCTTCGACGGGGTTGTGCTTCGCACACGGCTTTCAGCCGCTTCGAGTCGCGCTATGTC
>JBFXGO010000015.1:0-46484 GCA_050239825.1 bacterium
ATCTAAAGAAGCATAATTAATTTTATATCATTATCGGGTCTTTTGCAAGTAATTAAGTTCTTTAATTGAAAAAAGGAGAATTATCGATTATCCTATTGACACTCTTTCAAAGAAGCACCGTCCCCATTCACACCCATCAAATGCAGAACTTTTATGTCGCCCTTGTAATATAAAAAAAGGGAATAATATATAATTATATAGGGGACGGTGTATCTCATTTATCTAATGAATTGCCAATAGCCCCCACATTATCCGAAGAAAAGAAATGATAAAAGCGGAGAGATTGCTTCTTCGACGATTCAGTACAATAATGTGCTATGATAAAACTCTCATAATTATTTGTGTTTGTTAAGGAGACTAAAATGCAGTGAGCTTCGAAAAAGTCGCGACTAAAATGCAGTACATTGCAATTTAGTCTTGACTTAAATTCTATTTTGATTACAATGTTCTTATGGAAATGGAAAGAAAAATATACAGACAAGCTTGGCATAAACTCGTTGGCGATTCCAAGCCGATTTTTGTGACTGGTCCCCGGCAGTGTGGAAAAACCACTCTTGCTTTTCAGATTGCCAAGGAATATGATTCATTCAGCTACCTCAATTATGATGTAGAGGGTGAAATATTATTGAAAGAGCCGTTTTTCTATGAAAAGAAAAGACGGATAGGTTTTTCAAAACCTCTTGTAATTCTTGATGAAATTCATAAATTCCGCAATTGGAAGGCATACATTAAAAAAGTTTATGACAGAGATCATAATGATTATGATTTTCTTGTCACAGGAAGCGGCAGGCTAGATTATTATCAGCGAGGCGGGGATTCACTTATTGGAAGATACGAAAAAACATTCATGTTTCCATTGTCTTTATCCGAGTTTTCTTCACAAAATGAAATAGAAGCGTTTTTAAAAAATCCTCTCTCATTAAATATGAAATCGCATAACAAAAAAACATTCTCTTTGATGAATGACCTTATGAATTATTCCCCATTTCCAGAGCCTTTTTTTAAAGCATCCAAATCGTTTTACAGGAGATGGGTAGATTCGTCTTTTACAAGAGTTATAAAACAAGACATACAGGATAGTGGAGGAATTTCTGACATCAACAAATTAATGGCGCTCATCAAAATTCTACCCGAGTATGTCGGCTCAACTGCAAGCTATTCCAATATTGCAGGAGTTCTTTTGGTATCCCCCAATACTGCTAAGAGTTGGCTTGATGTACTTGAGGCATTTCACATAATGTTCTCGATAATGCCCTACACGAGACTTTCGAGGGCAATCATAAAAGAAAGAAAGTATTATTTTTATAACTATGCCGTATTGAAAGATGAAGGAAAATTATTCGAAAACTTCAT
Organism: bacterium; assembly: GCA_050239825.1. Lineage (GTDB taxonomy): Bacteria > Hydrothermota > 32-111 > 32-111 > 32-111 > UBA2202. The sequence goes on from JBFXGO010000015.1 coordinate 1,354, forward strand.
TGCTTTCGAACTTTTTAGAATGGTGAAATATTGGAATATGCTTGGTGAAACTGAATTTGAATTAAGATACATCCGAAACAAAGATAATGAGGAGATTGATTTTGTAATACTGAGCGAGGGGAAGCCCTTCTTGATGATTGAGGCAAAAGTTGGAGATCCGAGTCCCTCAAAAAGTGTCTTTAAATTTCAGAACATTTTGAATGTTCCTGCCGTCATGCTAACAAAAGCGGCAGATGTTGAGGGTTTAATAAAGAATGATAAGAACAAAATACTCGTGATATCCGCAGACAGATATATTTCCGGTCTTAGCTGAGGGTTATTATTAGAAAGGGGCAATGCATCTCATTTATCTCACTAAGTAACAGGTGTTTTAATTTTTTGGGTTGCCGAATAGGGATGCGTGAATATATACTACACTAATGAAGTATGTGCGCTCCGGCGCGTATAAATCCTCATCCGCATCAAGCTCTGAGAGTATATTTCTGACTCCAAAGGTTATTCTTTTTGAATTGTCTCCGATAGAGAAAGAAGGGGAGATAATGTGAGACAGACCTTTATCGAGAATATATATTTTATATGACGCAAGTACTCTAAGCTCCTTGTTCTCATAAAATGCAAAAAATTTGCCGGAATTGTGCTGAGAAATCTCTGTCTTTGAAGTTTTCAGTCCGATATCATAGGATATTTTATCTATTTTTCCTGAATAACTCACATTAAGCGAATAATACAAAGAGCTCATGTCATTGTAAGTATATACATCGTCAATATTGGAATAAATTTTCGCCTTGGCTTTCAATGAAAAATAATTTACTAATAGTGACCCAAAGTATATGGATGTGATTTTTTGATTTTCCGCTCTTGTCCGCATAGATGAAAAGAGCTCTTCCTCATCTAAAAGGGGCTTCCTTTCAGCATCTACCAAAAATTCAAAACCGAAGTCAGATTTTTCTATGGGTTTTATATGAATAAACGGGAATATGTTTCTCGAATAGAAGAGTCCGTACCTGATGTTCTCCTTCTCAATAAAAAATCCGATATGTGAATTTAGCGGTTTGTCGGTTCTCTGCCAGTTTGAGAGTATTCCCCAGTTGAAACTCTCCTCAGGGAGTGTATAAGAAAAACGGGAAAGATTGTTGATGCGCATTTTTTGTGGAAAGACAACCGATGAGGCTTTTAGAGAAAACAGTCCCTTGCCTATGAAATTATCATACTTGAAGGAAGGGTTAATGATAGTTCCTGAAGATGAATCTGAAGCATGTTTCAGGAGAATGTCAAAAGAGATTGAACTGTCTTTGAACTTGAAAGAGTTCACCCTATAGTCGACATCAAGAAATTTTCTGCTTCCGTGATTGAAGAGAGCAAATAATTTAATAAAAGATAATCCGTCAAGAGACGAAAAATAGAGGGAGAGATCATTGTAAGTTGATGCAGTTATCTCCGTAAAGGAATATTCAGGGTAGTAAATTTCAATCGGCGCCGGAAGCTCCGAAAGCTCCGGAACCATCGGCTCTATGCTTATTTCTGCGGAAACAGAAAAAAAGCATACAAGAATCAGAACAGCTGCTGTTTTATGCACTCAACCTCTGCTTTGACTATTCCCTTCTCGGTTATTATAGATGTTATATACTCCGCGGGTGTCACATCAAATGCCGGATTGTAAACATTTTTCGCTATTGAAACTCTGCATTCCCCCACCTGCGTCACCTCTTCATTCTTTCTGAGTTCAATTTCTATATCTCTTCCGGAATTGATGTTTTTGTCGAAAGTTGTGGTGGGGGCAACAATATGAAATGGAATCTTATGATGAAATGCCAGAAAGGCGCTTTCAAAAGTGCCTATCTTATTTGCAGTGTCACCGTTGAGTGCGATTCTGTCAGCGCCGACAAAGACAATGTCGATTTTCCTGTTTGAAAATAAATGCCCGCGCATATTATCAGTTATCAGTGTATATGGAATATTCATTTTCTCGAGTTCATATACAGTGAGTCTGCCTCCCTGAAGAAGAGGCCTCGTCTCAGGCACATACACCTGGAATTTGACATTGTTTTCAAATGCCTTGAACATAACTCCGAGAGCTGTTCCAATCCCTGGTGTAGCAAGCATTCCTGTGTTGCATTGCGTTAGTACATTCATTCCGTCTTTTATCAGACCGCATCCGTTTTCAGCCATCTTATCGCATGTCATCACTTCATAGTCATAGAGAGCAAGGGCTTCATTCTCGATTAGCGACTTCAGATCCTGAGCGCTTTCTGTCTTCAAAGAATCCATGCTGCCTCTTAAATGCTCCAGAGCATTGAAGATGTTGACTGCCGTGGGCCTCGAGGTCTTCAATTTATCAATTGCTTCATTCGCTTTGCGGAAGATGATATTATAATCTTTTTCTTCATAAATGTGTGATGCGACAGCAAAAAGTGCCGCAACTCCGATTGCCGGAGCGCCGCGCACCTTCAGCTCCTTTATCGCAAGGAAATAATCATCAAGTTTTTTCAGTTTAAGAAATGTCTCTTTATGCGGAAGCTCCTTTTGATTGATTGTTGTAAAAATGCCATTCTCCCATTTAAAGTACGGATTCTTGAACATCATGCTCCCCTTTTTATCTGGTCAGCTTTTTATATAGATTTAAAAGATTTTTTTCCTGAATCTCCCAAGAAAGATGCTCTTTTATTCTCTTCAAACCCTTTAATGCCATTGCCTCTCTCTTGTGAGGGTCGTCAAGAAGCGAGGATATCGCTTTGGCGAACTCCTCCGTATTATTGTCATCTATGTAGACAGCCGAATCTTCCGCCGAGTATCTTGCTTCTTTCAGGTTGAATGAGACAATCGGGTTTCCCGTTGCCATGAATTCCATCACTTTGTTCATTGTTGAATGGTCGTTTAGTGGATTGTATGGGTCGGGAGAGGCGGCGACATCGGCAGTCGAAAGGTAATCCATAGCCGGTTCGTCGGGTATTCGCCCCGTAAAGCGGATAAATTTTTCCAATTTCAAATCAGAAGAGAGTTTTTTAATGTATTCAAAATCGTCTCCCTTTCCTATGAGAACGAAAAGAGTATCTCTTCTATTCATTGAATTCACAAAATAATCAATTGCCCTTATCAGATAGTCTACTCCATCCTGCACCCCCATTATTCCTATGTAGCAGACCATGTATTTGAAATTCTCTTTGAGCTTATCGTTTACCCTTGTAAAGTGAAACTTTCTCAGGTCGGGCCCATTTCTCACAATATAGACATTCTTTTTGTTCCCTCTTTGCATTGCAATCTTTCTGTAAGATTCGTTTGTCGCAATAACAGCATTTGCAGATTTGTATGTGAGAAATTCAAAGACAAGCTGAATCCTATAAAATGCGTCCTTTCTCTCATCCCTGAAACGGGAGAGGTAGGATTCCGGAGTCAGGTCGTGTTGGTCAAATATTACCTTTTTTCCAAAAACTCTGTATAGAGAAAGTATAGGGAAAAATATATCTGGGGGATTTGCCACATGAACAATATCAAAATTTTTATTCAAAAGTATTTTCAGAGAAAGAAAAAAAGTAAAGAAGATTGAAAGAAAATATTCTGCGAGATAATCTGTTTTTGACTGCGAATCAAGAGCGAGGGGATATCTGTAAACATCAATTCCTTCTACTACTTCAAAAACAGGCCTGTCTCTCTCTCTTCCCTTAGGGCAAATCACCGACACATTACAGCCAGCCTGTTTCAAAGACAAAGCCTCTCTATAAACCCTTCTATCGAAAGGGAAGGAGAGGTTCTCTATTATAAATAGAATGTCGCTTTTTATCAAATCGCCTCTAAAAGGCGGCCAAGCGCCCTCAGCATTGTGCCCTGTCCCCAATGCATCATATCAGTTTTGTTTTCACCTTTTTTGTACTTTCTGAAATAAAAGAAACCATCTTTATCCTGCATATTTTCAATAGTCCATAAAGCCACAGAGTGCGCCTTATCTATTTCTTTGAAATTGACAAGAGTCTCAATTGACTGTGATGCGCATTGAATGTCGATAGGGTATGTTTTGTCGAAATAGTATTTAGGGATATCTCCGTCAAAAAAATTCTCTCTGTAATAAGAAAAACCTCTCTTTATGTTTTCATCAAATTCATTGTCTTTGCTTGCATCTCTGTACCTTTGAAAAGCATCAAGCACATATCCAGTGTGAAAATTGTCTATCCAATGCATATCCTTTCTCTGTCCGTACCACCATGCCCCTGACTTGTGCTGGTGTTTTGCAGTATACGCCATTGAAAGTTTGTCTAATTGCTGAGTGTTGACTCCGCAGATTTGTTTTGCCTGTGCAAGAAATGATGCTCCTATTACATTGGCATTGTGCACATTCTTCTTCTGGTATGGTATGTAGCTTATGCAGAATGTGTTTTCACTGTCATATAAAGGGAGATCCTCTATTATGAACTTCGCGGTGTTTTTTATTGCATCAAGGTATAAATCTTTCTTTGTTTCATTATAATATTCGACGAGAATTGATCCTATTAGCCCTGTCCATACGACTGTCGGCATGCCTTTTGGCAGGTAGAAAACTCTTGAAGTATAGTCAAAATGGTTTCCCCAAGAATAATTTTTGAAGAATGAAGATTTGTTTTCCAACACCCACTTTACAAGCTCCTCACCCTCTTTGAGCAGGGAATTATCCTTCGTTTTTCTGTATTCAGCTAAAAGCCCGGATGCACAGAATGCAACGCCCTTAGTAGAACGGCTCTTTTTTATTCCGATAAGAGGCCTGATGTTAAAGGGCAGCCGCCGCACTGTCTGTTGAAGGCCTATTTGCAGGTATTTGTTTTTGAATGTGAAAAAATTGAGATATGAGTTTAATCCGTCAAATGGGTCAAATCCGGTGTAATCATTTTTTTGCAGGTGGGTATGCAGTTTTTCGTACGATTCTTTTATAAAATCAGAGTTCAATCTTCACTCCTCTGTCGGCTGATTCGATGGCTTTGAAAGTAAGCATAGAGACAAGCGAAAGATAATCCATCGAAAACGGATTCTTCTCATTTCCCTTGATTATTTCAAGAAGAGAGTGCATCTCCTGTTTGTGACCCTTGCCGGAATCCGCAAGATTTGCTTTGTAAGAGGAATTATTTTTAAAGAATGTCAGTGATTTGAAGTTATTGAGTACAGCCGACTGCATTGAAGACGAGATTTCCAAAAATTCTTTGGGAAGAGTTTTATCGCCGAATGTAAAATAGAGAATGTCGGCGACAGACCCGTCCTCAAATTCGATGATTATATTCATATTATCCTTGGTCTTCATATCAGCTCTCGAATTTCCCGTGAAGATTCCCGTGACGAATACAGGTCTTTTATCTATGATGTAAAGAGCTGTGTCAATAAAATGCCCTGCCTCCCCCACAACCCTGTTTCCCTCTTCAATGTCATTGTACCAGTTTGTCTTATCCATATATCCTGCATTTATCCTGTAGTACAGATGCTTGGGAGAATTGATGCCGGAAAATGCCTGTTTTACTTTTTTTACAGCAGGCGAGAATCTTCTGTTGTATCCTATGAACAGATCGCCTGTTGATGACCTTCTTGCTTCGACTATCTCTTTGAGTTCGGTTTCATCAAGAGCCAAAGGCTTCTCACAGTATACAAATTTATCTGCCTTAAGCCCCTTTATGATATTAGAAGCATGCGAAGAATGACGCGTTAATACCATCAGAAGGTTGACATCTTTATCGGAGATGACCTCCTCGGGCGTTGTGGCGATTCTGGAAAAATTAAATTTTCTTCTGCTGTTCTCGGCTGAAAGCCCTGTAGCAGTGGAGAGAGAAACAAACTCAACTCCCGATTTGTTTTTTAATTCCGGAAAGAGCATTGTTTTCGCAAAATTTCCGCTTCCTATGACGCCTATTTTCACGGTTGAATTTGCAGTGGGTTTCTTGAAATCGAAAGTGCGCTTCAATTCTGCCGAAGGGTTGTATGAAAACACCACTGACATGTACTTTGATTTTGATTCTCCTATGGAGTTATAAAAATCGGCAGATTTTGAAAAATCCATTGTCTCGGAAATTATATAATCTACATCAATCTTTCCGTCTTCAAGCATATCAATGAATGTTTTCATGTTTCTCTGCTCTGTGAACCTCACATAAGAAATAGGATAATCTATGGAGTGCTCTTCATAGAGAGGGTCATATCTTCCCGGTCCGTAGGAGCGCGACATAAAAATGTTCAGCTCCTTGTCATAGTACGGCTGCCACGGAATATCCATCGTAGTGATTCCGATGTCGACCAGACGCCCCTTGTCGCGGAGCATCTTCGGGGCTGATTCTATAGGTGAATTCGATTTTGTGCCTGACGCGAGAAATAGCGCATCAAGTCCGAATCCACCCGTCAGAGACATTGCGGTTTCTACCTGATCATCTCTTCCGGGAACCGCGCCGGCATTTGCTCCATGCTTCAATGAGATGTTTACCCTCTCTTCGTCAATGTCAATTGCAAGAACCCTTATTCCGCTCGCTCTTGCCACCTGAAGCATCAACTGTCCTATCAGTCCCATCCCAACAATTCCGATTGTTTCTCCAAACTGAAGATTTGCCTGACGGAGACCCTGAATCGCTATTGCGGCAACAGTGGCCATTGAAGCATTCTTCATATCAACCTTATCGGATAGTTTGACGCAGAGGTTTTCGGGGACATAGTTGAACTCTGCATGGGTGGCGTAATTTCCGCCTCCTGCCGCAACCCTGTCTCCAATTTTAAGGTGCGACACATTTGAACCTGTTTCAACAACTACGCCTGACATTGCATATCCGAGAGGTGTCATAGAGTCAAGCTTATTCATCACCTTTCTGTATGCGGCCTGAAGACCAAGCTGTTTTACCGTATCCATAACCTGTTTAACCTGCTCGGGTTTTGCTTTTGCCTTTTCAAGAAGATTCATCTTGCCGTTCTCCACCTTCATTGACTCTGTGCCCATTGAAACGAGGGAGTAGGATGTTTTTATTACCACCCCATCCTTTCTGCATGAAGGTGCAGGAACCTCTGCAACTTCAATTCTGCCTGATTTCATATTCTGTGAAATTGATAACATATAACTCCTTATTTTAATAAACACTTTATTTTATCATTATTGAAATAAATATCAAGGGAGATTTAATAATTTATCTCTATTGACACTGCCGAAGACAAAATATATCATTAAAGAAAAAGGAGGCGTTATAAAAAGAATGTTAGTATTGGTATTTTTACTTCTCCTGTTTGTTTCATGCAATCTCGGTCCTTCCGCGGAATACGGACCTGACGATACTGTTACAATCAGCGGAACATGCATTGATGCTGATTCAACAAACTATGACGATATGAAGGTGGGACTCTGGATAGCATCGCCCGAATCATGGGTTACTGATTTCTTCGGACTAACACCGTCAACTTACACTGTGACTGACACGGACGGATACTATGAGTTTTTGAGAAAAGGGCGCGACTACACGGCAGATAACGGAGCCACTTACAAAGTGGCTGTGATGAATTATAATACGAATCTTCCTTATGAACCTCACTCGAGGATAGATTTTTATCCTCTTCATCTGGAGAATGATGTGCCGGATTTGAAGCTTTGGAATGCCGACTGCAGTTTCACTCTCACCAACGATATGGTTGATTTTTCATTTGAGGGAATAGATAAGATAGGAGAGACAGAGGTTGACTCATACAGGTTTGAAGTGAAAGCAAAGATGGATGGAATAGGATACAATCTCTGGCAGGAAAAAATAGATGAGAATGATGTGATTTTTCTGCCGAGATATCTTTTTGGAGGCAATCAGTATCTTGGATGGCGCGTTGTTGCAGAGAAAAATGCCCCCTCAGACGCAGATTTCGGATATATTTATATGTCTGAGACAGACACATCCGCAATATCACTGACAGATTATACGATAGTATCACTGGGCAAAAACTGCTTCAGAGAGGCGGTTCCGGAGACTATCAAGACACTTACCGACGGCGGTTTCGGACCATATCCGTCGTATGCTCTTTCAATAGCTTCAACAGACATTTCATGGCTGGTTCTTGATTTGGGACAGGTGTATGACTCAATCTATGCTGTTGCAGTCTATGGAATAGGCCACTCTGGCGATACCGGTAAATACTATTTGATTTTTGACGACGATACGACAGACGGTTGGGGAGAGAAGGTAGATTCAGTCTCAATGAACGAGAATTACTTCTATTTTGAAAACATAAATAAAAGCGCAAGGTATGTGAGGATTGAGCTTAGTTCAATGTCGGGAATGGGTATAGGATACTGCAGGGAAATAAGCGTCTTTAAGAAAAATTAATTTTCAAAGGAGGCAGAATGAACAGTATTAAGTTTAATGTTGCTTATCCGCAGGATCTCTCCCGCGGAAAATTGTTGCTCAAAACATTTTTGGGATGGCTCTACATCGGAATTCCGCAGGGAATTGTCTTGAGCGTTCTCGGATTCATTGCAGGAATCATGTCGTTTTTTGCATGGTGGGCAATACTCTTCACAGGTAAATATCCGAAAGGCATGTTTGATTTTGTTTTAAATGTTATGAAATGGGGCTACAGAGTGACTGCATATATGGGGCTAATGACTGATGTTATTCCTCCGTATGCATTTGATAGCCCGGAAAGCCCTGTCAAACTCGAAGTAGTGTATCCGGAATCTCTCTCCAGAGGAAAACTTCTTCTCAAGACATTCTTCGGATGGCTATATGTGGGAATACCGCATGGAATAATACTCGGAGTACTCGGAACTCTCGCAGAATTGATAATTTTCATCTGCTGGTGGATAATTCTATTTACGGGAAAATTCCCTGAGGGAATGTTCAAACTCGTTGTCGGATGTTTCAGATGGGCGACAAGAGTCGCTGTTTACTGCGGACTTATGACTGATGAGTATCCTCCATTCAGTTTGGATTAAAATAGAATAATGTAAAAGACAATACAGTTAAAAAGAGACGCCCTTAAAGGCGTCTCTTTATTCTTTATGAAATATTCCGAATAAATTATAATTCTCTCAAAATTATATTGAAATTAGCTTTGCTTTAAAATTGTGCTTCAAAATACGACAGTCAATAAAATATATGCCGGACTTTAAAGAAACATTATTTAAAACCGCCTCCGAATTCTTAAAAATCATTTTATCCGAAACAACTTCTCTTCCCGACAAATCATAAATCGATATCTCTGCGACTCCGCTTACGGGAGCATCAGTGTGAAAAAATATATCTTTATTATTCAAATAAGCAAAGATTTTGTATTTATTGAATTGCACCTCTTTTGATTCAGAGATGCCGACTGCAACTACTGTATCATTGTATAATTCTATGAAATTGTAAAGATAGTTTCCTGTTTCGGCAGTATCCGTAAATTCTGTTATAACCATTCCCTCTTTAAAGCCCCCGCCGTAAAAAACTCCGGGCGAAGCACTGCTTGACGGAAGAACCGTAAATGTGAAGACATTTGAAGAGTCTCTCTGCATACACTTATCGCTGTTGAAAGAACGAGGCATTGTAGTATCCTGCAAAACTTTGAAACTGTCATAAAGGGAGTATGTCTCTCTTCCGTTATTCTGCGGAATGACTGGAGAGACAGAGTCAAGAAATATTACATTTGCGCCCAGAGTTACTCCCCAGAATGACTCAAACTCTTGCTGTGTCTTGTTCCCTCTGCAAATAATCAGATAATTGCCTTCGGGAATGAGTAGGTCTCCGAAAGTGTAAGTTATCGCGGAACTGTCCTGAACCAACTGCCAGCCGTTGAGATTTATGTCTTCGGATATGATATTCAAAGAGAGAATAAAGACTGAAACCAAAAAAAGAAAAATCTTCATATTTCCTCCTTTTTTGAAATTTTATACCAAAAAAACCAAAAAAACAAGACGCACCCCTTTACTTTTAACTGTAGTTTAATATCATTGTTGTATGAAAATTCTTGACAGAATGATAATAAAGGAGTTCATACCCAATTTCATATCATCCCTTGTGATACTTGTATTTGTTCTTATCTTGAACAGAATCTTTGAACTGATAAACATGATAGTCGCCAAGCATGTCGAAGTAATGATAGTCGTGAAGCTTTTTCTCTACAATCTTCCGTTTATAGTTTTTCTGACAATACCTATGGCAGTGCTTGTTGCATCAATAATAACATTCGGGCGGCTTTCGTCAGACTTTGAAATTACGGCAATGCGCTCTGCCGGCATAAATGTAGTGAGGAATGTATTCTTCCTTTTCGGCTTTTCTGCGCTTCTCTTCGGGGTGGCATTCTTCTTTGCAGATGTTGTAGTGCCTCAGTCAAATCATAATGTGAGGAACATACTCTCGCAGATAGTAAAGATGAGGCCTGCGGTTTCAATTGAAGAGAAAGTTATGAAATGGTCATACGACAACAAGACAAGATTTTATTTTGAAGAGATATATGAAGACAACACATTTTCAAATTGCAGGGTCTTTCAGGAAAATGCGGCAATATCCTGCAACAAAGGAAAGATAATTGCCGGAGAAAACGAACATGAGGTGTTCATAAAAATGAATGACGGAATGATGCTTGAGAATGAGAGCGGCGGGGAATTCCGCACTACTGATTTCAAAGAGCTGATTTTGAAGCTGAAGATGTCCGAAACAATAGAGGAAAAATCCAGAAATGAGCGCGGAGACAGAGAGATGAATATAGCAATGCTCATTGCAAACATCAAGGCGATAGAGGCATCGTACGAGGGTAAAAATGCAAGAGACCAGCAGGAGAGAAAGAAAAGGTCTGTTTACAGAAATTTAACCGAGATACATAAAAAGTTTTCTATATCATTCGGAGTCTTTGCTTTTGTTCTCTTGGGTTCCATAATCGGAATATCTTTGAAAAAATCCTCCCTCGCTCTCGGTTTCACAATTTCTACAGTTCTGTTTGTCATCTATTACATGATGCTGGTGCTTGGAGAGCAGATGGCGGACAAGGGCGCCGCCAACCCGGCTGTTTCAATCTGGTTTCCCAACTATATAACTCTCTTGGTATGCGCAATCCTAATTTACAGGCTGATGAACAGGGTGGAGCCGATAAGCTTCGACTTTTTGGAGAGATTTAGGAGAGGAAAATGAAGATTCTTGACAGGCATTTGATGAAGAATTTTTTATTTTTCCTTTTTGCAGGCACACTGCTTTTCATATTTATATTCCTTATTGTGGATATGTCGGACAATCTCACATCATATATTGAAAGCGGAAGAAGGGGAAAAGAGATTTTTCTGATATATTTCTATCAGATACCTTCGCTTATACTGCTTCTGTTTCCCATAGGGGGGCTTGTTGCATTGTTCTTTACTGTGGGCATGATGGTGAGGAATAATGAACTGACTGCGGTAAAGGCGGCGGGAATATCAATGTACAGATTCATGACTCCGATATTTATTCTCGTGTTTGCACTCTCCGTTATTCTATTTTTGTTTAATGAGACTGCGGTTGTGAAATCCAACAAAAGGTACAGGGAGATAAAAGAGCATGAGATATTTGCTCTTGTCAATTCACGCGATTTTGTGGTTTTTCAGGACAAAAGAACAATTTTCAAAGGAGAATTCTTTTCTGCTAAGACAGGCAAACTGTCAAAACCTGAGCTTTATTTTTTCAGGGAAGACGGGAGGATAGAGCGAAAGATAAAGGGAGAGACGGGATTTTACAATAACGGGATTTGGTATTTTGAAAAGGCGACGGATATATCAATGAAGATGGGTGAAGAGAAGATTACTGCGCATGAGAGCATGGAGATGATTTCGCTTTTGAATATCAAACCGGAGGAGATACTTATAGACAGGAATAATACAGACATATATTCCATAAAAAGCATTATGAATACGATAAATTCAATAAAAAAGAGCGGATATGAGTACAGAAAACATTCTACTGAGATAGCATACAGATTCTACTATATTCTGGTGAATTTAATAATAATTCTTATCGGTTCAAGTTTTGTAATAAACATCAAAAATACGGGTATTGCATTCGGATTATCTTTGTCGATATTGATAAGTTTTATTTACTGGGGGTTTCTGCAGGGCTTCAGATCTGCCGCCGAAAGCGGAGGAGGGAATGCATTTCTGCTTCTTCTCGTTCCAAACATCATCTTCATTATAGTCGGTTCTATGCTGTTTGTATACGCAAGAAAATAGAATCAGTGATTTCTGTTGTTTTTCATTGAAAAAAGAGAAAATTAGTTTATTATATAATAGTAAGTTCGGGGGCGAAATTGGTCTCGACAGGGAGAGCCGTTGTGCAGGGGAAGCATGCCGAGATTGCTGGGGTCTCGTAAAACACCGGCAAAAAAACAAACGGCGAAAATCTCGCAATCGCTGCTTAATGCAGCAGGGTTTACCGCTTCTTGTCAGGAGTTTCGGATAAACCCTCATTAACCTGACTGCTGGCGCGCTCTGCCGCGAAGCGCGCACTAAGATTAGCGGCAAAACTCTCTTCAAGTTGCACTGCGCGCGGAGAGAGTAAACAGGCAGTGCTAAGCATGTAGAAGGACTGCTCCACTCTCTTTGGACGCGGGTTCAACTCCCGCCGCCTCCACCATCTATAGGGACGGTGGTTGAAATAGTTGCAATTTTTAAGTCTGATCATTCAAATCATCTCTATTAATGCTGATTTTAAGCGATGCTGCTGTTTTTTCCGTGCTCACTTTTAAATTTTTTATTGTCAAATTATAATTGGTCCATTAATCATACAATGTGCCTGTTAATAATATATCCAATGTGATTTTTGTCACTTCAACTATTTCAACCACCGTCCCTGTATAAGTAAGTATTGACAGGGTGGGGAATTTTTGCAATACTTAGCGATATTTTTTTACAGGAGGTTTGATGACTTTAATTATAAAAAAAGAGACGCATGGAAAGAATATTCATAAATTTGTCATCAAATCGCCTCTAATAGCCAGAAAGACCAAGCCGGGTCAGTTCGTTGTGATAAGAGCATTCGAAAATGCCGAAAGAATACCCATAACAATATCCGACACTGATAGAGATAACGGCACAATAACGCTTTTCATACAGGAAGTCGGCACTTCCACATCAAAGATAGGAACATTAAAGGAAGGAGAATCTTTTCTTGACATTGCCGGTCCTCTCGGGCGTCCTGCGCATATTGAGAATGTAGGGTCTGTCATAACAATCGGCGGAGGTGTGGGCAGCGCAATCACTTATCCGGAGACCAAAGCGTATAAAAATGCGGGGAATTATGTTGTTTCCATAATGGGATTCAGAAGCAGAGAGAATATTATTCTTGAAAATGAAATGAAGAAGGTTGCTGATGAAGTTTATATCACTACGGATGACGGAACATACGGTGAAAGAGGTTTTGTATCTGATAAACTGAAAGAAATAATCGGCAGGGGCGGGAAAATTGATGAAGTGCTAGTCATCGGTCCTGCAATTATGATGAAAGTTGTTTCGGATATCACCAAAGAATACAAGATAAAGACTATAGCTTCTCTCAACTCAATAATGGTTGACGGAACCGGAATGTGCGGAGCGTGCAGGGTTGAGGTCGGAGGAAAGACTAAATTTGCATGTGTTGACGGACCCGAGTTTGACGCGCACGAAGTTGATTTTGATCTTCTGATGAAGAGAATAAATATGTATTCGGATGAAGAAAAGGAATCATTGGATAAATTCAAAAAAAGGCAAAATAATGGCGAAAAATAAAATCAGAATAGAGATGCCCAAACAGAGTGCCGAAGAGAGAAATAGAAATTTCGAAGAGGTTGCTCTTGGATATACTGAAGAGATGGCTCTTTTGGAAGCGGAAAGATGTTTGGAATGCAAGAATCCTTTGTGTGTCGAGGGCTGTCCGGTAAATGTCCAGATTCCTCAATTTATAAGACTCATAAAGGATAAAAAATATACCGAAGCTGCCATGAAGATAAAAGAGACAAATTCTCTTCCGTCAGTGTGTGGAAGAGTCTGCCCTCAGGAAGATCAGTGCGAAGAAAAGTGCATACTTTCTAAAGCGGGAAAACCGGTTGCCATAGGCCGGCTGGAAAGGTTCGTGGGAGATTATATTTTAAATGAAACGAAAAACACCTGCTCAGTGAAAATTATGTCTGAAGATAAAAAAGTTGCAATAGTAGGTTCCGGCCCCGGCGGTCTTATATGCGCCGCAGACCTTTCTATGATGGGTTATGAAGTCACTATCTTTGAAGCTCTCCATGAAGCGGGCGGTGTTCTTGTATATGGCATACCGGAATTTCGTCTGCCCAAAAAAATCGTCAAATCTGAGGTTGAATACCTGAAATCAATCGGCGTTAAATTTGAAATGAATGTGATTGTGGGAAAGACCATCACACTTCAAGACCTTTTCGAAGCTGGATACAAAGCTATATACCTCGGTCTCGGAGCCGGTCTGCCTAAATTCATGAATATCCCGGGAGAAAATCTGCTTTCAATTTACTCAGCCAATGAGTATCTGACGCGCACAAATCTCATGAAATCATACAAATTTCCGGATTATGACACTCCGATAAAAAAAGGCAAAAGAGTGGCGGTTATAGGAGGAGGAAATGTTGCCATGGATGCTGTAAGGAGCGCTCTTCGATATGGCGCGTCCGAAGCCATGATTATTTACAGAAGATCAAAGGAGGAGCTTCCTGCAAGAGCCGAAGAGATTGAGAATGCAGAGGAGGAGGGAGTGAAGTTTCACTTTTTGGTGAATCCTCTGGGGTTTATTGGAGATGATGAGGGATTTGTGAGGCACATAAAGCTTCAGAAGATGGAGCTTAAAGAGGCGGATTCTTCAGGCAGGAGAAGGCCTGTTCCCGTTAAGGGAAGCGATTTTCTCTTTGATGTAGATGTGGTTGTAGTTGCAATAGGACAAACTGCGAATCCGGTTCTTTTGGAAGTTACACCTGAAGTGAAAACAAATAAATGGGGAAATATAGAGGTGTTTGACGAGTGGGGACAGACATCAATGAAGGGTGTCTTTGCAGGTGGAGATATCGTCACCGGTGAAGCCACGGTAATTCAGGCAATGGGAGCAGGAAAGAAGTCGGCTGTCGGAATAGATAAATACATTAAGTCATTGTAAGAAATTAATTTAAGGAATAAAAAAAAAGGGCGGCTTGTGCCGCCCCTTTTTTATGGTATGAAATTACTATTATACATGCCCCTGATCAATCATTGAATCGGCAACTTTAAGGAATCCTGCAATGTTTGCTCCATTGACATAATTTCCCGGTGTGCCGAACTTCTCAGCCGCATTGACGCAAGCTGAATGTATGTTGATCATTATGTTATGCAATTTTTGGTCGACCTCTTCGCTTGTCCAGTTGTAACGCATAGAATTCTGTGACATTTCAAGACCGCTTGTTGCTACTCCGCCTGCGTTTGATGCCTTTCCGGGCGAGAAGAGCACTTTTGCGTCTGTGAATGCGCTGATTGCTTCAGGTGTAGATGACATGTTCGAACCTTCAACTACGCATATGCACCCGTTTTTAAGAAGAGTTTTTGCCTCATCGCCATTGAGTTCGTTCTGTGTCGCGCAGGGAAGCGCTATGTCGACTTTCTCTTCCCAAGGTCTCTTTCCTTCTACAAACTTTACCTTGAACTTGTCGGCATAATCCTTAACCTTGTCGCGTCCCGATGATCTCATTTCAAGCATATACTCTATCTTTTCTCCCTTGACTCCGTCTGCATCATAAATATATCCGTCAGGTCCGGAAATTGTTACAACCTTTGCCCCGAGCTGATTGGCTTTAATTGCCGCGCCCCATGCAACATTTCCAAAACCGCTAATTGCAACCTTCTTTCCTTCAAGCGACTGTTTCTTTGTTTTGAGCATTTCATTTGCAAAATAGACTACTCCGAATCCTGTCGCCTCTGGTCTTATCAGTGATCCGCCCCAGTTGCGGCCTTTTCCTGTAAGAACTCCGGTGAACTCATTCTTTAATCTCTTATACTGCCCGAACATAAAACCTATCTCTCTTCCGCCTACGCCGATGTCGCCAGCCGGCACATCTGTGTCGGGTCCTATGTGTCTGAAGAGTTCTGTCATAAATGACTGGCAGAAACGCATTACTTCACCTTCTGATTTGCCTCTTGGGTCAAAATCACTGCCGCCCTTTCCTCCGCCCATAGGAAGACCTGTGAGAGAGTTCTTGAAAATCTGTTCAAAACCCAAGAATTTGAGAATTGAAAGATTGACTGACTGGTGGAATCTTAGTCCGCCCTTATAGGGACCTATTGCTGAGTTAAATTCAATTCTGTAACCTCTGTTAACCTGAAAAGCTCCCTTATCATCTGTCCATGGAACTCTGAACATGATTGTTCTTTCCGGCTCGACGATTCTCTCAAGAATGCTGTTCTTCTGATACTTCGGCTCTTTGTCCATCACTACTGATAGTGACTCGAGAACCTCTGTAGCTGCCTGCAAAAACTCCTTTTCCCAAGGATATTTCTGTTTCAGCTCATCAATGACCTTACTTACGTAAGAGTTCATGCAAGACCTCCTATATCTGTTTTACTCTAACTAATGTAAATTACTTTAAGCAACTTAAATGCAAAAAGTTTTCAGAGAATATATTATATCATTTAATATTTAAGTCAAGAGGGGGAGGGGGTTGACAAGATTGAAAAATATGTTATATTTAACCAAAAAGGTATAATATATGAAGATAACAAAAAAAGTCGGTTGCGCAGTCTCAATACTCACGGTCATTGGAAGAAGAGGCGGAGATGTTGTGCCTGTTAAGTTGATAGCCCTTGAATCATCATTCTCTGAGCCATTCACCAGAAAAGTAATACATGACCTTGAAAGATTGGGATATGTAGCGAGTGTTATGGGGCCGAAGGGCGGGTATGCCCTTAAAAGAGACCCTTCCGACATAAATCTTGACCTTCTTTTAAATGATCTTGAGGACAAGAAAGAGATGATTGAATGCGTTTACAACAAATCATGCACAATGCACAAAGGGTGTATGATAAACTTCACTATGCATAAATTGAACAGGGATGTCAGGAGTGTATTTAAAAAATATACAATAGAGGATTTTATAAAAGGAGTTGAAAATGGACAAGATTATTTACTTGGACAATAACGCTACCACGAGAGTTGACGATTCGGTTGTCAGCGAGATGGCAAAATATTTTACGGAGGAGTATGGAAACCCTTCCTCATTATACACTTTGGGAGCAAAGGCGAGAGAGGCGATTGAAAATTCAAGAAAGAGAGTCGCGGGAATACTAAACTGTGAAGCGCGGGATGTTTTTTTCACAGGTTCGGGAACCGAGTCTGACAACATTGCAATAAAGGGCGTAGCGAGAAGATATAAAAACAAGGGAACCCACATCATCACATCCGCCATTGAGCATCACGCTGTCCTGAAATCAGTGGAGCAGCTATCGAAGGAGGGATTTACCTTCGACATTGCAAGAGTGGGTGAAGACGGAATAGTTGATATTGAGCATTTAAAATCACTAATAAAACCGGAGACAATTCTTATATCTGTAATGTATGCAAATAATGAGACAGGAGCAATACAACCGATTGAAGAGATAGGAAAATTAGCGAAAGAGAAGGGAATATACTTTCACACGGATGCAGTGCAGGCGGCAGGAAAGCTTTCACTCGATGTGAAGAAGCTGAATGTGGATATGCTCTCTCTCTCAGGGCATAAGTTTCATGCGCCCAAAGGCGTGGGAATACTCTACAAAAGAACAGGAATCAATCCTATTCCTCTCTTTCATGGAGGACATCAGGAATTGGCACTCAGGCCATCGACAGAAAACATTCCGTATATTGCGGGAATCGCGCTTGCTCTTGAAAATGCTGACAGAGAGATAGAGCAACATAAAAAGGTTCAGAGCGGTCTCAAAGAGAGGCTTAAAAAGGGTCTTGTGGGAAGCATAGATAAAATACTTGTCAACACGCCGGAAAAGAGCGTATTCAATACTTTAAATGTGTCATTTGTCGGGATAGAGGGAGAGTCGATACTCTTCTCACTTGATGAATACGGCATTGCAGTCTCGACAGGCTCTGCATGCACTTCAGGAAGCCTCTCCCCAAGCCATGTTCTTCTCGCCATGGGCAGAAACCACACGACAAGCCACGGGTCAGTGAGATTTTCGATGAGCAAATACACGACTGAAGAGGACATCGACTTCACTATCGAGAAGGTGAAATCCGTGGTGGAAAAAATCAGAAAAATTTCACCATACAAATAGGAGAGATCATGTATAGTCAAACAGTGATGGACCATTTCAGGAATCCGCATAATGTGGGCAAAATGGAGAATCCGTCCGGCGTTGGAAAGGTCGGAAATCCTCAGTGCGGCGATGAGATGGTGATATATATCAAGGTGGAGAACAATGTGATTGTTGATGTCTCTTTTGAAACATTCGGCTGTGTTGCGGCAATTGCATCATCTTCAATTACAACAGACATGATAAAAGGAAAGACTCTTGAAGAGGCTCTTGCTCTCTCAAATAAAGAGGTGGCGGACAAATTAGGCGGACTTCCTCCGGTCAAGATGCACTGCTCAGTGCTTGCCGAGGACGGAATAAAAGCCGCAATAGATGACTATAAAAAGAGAGAGGAAGAGAAGAATGAGCAAAAAATTTGACTCACTGGAAAAAATAATCAAGAGACTCAGAAAAGAGTGCCCGTGGGACAAGAAGCAGACCCATAAGACTCTGCGAAAGTATGTTATTGAAGAGGCGCATGAGCTGACTGACGCGATTGACAAGGGTGACGATGAAAAAATAAAAGATGAGCTTGGAGATGTTCTGCTTCAGGTAATGCTTCATTCGGCAATTGCCGAGGAGAGAGGAAAATTCACGATAGACGATGTTATAGAGAATCTTGAAGAGAAGATGAAGAGGCGCCATCCCCATATATTTTCAAACGGCAAGGCAGATACTGCCAAGGATGTTCTGAAAAAATGGGTGGAGATAAAGAAGCTTGAAAAAAAGCACAAATCTGTGATGGATGAGGTGCCCAAATATCTTCCGGCATTGATTCTCTCGTCAAAAATCCAAAGGAGAGCATCAACAAAAAGATTCGAATGGGAGGATATAGGCGGAGTATTTGAGAAGATTGACGAAGAGGTCAATGAAATAAAACAGGCAAGGAACAAAAAGGAGAGGGAGGATGAGGTGGGTGATTTGCTCTTTACAGTGTCGCACCTTGCTAATCGGCTTGGCGTTGACGGTGAGATGGCTTTGAAGGGAGCGACTCTCAAATTCGCCAAGAGATTTAAAAAGATGGAGCATTTAATAGAGAAGGACGGAAAGAATCTTGAAAGCATGATTCTTCAAGAGATGGACGAGTATTGGAATAGAGCGAAAAGATGAAAATTTACAAATTTACAAGACGATGTGCTGGAAGTGTGTGAAATGACAGGGGCAAAACCTATTCTTGATAATTTTCATGACCTTCTTAATCCATCAAAAGAGAGATTTCCTAAACTTCTAAAAACCGCATCGGAGTACTGGAATATAAAAAAAGACGGTATAATAATGACAGATTATTCCTCTCAGGAGAGAGGAAAGAGGCGGGGAAGCCATGCGAAGACTCTTGACTTGAATGACTTTAAAGAGTATATAAATAATACAAAGAAGAGAGATTTTGATATAATGCTTGAAATAAAGGATAAGGAGAAGAGTGCTTTGAAAGCAATTGAATCTTTAAGGAGATAGGAGAATTGATGCAGGTCTTTCTTAACACATTCGGCGCAGTATTCACACTCTTTTTTATAGGAATAATCGGCTGGTGGGTTGTATCAAGAAAAGTGATGCAAAGCTCCGTCTTCTCGGTTCTCTCCGCAATATCCCTTGAAGTGGCTCTTCCTGCAATGATTTTCTCCGATGTAATTAGAAAGTTTGATATCAATGTCTATCCCAATTGGTGGGCATTGCCATTGTGGTGGCTTGGTTTCACTCTCTTTCTTTTCATCCTCACAATGGCATTCTCTGTTTTTTCATCAAAAGAAAGTATTTCGGAATTCAGAATATCCCTATTCTTTCAAAACGGTATATTTTTTCCGCTTGCAATATTTTCAACAATCCCCGAATACTCTCATCTTGTTATAGATGTCTTCTTTTTCACAATGTTCTATGCGGCTCTACTTTTCAACACATACTATCTCTTCTTTCCCCAAGCAACGAAAAAATTTGATTTTAAAAAGGTCTTCCATCCTGTTTTGATATCTGTTCTTCTGGCAATATTTATTGTTCTCGCAGGTTTAGCAAGGTTTGTTCCAAAACCTGTGATAACAGCTCTCTCAATGGTCGGCGCAATGTCCGTGCCGCTTCTGATGTTAATACTCGGAGGCAACATCTATGTTGATTTTTCAAAAAAAGAGAGAGTGGAAAAGATGGAGACTGCAAAGTTTGTTCTTATAAAGAATTTTCTCTTTCCTTTGATTACTCTGATTTTTATATACTTTATCAGACCTCCGGAGAATGTTGGATTGATACTGCTTCTTGAATCGGCAGTTCCGCCTATTACAGCAACACCCATTCTTGTAGAGAGAGCCGGAGGAAACAAATCCGTCGCAAACCAATTCCTTCTTTATTCATTCATTCTCTCTCTCTTTTCGATACCGCTCATGATAATGCTGTTTAATTTAATCATAAAATGAGGAAATTATGAAAAACAAACTCAAGGGAAATGTATTTCTTCTATCAATGGTTTCGCTCTTTACAGACACTTCTTCGCACATGATCTATCCGCTTCTTCCGGATTTTCTTGAAAAGATAGGAGCAAGCAAAACAATAATAGGAATAATTGAAGGAATCGCTGAAGCGGTTGCCTCACTTCTTCGCTCCGTTTTCGGAACTTTATCCGATAAGATGAAAAAGAGAAAGGAGTTTGTATTCTGGGGCTATGCTCTCTCTGCAATCACGAAACCTTTTCTCTTCATAGCTAATTCATGGATTATAGTTTTGCTTGTCAGATTTTCAGACAGGATAGGCAAGGCTGTGAGAACTCCTCCCCGCGACGCAATACTCTCAACATCCGTTGAGTCATCGAAACAGGGCACGGCATTCGGTTTTAACAGGGCTATGGACCGTCTCGGCGCAATCTGGGGTCCTATTCTTGCTTTCATAATTCTTGCTCTTTTCACTGATAAAGAAAGAGGCATGAGATATGTATTTTTGCTCTCATTGATTCCCGCATTAATAGCTTTAATTTTTATTCCATTTGTGAAAGAGACCGGGGAGTTCATAAAAAAACAGAAAGAGATGAAGTATGCGGGTCTTAAATCAAAGAGGTTCATTCTCTTTTTGACCGCATGCATTGTCTTTTCATTGGGCAACTCTTCAAATTCATTTTTGCTTCTGAAGGCAAAAGAGACAGGGCTCACAAACATTGCTTTGATACCTTTGCTTTGGATAGTGTACAATATATCATCATCTTTCTTCTCAATAGTTCTCGGCCGGCTGTCAGACAAGATCGGCAGAACAAAAATCATCGCATTCTCTTTCCTCTTCTACGGCATTCTGTATGTGGGATTTGCATTTGCAGATAAACTTTACATGATATGGATTTTGTTCTTCCTATACGGAATCTACTATGGGCTTTCGGAAGGAATATACAGAGCTTACATAGCGCAGATTGTTGAACCGGACAACAGGGGAACGGCATTTGGAATTTTCAATACGGGTATAGGACTGGTTCTTCTCCCTGCATCAGTAATCACCGGAGTTGTGTGGGACAAATGGGGAAGCGTCTGGGCATTCAACCTCTGCGCAGTATTCAGCTTCATCGCCCTCATCATATTCGGAGTTCATCTGTTACTGGAGCGAAGAAATCGCTTGATGAAGCGGTCATGAATCAGCATTAATTCTTTTGCCGCAGTCATTTTGAACGCCTCTATTCAATGTTCTCCTGTGAAGAATCTGTCATTCCTGTCATACAGAACTCCGCCCCGCTTATCTTTATAGTGAAGTATCTATCAGCATTTGACCAGTGATATTGGATTAGTGATATATTTTGATTAAGATTTTGTCTTTACAAACAGACTCGAAAATTCCAGTGCAATCATCACTCAATATACTGATGAGTAATATTTATTCTTTTCAGTAATCTTCACAAAGTTCTGGTACAACCCGTTCTTTTCTATCATGGAGTCGCAGACTCCATTACACCCAAGCCAATGTGGGGACATTCCTTCGGTGTGTCCCCACTGCAACAATCAATTAATTAACTTATTGAAAGAGAAAGCTACAAGTCGGCGAGGACGCTCCGCACAGACGCCCATCAAGTGGTTTGGGGACATTCCTACGGTGTGTCCCCACAACATCCCATCTTGATAAAGCGGCGAAGCGAAGTGTGTGAGCCGACGCTACGCTATTCATCAGCCCCCTTATATTTCTTGATTAGCGACCAGTGATTTTGGACTAAGGATAGCCTTTGAGTAAGACTTTGTCTTTACATTAATCTTCACAAAGTTCTGGTGCAACCCGTTCTTTTCTATCATGGAGTCGCAGACTCCATTACACCCAAGCCAATGTGGGGACATTCCTTCGGTGTGTCCCCACTGCAACAATCAATTAATTAACTTATTGAAAGAGAAAGCTACAAATCGGCGAGGACGCTCCGCGCAGACGCCCATCAAGTGGTTGACCCCTTGCTCCGCTATCCCATCTTGATAAAGCGGCGAAGCGAAGTGTGTGAGCCGACGCTACACCCGCCATCAGCCCCCCAAAATCAGCTCTGAGCCGTGAGCCATGTGCCTTGAGCTTAATACGTGGAGCTGATTAAATAACTTGCCTTTACAATTCCGAGGAAAAATTCCAGTGCATCTCCGCACTGCTATTCAATGTTTTTCCGAGGACAATCAAGTCCATTCTTATTGAAAGTGAAAGCTACAAGTCGGCGAGGACGCTCCGCGCAGACGCCCATCAAGTGGTTGACCCCTTGCTACGCTATCCCATCTTGATAAAGCGGCGAAGCGAAGTGTGTGAGCCGACGCTACACCCGCCATCAGCCCCCCAAGCATTTCTTGACTCGTGACCAGAGATGTTGGACTAGTGATAACCTTATCCCATCTTGATTAAGCGGCGAAGCGGAGTGTGCGAGCCGACGCTTCGCTATTCATCAGCCCCCTAAAAACCAGCTTTTTGAAACCACCGTCCCTGAGAAAAAAACTATAAACCATACCCCGTCCCCAGTGTTAAGTTCAATAAAGAAGGGGGGTTAAAAGATCCTGATTTTATTTGCATTTTACTGGTTTACTCGCTCACCAGTTTACCATTCCGTCTTTCTGAACACTTCTTATCACTGCTCTCGCGTGAAGAATCTATCAGCTATTTTGACTTACAAGCGCACTGACAATTTTTTTTGCATCAATAATCTTATTCTTCTCATCTTCGTCAAATAAAAACGGACCTAATTGGTCTGCGAACTTTTTCAATTCAGAATCTGTGAATTCATTGAATCTTTTTAGAAGCACTTCACACCATACCTCTTTATATCCATATCCTTTAAGCACTTTTTTATCAGGTTCAGTTTTCTTTGACAGCAGATAAATGATATCATAGATGTGTCTTCCCCTCGGCTTTTTGTGAATAGCGTCAATTTTATCAGCCATTAAAATGCTTTCATCAAGGCAGTTTGCAATAAATGTCTCCCCGTAACCGTTTATTACTCTTTGAGAATTATTTATTTTCCATTCCGGCACTGCGGTTTCAAATTTTATCACAATTACTCCTCTTCTGCTTCCTGACAATCCATACGCTTCTTCAATGTCAGTGAAATGGATTCCTGCAGTAAATAGATTCTCTCTCTTATCAAAATCTAACTTAGTTTTGATATTATATTTTTGAAGTTCGCCTGCTATCCTGTTGATTGAAACTTGAAAAGCATCCATATTCAATTTTACTGAATAAAAATCAAGGTCCTCTGAAAATCTCTTCGTTAAATTGGCAAGGCGCAGATATGTGCCTCCTGTAAAACTGAAAGTATTGCTGTTTCTATCGGAAAACAAAATTTTCAAAATAAGAATCTGAAGATACTCTCTTAAAATGCCTCTCGTCTTCTCTTGAGGCATCCCCCTCTCTTTTGCATAATCAACAAGGTTTTCATAGGTCAGCATATAACCCTCCAATATTGACTTTCATTAAATCAGCATATTTTTTTAATGATTTTCTTGATAGTCCTTTCATCACTTTTGAATCTGCCCTGTCGATTTCGGAGAGCTTGTTCAGATATAAAAAATCAACAACTGCCTTTTCCGGCTCTGCAATGTGAATTTCAAATCCTTTCTCTCTGAAAAGATAATAACCTGTGAAATACTCCTTTTTGACGGTTCTGTATGAGAAAGCTCCATAATCGTTCTTGAAAAAGCGTGTCGCTTTTGTTGTAACAGATGTGACAGAGATTGCAATTTCAGGAATGATTCCATGCATTGACAAAACTGTTTCCAAAGAGATATATGAAGGACTGTATAGTTTGTTTGCCACATACATATCGGGAATGATTGTTTTTTCAGGATATGAAATCTGGTAAAGCCCTCTCTTCAATCTGATGATTTTCTTTGATTCTATCCAATTGTAAACCAATCTTGCAATGCTCTCTTCCTTCTCTTTTGGAAACAGCTTCATAAGGTCTTCGATTGAGAAGATATTTAGCTTGCTCTCAACTGCAAATTTCAAAAGTTCATTGTATTTCATTTCAGTTAATCCTATATTTATTCTATTTACTGAAATGATATACCGATTTCACAAAATTGTCAACCCCCCACTTTAATCTCCTGATTCCGGACTTTCGATTAGCAATTTCTTCGTCATCTTGAACTCCGCAGTAGTTATCTCTACTGTGAAGTATCTGTCAGCATTTCGACCAATGATTTTGGATTAGTGATATATTTTTTCCCGTCATACTGAACTCCGCAGTAGTTATCTCTATAGTGAAGTATCTATCAGCATTTGACCAGTGATATTGGATTAGTGATATATTTTGATTAAGATTTTGTCTTTACAAACAGACTCGAAAATTCCAGCGCAGTCACCACTCAATATACTGCTGATTAATATTTTGTCTTTTCAGTAATCTTCACAAAGTTCTGGTGCAACCCGTTTTTTCTATCATGGACGCTCGCGTCCATTACACCCAAGCCAATGTGGGGACATTCCTTCGGTGTGTCCCCACTGCAACAATCAATTAATTAACTTATTGATACTCGAAAGCTCAAAGTCGGCGAGGACGCTCCGCGCAGACGCCCATCAAGTGGTTGACCCCTCGCTTGGCTATCCCATCTTGATAAAGCGGCGAAGCGAAGTGTGTGAGGCGACGCTACGCCTGCCATCAGCCAGTAAATCAGCCTTGAGCCTTGAGCCATGTGCCATGAGCATAATACGGGGAGCTGATTAATATTTTGTCTTTTCAATTCCGAATGAGAAGCCTGTCCACAGCGCTCGTCTTTTCAATGCTTCTCATGAGGACAATCAATTAATTAACTTATTGAAAGTGAAAGCTCAAAGTCGGCGAGGACGCTCCGCGAAGACGCCCATCAAGTGGGCGACCCCTTGTTACGCTAACCCATCTTGATTAAGCGGCGAAGCGGAGTGTGTGAGCCGACGCTTCGCTATTCATCAGCCCCCCAAATCAGCCCTGAGCCTTGAGCCATGTGCCATGAGCATAATACGGGGAGCTGATTAATATTTTGTCTTTACAATTCCGAATGAGCGCTACGCTATTCAGCCGCCCCCCAAAAACCCAGCTTTTTGAAACCACCGTCCCTAGGAAGTATCGTCTTGAACGGCTCTTATCGATGTTTTCGTTTGAAGGTTCCGTCAGCATTTTGACTAGTGATTTTGGACTAGTGACCCGTGATGTTTTTTTCGCAACTATTTTTTACCCTTGCATTTTGTATGTTTCGTGATAAAATACCAAAAAAGGGCGAACGGAAGGAGATTTTGATGGATAAGAAACTCAATAAAAACCATCTGAAAAACTTGATGAAACTAATACACCATACCCATTCTGAACGCCTCTATGCAATTCTCTATTGTGAAGAATCTATCAACAATGAAACAAAAACAACACAGTCCCTCAAATCTTAATTAACAAAAGGAATTTTATGAGTGGTTTAGTACCTCGGAATTCACAAATAATTATTTACAACACAGAAGACGGAAGAGTCAAGCTTGATGTGAGGTTCGATGGAGATACCGTCTGGTTGACTCAGCAACTGCTTGCCGAGTTGTTTGATACGACAAAACAAAACATTAGTCTTCACCTGAAAAATACTTTTAAGGAAGGAGAGTTGGTTGAAAAATCAGTTGTCAAGGAATTCTTGACTACTGCAGCGGATGGAAAACAATATAACATCAAATACTATAACTTAGATGCCATTATTTCAGTAGGTTACAGAGTTAATTCCGCCCGTGCAACACAGTTTAGAATATGGGCAACGCAGAGACTAAGAGAGTATATTGTTAAAGGATTTGTTCTGGATGACGAGCGGCTCAAAAATCCCGATTTGCCGTTTGATTATTTTGAGGAACTGACCAGAAGAATTCAGGATATCCGCACTTCAGAGAAGAGGTTTTACCGTAAGATAACAGAGATTTACTCACTCAGCGTGGATTACGACCCGACAAGTGAAATGAGCATCAATTTTTTCAAAACAGTGCAAAACAAAGTTCATTGGGCTATAAACGGTAAAACAGCCGCTGAAATAATCTCCGAAAGAGCCGACAGCAAGAAATAGAATATGGGTCTGACAAACTGCGCGTGGAAGTGTTCCAAGAAAGAGTGATGTGACAGTTGCTAAAAACTATTTAACTGAAAGCGAATTAACAGCTCTTAATAATTTAGTGGAACAATACTTGATTTTTGCAGAAGGCAAGGCAATGCGCAGAATTCCGATGAAAATGAAGGACTGGGTGGAAAAATTGAACGGTTTTTTAAAATTGAATGACAGAAATATTTTGGAAGATGCCGGGAAAATATCACATGAATTGGCTGTGGAAATGGCAGAGAAGGAGTATGACAAATTCAACAAAAAGCGTCTAAAGAAACAAATCAATATTGAAAACGATTTTGACAAAGCAATTAAGATGATAGAGAAAAAGAAGAAGAAAAAATAGTATAAAAATGTTTCCCCATAACCCTTATAAGCGTGGTAATATCTATGCTTATCATCGCTTGCTTCTCTCTTCTGATAATGGATTGGCGACTAGTGACCAGTGATGTTTTTTCCCGTAACCCGCAACTTGAAACTGAGCTTTGCTCCGCAATCTCTTTGCTTCTATTTATCGCATTACCTCCTTATTGACAGAAAAACAAAATATGATTATTATTAATAATCAGGAGGAAAATCATGAAAACCAATAAAGAAATTAATTCATTGGCTGTCTTTGAAGAATTCAAAATTCGCAGGCATTATGATGAACAGTCAGAGAAATGGTATTTTTCTGTGATTGACATCATCGCGGTGCTGACAGAACAAACTGATTTCAAAAAAGCGCAAAGTTATTGGACGACGCTTAAAGGTAGATTAAAGAAGGAATCAAGTGAGATTGTCACAAAATGTGACAAACTGAAAATGCAATCGGCAGACGGAAAAAATTACAAAACGGATGTTGCAGATGTCGAGACAATTCTAAGATTAATCCAATCGATTCCAAGCAAAAAGGCCGAACCTGTAAAGCTTTGGCTTGCAAAGGTGGGTTATGAAAGAATGCAGGAGATGACAGATCCTGAAAAAGCAATGAACCGTTCAAGGAATTATTGGAAAAAACAGGGAAGAAGCGACAAATGGATACAACAGAGAATGATGGGGCAGGAGATAAGAAACAAATTGACAGACTATTGGAAAACTCATGAAGTTACAAAAGAAGAAGAATACGCAATTTTGACTAATATCATTCATGAAGAATGGAGCGGTTTATCGGTAAAGGATCATAAAAACCTAAAAAAACTGACCACTCAGAACTTGAGAGATCACATGACTGATGCTGAATTGGTCTTTACAGCTTTGGCTGAGCTTTCCACTCGTCAAATTGCTGAAACAATGAAGGCGAGAGGGCTCAAGGAGAATAAACTTCCAGCTAAGAAAGGCGGAAAAATAGCAAAAGATGCCAGAAAAGCGCTTGAACAGAAAACAGGTAAACGCGTCATCACTGATGAAAATTATTTGTTACCGAAAATAGAAGAATCAAATCGGAAAAAAGTAAAAAAGTAAATCACTGAGATTGAAAAACATTAGAATTTAAAAATAAAAAGTATAAACCATACTCCGTCCCCAGCATAAGTGTAATTAAAAATACCCCTTAGGTTATGAAATCCTGAAGAATCTATCACATCTTTACCAGCCTACCAGCTCACCAGCGTACTAGTCCACCAATACGCCACCGTCCCTGAAATTGTCATCGTGAACGCCTCTATACTTATGACTACAGTGAAGGATCTATCAACCCAGTTGTCGCGAGCGAAGCAATCTCTATGCTTCTCTTCGGATAATGGATCGGCGACCAGTGACCCGTGATGTTTTTTTCGCAACTATTTTTACCCTTGCATTTTGTATGTTTCGTGATAAAATACCAAAAAAGGGCGCACGGAAGGAGATTTTGATGGATAAGAAGTTTGGGAAAAACCATCTTAAAAACATAACAAAAATAATACTCCAGCACCGCTATATTTTATGAAAAAAGTAAAAAGCAATTCCATAACTAAAGAACTAACGACCTTGAATGATATTGAGAGTAAAATTTTCACAATTCGTGATAATCAAGTAATGCTTGACAGCGATTTGGCTCGCTTATATGGAGTAGATATAAAAAGATTGAATGAACAGGTAAAGAGAAACCTAAAGCGATTTCCTCAAGATTTCATGTTTCAACTTACAAAGGAAGAATCTTTATCTTTAAGGTACCAATTTAGCGCCTTAAAGGAGAAGGAGATTTTAAGGTCGCAAAATGCGACCTTAAAGCCGAAAAGAGGAACGCATAGAAAATATTTACCGTATGTATTCACCGAACAAGGAGTAGCAATGCTGTCAGCAGTTTTGAACAGTGACAGAGCAATTGCAGTAAGCATACAAATCATGAACGCTTTTGTTGCGATGAGACACTTCATATCTGCCAATGTTCAGGTGTTTCATAAACTTGAAAGTGTCGAAAAGAGACAACTGGAGTTTGAGCGGGAAACAGGTAAGAATTTTGAAAAAGTATTTAATGCTATAGAGAGCAAAGAAATAACTCCCAAACAGGGAATTTTGTATGACTGAAAGGTTTTTGAAGCTTATAAATTTATTGTTTCAATAATTAAGTCGGCGAATAAAACGATACTGCTGATTGATAATTATATAGACGAAACAACATTGACAATGCTATCAAGTAAGAAGAAAAATGTTGAGATAAAAATATGCACTGAAAAAATAGATAAAAAACTGCTTCTTGCGGAGGAGCTGTTCAATAAGCAATACGGAAAACTCAAAATAATGAAATTCAAAAAATCGCATGACAGATTCATCATTATAGATGAAAAGACAGTTTATCATTTTGGAGCATCGCTTAAAGATGCAGGCAAGAAGTGGTTTGCCTTTTCCAAAATGGACATAAGCGCAATAGAACTTTTAAATAATCTTCCGAAGTCATAAAACATATCCCGCCGCTCTTTCTTCTCTGAACTATTAACTATCAACTATAAACTATTAACTGTCTTTTCTTGCCCCCGGCTCATAGCACATGGCTCACGGCGTCTTTGTAACCCGTAACCCGTAACTCGTAACTATTTTTTACCCTTGCATTTTGTGTCTTTCGTGATAAAATAATTAGAGCTTCAGGGCACACGGAAGGAGATTTTTCGATGAGCAAGAAGTTTGGAAAAAAGAGCAAAAAACAATGGCTAATCAAACACTGATAGATTATATTATTCATGGACGGGAAGAAAGAAATCTAGAATATAAAGAGTCAATAGATTGGAATACCTTTGAAAATAAAGAAAGGATTATCAAAGCTTGTTTAGCTATGGCTAATTTGCAGGATGGAGGGATTATCGTTCTCGGTATGAAAGAAGTGAGTAAAGATGTTTGGGAGCCCCAAGGAATGACTTCAGATCATTTTGATACATATTCTCAAGATGATGTATCAGAGAAAGTCAATGAGTATGCAGATCCATCTATTCAGATTAAACTTTCTAAAATTCAACACGATAATAAAAATTTCATTGTAATTGAAGTTGCTGAGTTTAGAGAAATTCCTATTATTTGCAGAAAAACTGGAACTACTTTAAAAAAAGGTGGCATTTATATACGTCCAAAATCTAAAAATGAAAGTGTAATAGTTCCAAATGAATCTGAACTGCGAGAGATTTTAGATAAAGCTGTTGAGATAAAACTTGAAAAGCTCAGAATTAGATGCTCCATGATTGCAGAGACAAAAGAGGTTGATAAGTTATCAAAAGAAAAATATAACGACGAAGTAAAGGATTTATTATGAATGAAATACTTGAAGAAATAAAAAAAGGACCTTATTGGCAGTTTAGATTCTATCCAGCTGAAATTAAGAATTCAGAAAAAAATGTAATACCCTCTTTAAAAGAATTAAATGAACTAATTGAAACATCTCAAGTAAGATTGCGCGGATGGTATTTCCCACACATAAATCATGAGAAATTTAAACCAAAAGAAAACTATTATGAAATTGATACAAAATATCTGGAAACAAAAGAGTTTTGGAGATTTTATCAAAGCGGACAGTTTATAATGTTTACAAGTATTTATGAAGACGTCTTAGTAAAACAAAAAAGAATACCATATTGGCCACCATTTAATTCAAATAATCCAAAAGGATATGTAGAATTTTTAATTTCTATTTATCTCATTACAGAATTTTATTTATTTACGAAAAGAATTTTAGATAAAGTTCCTCAAATTCAGGAATTAAACATAGAATTGAGCATAAATAACATAGAAGGGTATGAATTGTTTTCAGGAGAATTTAAAAGAGAGCTTTTTAACAGTTATACAAGTTCTTCTCAAATTATTAGAATTCCACTTAAAACTTTGAAACGAGAGACATTAATAAGTAGTTACAGTAAAATTGCTTTGGATGATGTTAAATATATATTTGAAAGATTCAATTGGCTAGAACAACCGACACTGGTCTTTGAAGAAGAACAGGCAAAATTGTTAGAGAGAAGACTATAGGAGAATCTATGACTGAAAATTCAGTTTTTATTACTAATAGTCAAACAAAACAGCTAAAGAAAAGATTAATTGATTTGATTAAAAGCAGTTCAGAACTAAAATTTTTGGTGGGCTTTTTCTATTATTCCGGAATTAGAGAATTATATGAAGGGCTTAAAGAAAATTCTTCTATTTGTATGAAGGTCCTTGTTGGTTTATCGGTTTCTAATGATGCCTTTGGACTTGTAGAATATGGTGAAAATGTTAAAGAACTAACACTTGGAGAAAGAGTACAAAGGTTTTATCAATCGATTGAAAATTCAGTAAATTCTGATGATTTTGATACAAAGGAATTTTATGAACAAATTAAGTTTTTTATTGAGATGATACAAGATGGGAAATTGATTATTAGAAGGACAAAAGAACCAAATCACTCAAAACTATATTTTTTTAATTTAACAAATAGTTTGGTCAAGCCCAAATTGTTTATTACGGGAAGTTCAAATCTTACAAAAGCTGGGCTTTCTACACAGAGAGAATTTAATGTAGAGCTTAGCGATTTTGGTACGATTGAAGCAGAGTTATATTTTAATTCTCTCTGGGATGAGTCAGACAAAATTACAGAGACGGAAAAATATAAAAAGGATTTAATAAGAATTTTGCAGAGAAAAACTCTTATAACTGAAATTACTCCTTATGAAGCCTATGCAACCATAATAAAGAATTATTTAGATGTTTTTACTCCAAAAGATAGTGATGGTAGAGTTCATAATTTATTAGAAAGCGCTGGCTACAAACCATATACTTATCAAATAGATGCAGTGAGTCAAGCTTTAGAAGTTATCAAAGAATATAATGGTGTAATACTAGCTGATGTTGTTGGATTGGGTAAAACAGTTATCGCCTGTGCGATAGCGAATCTCTTAAATGAGCGTAGAGGATTAATTCTATGTCCTCCAGGATTAATGGGTGATAATAGTGAATCAAGTGGATGGAGAAAATATACGAAGGAATTTGATTTGCACGGTTGGCAAGTTCGCTCTATTGGCGATTTGGAAAATACATGGGCCTATATAAAAGAACAGGATGGATATAATACTGTAATCATTGATGAAGCACATAGATTTAGAAATGAAGATACAGAAAGTTATGAAACACTATTAAATATCTGTAAGGACAGAAAGGTAATACTTCTGACGGCTACTCCATTCAATAATTCTCCTGCAGATATTTTTGCTTTACTTAAACTGTTTGTGGTACCCGGGAAATCAAAACTGACTCTTGAAGATGATTTGGATATTACATTTAGAATCTATCAGAATGTTTTTGATAAGCTTTCCTTTATTAATAAGAATCATAATTCCTCTAAAGAAATAAACAAGAAGAAATCCGAGTCGATTTATAAAGCGTTGTTTGATGAAAACTCAATAGATTTATCAAAAGTAAGAAAAAAATCGCATTATATTTCCAAGCAAATTAGGCAAGTGATTGAACCTGTTTTGATTCGCAGAAACAGAAAAGATTTAAAAGAAGATCCATTCTATAAAAAGGAAAAAATAGAGTTATCCATTCTTAAAGATCCTGAAGAAATCTTTTTCAAATTATCCAAAGAGCAATCGGAGTTTTATGACAAAGTAATAAATGAATATTTTTGCGAGGGAGGAATGTTCAAGGGTGCCATCTACAGACCGTTCTTTTATGAGAAAGAGTTAAAAAAGAGTATTGGCAATAAAAGGAAAAAAGAGAAAAATGGTTCTGATGATAACAGAGACATGCAGATGCAAGTCAATCTATATGATTTCATGAGAAGATTGCTTGTAAAGAGGTTTGAAAGCTCTTTTGGTGCGTTTGAAAAGAGTATTAGTAATTTTGAGAAAATACATCTTTCAATTTTGGAATTCATAATAAATTCGGATTTCAAATATATACTGGATAGACAATTCATTGAGAAAATACATGAATTAGATTACGAACAAATCTCTATTGAGTTAGTAAAATACATAGAAAAAATTAAAGATAAGAAAGAAATCGTTAATCCTAAAAAGTATAGAGTATATAATGTAAAGGAATTTTATAGAAAAGAAGAATTTATAAAAGATATTCAAAATGACATATGCTTATTCCAAATAATAAAAAAAGAATTAAAGCAAATGGAATTGGTAAACAATGATCCTAAAGTTACAGAAATTTACAATGAGATTGAAAGATTGATTAAGAATAACAAAAATGCCAAAATTGTATTATTTACTGAGTACATTGATACCGCAAAGCACATTGAAGCAAAGTTTAAGAGCGAAGGAAACAACACTCATTATGTTGTTAAAGATGAACTAAACAAATCAAAAGTTGAAGAGATAATCAAAAATTTTGATGCATCCTCAAAAATTCAAGAAAATAATTATAATATTCTTATCACAACAGATAAAATGTCTGAAGGATTCAATTTAAATAGAGCTTTTGCAGTTATAAATTATGATATTCCATGGAATCCAACGCGAGTAATACAAAGGGTAGGCAGAATAAATAGAATAGGAAAGAAAGTCTTTGATTATCTTTATATCTATAATATATTCCCTTCAGAAAGGGGTGCAGACATAATTAAGAGCAGACAGATAGCTCAAAATAAAATGTACATGATTCACAACACTCTTGGTGAAGACTCTAAAATATTTGATGTGGATGAAGTTCCTGAAGCATCAAAACTTTATAAAAAAATTCTGCAGAACCCAAATGAAATTGAAGATGCAGGCTTTTATACTAAATTAAGGCGAGAGTATGCGGAAATGAAAGAGGATGATATCCTAGTTGAGAAAATCAAGAATATGCCTATTCGTATTAAAGTTGCGAAAAAATATGATAACTATTATTTGGATACATTTATTAGGAAGGGAAAAGGTTTCTTCATTAGAAGCGTTGAGGGTGGAAAGAACGGTGTTGTCGATAGTGCTATGGAAGATATAATTCATAGAGTTAAATGTGAAAAAGATGAGCATAGTTATGAGATAAGCGAGAAATTTTGGGAAAATTATGAAAACACAAAGAATCCCAAAAAGAAAACTGAAGAAGTTCCAGAAATGAAAAAGATTGAGACCGAAGCGTATAACAATTTAAAATCAATTTTAGAGATTGACAGTGAGAAACTTTTACCTCTAAAAGAAGATTTAAGAAAATTGCTTCGAAATATAGAAGAATACAAAACATTGCCATTATATTCTTTAAGAAGAATAAGAAACATCGTAATTACAGATGATAATGATAAACTTGCTAAAGAAATAAAAACTGTACTTGATAGAATCAACTTAGGTTCGTCGTTATCTGTTGACAATTCTATAAAAAAAGAAGTTATAATAGCTGTGGAGAATAGAAATGATATCTGATCAAAACATTAAAAACGCTCTTGAAGTTCTTATTCAAAATTATTCTGACACAAATTTGTATAAGTTTCTTGAATTAAAGACTGAGCATATTAGAAAGAAGAAAAATGATTTCACGAGCATTGTTGATAAAGACTTTCTACAATCATTAAATCAGATTGCTGAAATTGAACTGGAAAATGAGAAAAAAATGTTCGTTATAACCGGAGAGATGAAAAAAGAGTTAAACGAGAGAACGGGAAAGAAAAAACAATATGATGTAGCTAAAGACATCCTAAAAAGTAACCATAGTTATGATTGCGGCATTTTCGTTTTTTATGACGGAGATGGGAATTTCAGATTTAGTTTAATATTTAAAGAATATTTAGGGGTAAAAGTAGATGTAAGCACATTTAAAAGATACACATACTATGTCTGTAAGGAATTTACCAATAAAACTTATTTGCAACGAATAGGCAACAGCGATTTCTCCTCATTTGCCAAGATTAAAGAGGCGTTCTCGGTTGAAAAGGTCACAAAAGAATTTTATCAGGATATTGCCAACTGGTATTTTTGGGCTGTTTCGCATTGTCAATTCCCCAAAGATGTAGAAGCAGAAGAAAACGGCCGCAATATTGCAGTTATTCGCCTCATCACCAGAATTATTTTTATTTGGTTTATGCGAGAGCGAGGACTCATTAATAAAAGCTTGTTTGAAAAACAGCAAATACAAGATATTTTAAAAAATTTAAACAATGACGAATCAAGTTATTACACAGCGATATTGCAAAATTTATTTTTTGCGACGTTAAGCACTAAAAAAGGAGAAAGGCAGTTTGGTAGCAAGACAAAAGGCCACAGAGGTTATAACCCAGATTTTGGCAATCAATATGTTTTCCGCTATCAGGAAATGTTTAAAAATTCTGGAAATATAAAAGATTATTTTGGCGATATTCCTTTTTTAAATGGAGGCCTTTTTGAATGTTTGGATGATAAGAAGAACGGAATTATCATTGACGGATTTTCGCGAACAAAGAAAAACCAACCGAAAGTACCCAATTTGCTATTTTGGGGTGCAGAAGAAACAATTGATTTGAACAAAACCTATGGTACAAAAAGTAAAACATACAAAGTACGAGGACTCTTAAATATTTTGTCGTCTTTTAATTTCACGATTGACGAAAACTCGCCTGATGACGCCGATATAGCACTTGATCCGGAGCTTTTGGGAAGAGTATTTGAAAATCTACTGGCCAGCTTTAATCCTGAAACATCCACCACCGCTCGTAAAGCCACAGGCAGTTATTACACTCCGCGCGAAATTGTGGATTATATGGTCACTGAATCCTTGAAAGCTTATTTTCAAACGCACTTGAACAATATTGAAAAAATTGATGAAAAATTGGAGAAGCTTTTTTCCAACGAATTTTCAGTAAATCCTTTTAATGCTAACCAATCTAAAAAATTGGTTAAGCTAATTGAAAACGTCAAAATTGTTGATCCAGCTGTTGGCTCCGGTGCTTTTCCTATGGGAGCTTTAAATAAGCTGGTGTTTATACTAAACAAAATTGATCCGGGAAATAAATTATGGAAAGAAGCGCAGTTAAAGGCGGTTGATGCCATACCCGATCCAAGCGCTAGAAGAATCGCAAAAGAGCGGATTGAAGAGTTTTTTGAAGGTAAAAATGCGGACTATGGTCGAAAACTATATTTGATTCAACGTTGTATTTACGGTGTAGATATTCAGCAAATTGCCGTGGAAATAGCCAAACTTCGTTTTTTTATCTCACTTTTAGTAGATGAAAAGATTGATAAGGAAAAAGATAATTGGGGAATAGAACCGTTACCAAATCTTGATTTCAAAATCATGCAGGGGAATAGCTTGATTTCCGAATTTTTGGGTATTGATTTTGATGATGGCAAGTATAAACAAGAACAATCGGGAATGCTTTTTGATCAGGATGACGATTCACTTATTAAGGAATTTGAGCAAAAGAAAATAGATTTTCAAAACGAAGCGGATAAAGATAATAAAATCAAACTTAAGCAAGATGTGGAAGATTTGATGATTCGTATTTTCGAAAATAAGGTCATAAAGCAAAAAGGTGATTATTTTAGACAATTGAAAGAGATTGAAAAAAAATATTCTATATTACACAATCAAAAACAGCGGGATGAGATTGTGGCACAAGAAAAGCAAAAACTCTCCAAAAAATCTGGCTTTGACCTGGAAAATATAGAAAAACAATTGCGCGAATTTACCAGCAAAAAGAAAACAAGACCGTTTTTTCCTTGGAAACTATATTTTGCGGAGGTGTTCGAAAAAGAGGGATTTGATGTTGTGATTGCTAATCCGCCGTATATAGGAGAGAAAGGACACAAAAATATATTTAAAGAGGTTAAGAATGGTGGTCAAATTGGCAAATTCTATTTGGGCAAAATGGATTTTTCCTACTTCTTTTTTCATCTTGCTTTAAACCTTGGTAATCCTGAAGCAAAAATTGCTTTTATCACTACAAATTATTACCCTACTGCACTTGGAGCAAAGAAATTACGCGAGGATTTTAGAAATAGAACTATTTTAGAAAAACTAATTAATTTTAATGAATTAAAGATATTTAAGTCTGCTACTGGTCAACACAATATGGTAACGCTTCTTTCTAAAGGACAAGATGCTAATTATTTTACCAAAACATGCATAACTAAAAGGACGGGTGAAGCGAATTCCGGAATATTAAACTCAATTGTCAGTTGGCATGATAGTATGACAGAATATTATACAATTAAACAAAATGATTTATATGATGGCAAAGAAGATTATATTCGTTTACCCGGTAATTCTATGATTTCAGATGATCCAGTGCAAAATATTTTAGATAAAATAAAAAAACAAGGGGAAGTTTTGGGTATCATATGTAATGTCAATAATGGTGTTTTTGCGGGTGCTGACAGTTTGAGCCTAAACAAAAAACAAGAATATAATATTCATAATGCTATAGAGGGGGAAGGAATATTTGTGTTAACTAACGAGGAAGTTGTTAATAAAAAATTTACTAAAGAAGAACTAAAATTAATTAAGCCGTTGTATAAAAACTCAGATATTAAAAAATATTATACTAACTCAAAAAATGAGCTAAACTTAATAAATTTAAGATACACAGATAGACCTAATTTAGAAAGTTATCCTAATTTTGAAAAGCATTTATTGAAATTTAAAACTTTATTGAGCAAAAGGCCAGAAACTGGCACTTTAGAATCAGCATTTAAAAACGGTTATTGGTATGTTATGTCTACAAGTCGAAAAGTGGATATGGAACATGCAAAAATTGTATTTCCTCAAAGAAGTTGCGAAAATACCTTTGGGTATAACGAAGATGTGTGGTATGCCATGTCTGATGTATTTTTTATTACTGATAAAAAAGAAAATGCTTTAGTAAAGCTGAAATATATTTTATCTATATTAAATTCAACATTGTTTTATATTTGGTTATATTATAGAGGAAAAAGAAAAGGTGAAACACTTGAATTAACAGGAACACCAGTTTCTGAAATACCAATAAAAACTATTTCAGAAAAGGATCAAAAACCCTTCATCAACCTCGTTGATCTAATCCTTGCCATCACCAAATCTGCCGACTACCTGCAAAATCCGGACAAGCAGGCGAAAGTGAAAGAATACGAAAAGCAGATTGATGAGCTGGTTTACAAACTCTATGAGTTGACGCCGGAGGAAATTGAGATTGTGGAAGGTTCCACAAAAAAATAATGACCAAAGATAAAATGGGAACGGTGCTTGACATCTTGACTCTTATAAAACGAATTCGGAGAATATAGAAAGGAGGAAAAGAAATGGCAACAGAAATTGTTAAAAGCATTATGGAATTTTTGAAAATAGTTATTCCAATGACCATCACAGCATACTTAGGATATTTATACGCTGTAAAGAAAGATAAGGAAGAAAGAAAAAGAAAATATGAAGAAATGCAATTAACTGAATTTTACTCACCAATATTAGCTTTACGAAGAAAAATATTATCCTATGGTGAAATGCGAGAAGAAGTATATAGTGCGATGGATAAAACATGGAGGAGCAAATGCAAAATGACAAATATAGAAAATATTGAATATGAGAAAGAATTTAAGGATTATGATAAAGGGATTGTATATCAGAATGATAAATTTAGAAATATAGTATTCCCATTATACAATGATATGATAGAAGTATTTTCAAAAAAATATTGGTTAGCCGAACAAGAAACAAGCTTGTATTATAATAAATTAATCAAGTTTCATGAAATGTGGAGTATATATTTCCAAAAGGCTGTTCCGGGAGAAGCAATGAGTGAAATTGGGATTACGGAAAGCGAATTATTACCATTTTATGAAAATGTTGAAAAGGTGTTCAATGAACTTAGATTAAGAATATCAAAAAAAGATAGGAACGGTGCTTGACATCTTGACAGAAACAAGACGCCATGGGCAGTGTGCCTTGAGCCGTGGGCAAGATAAAAAGAGTAAGAAGAAACAAAAGAAAAATTATGATAAAAGGAGCCATGTTGACAAAAGAGATTGGGTGGATAGAATTGAAGAAATCAGGAGGTAGAGATGGCTGTAAATGGTAATAAGAATCAAAGTAAATATAACTTGACAGACGATTTGCTTAAAACCTTTGTTGTAATTATATTAGGTTTTATTCTTTGGCTTTATCCCTTTTTATTTCCTAAAACAATTTTAATAATTGTTAACGACATTATAAGTCCTATAATATTAAAACTTATCACTATTGGATTTGTAATTCTTTATTACTTCATTATTCAATTCAAATACGGTAAAAATATAGTTTATGAACTAGCTTTTAAAATAATATTTTTTCCTTTATATATTTTATATAAAATAGTAGAAATCATGTTTTCAACATTTGATATTATTAATAAAATATTAAATCTACTTCAAAAGCAATTATCTTGGGTTGTTATAGTATTTTTTGTATATGTAGAATTTCTTTTAATATTTCATGACTGCAACATTTATCTTTATATAGTTTTTTTAGTTTTCAGTTTATTCATTTTAGTCTGGTTATTTATTTGGCTTATGAATTGGGTTTTTAAGCCATTTAAGTCAATAGCAAAGCAGATTATGACAATGTTCTTGAAAATATACAATTCTATTGTTGATATTACTCTTAAAAGTAGCAATGGAGAAAAAAAACTCAATGAGGTTGAAAATTACATAAAAAAACTAGTTGAGTTCAAGGTAAAATTTACACGAATCAGCGTTGAGAGAATGACTGCTATAGCTTTTGGACTATTCTATTTCTTAAACATCTCATTAATTGTGA
The DNA here is from genome assembly GCA_050239825.1 of bacterium. Classification (GTDB taxonomy): domain Bacteria; phylum Hydrothermota; class 32-111; order 32-111; family 32-111; genus UBA2202. Next base: position 41,140 of record JBFXGO010000015.1, read on the forward strand.
TTCTTTACGCAATGCTATATTTGTCTTTAAACAAATTATCGATGTTTTTTATCAAAGACACACATTCTTTACCTATTGACTATGTATTGTGTAGCATAACTACGTTACTTGGTAATACTCCTTATAGCCTTGAACTCCTTACAGGAATTTCGAAAACCCTCATCCTAACCGAATTATTTGTAGGTATAATGTTAATGATAATATTACTTGCAATTGCATCATTATTAATGAAAGAACATTCGAGGGAAATTCACTCGGATTTAGAAGCACTTATGCAAAAGAAAATTGAAGAGTTAAATTATAAAAAGAATAACATTATTAAAGAAATATCTACATCTGATGCGAAAGAATTGAATCTTTTGGAAAAGAAAGAAAAAGAATGATTGTATTGAACGGCATTTTTATATGACATGTAATTGTTAGTTTAATACTGAAACGAAAAAGGTAAAAATAATAGAAATGATTAATTGGTAAATGAGAAAAAGCAAATGAGAAAAGCAATAGTAAAAGAACCATGTAGGCTTTGTAAAAATAACACAGAATTATGTGAATCACATATTTTACCTGAATTCATGTATACGGAATTGTATGATGAGAAACATCGATTTGTAGAAATTGATGTCGAAAGAAAGAAAGAGCGATTTGGACAGAAGGGAATTAGAGAATACCTATTCTGTAAATCGTGTGAAACTTTAATGAGTAAGTATGAGAATTATGCATCCGATGTGTTGAGAAGAAATATTTACTGCAATGCTTCAACTAAGAAAATGTACAGGGGGAAAGTAATTTATGAAGTATTGGAACTCAATTATAATAAGTTGTTAAAGTATTTTTTAATAGTAGCATACAGGAGCGCTATTTCAAGTAAAGTATTTTTTCAAAACTGCAAATTGGATAGCTTTAAATTGAATACATTGGAAGTATTAATAAATGATGTCAAAAAAGAAGTACCAAGAAATAAATATCCACTAATTGTTATTAAATTAATAAATAGAGTATTTAAAGGAAAAACAGTTTTAAGGGAGCCATCAATATATAATTTACCTAATCATTTAGATAGTGAATTTTATAGGTTATTCAATGGGAACTTTATTTTTATGCAAGGATTGCAAATAAAAGAATTTAGAAAATATATGAATGATTTCTCTCTGAAAGAGAATGGGAGTATTCTAATACCAGAATTTGATTCTATAACATCACCCGAGATAAAATCCTTATTTGGAGCATGAGGGCTGATGGGGACGATAGGTTTTGTCAATACTTTCAAGCGAGACAGGCGAAGACGCACCGTGAGCCTTGAGCCGTGAGCGAGAAAAGAAAGTTAATGGTTTATAGTTGATGGTTAAGAGTTAACAAGACGCTGTGAGCTATGTGCCTTGAGCCATGGGCAAGAAAAGACTAAGAAGAAACAAAAGAAAGATTCTGATAAAAGGAGCCATGTTGACAAAATGGAATGGGTGGATAGAATAGAGAAAAATAGGAGGTGATTATGGCGGATTATAAGATTGACGGGAAGTATTTAAAGGACAGGCACGGGAGCAAAATCGGAGAGTTTGACAGGCGTTCGTTTAGAGACAGTCATGGAAGTAAAGTCGGAGAGGTTGACAAAAATTATATCAGAGATTCTCACGGACATAAAATAGCTGAATTGGACGGAAGGTATGTCAGGGTTGATGGTAAAAAAGAAACCGATTTAGACCACATTCAAAAAATGATTGATGGTCCCGGCGGCATCTCTCTTGTCGGTTTCTGGGTGTTGTTTATAAGATAAAAAAAAAAGGAGGAAAAGATGACATCTTTGTATCTATCGAAATTAAATTCAAAAGAAAAAGAATCTTTAGTAAATGAATTGCATAGTATTCAAAAGGGAAAATGTTTTATTTGTGGTGAAGATATTGATTTAAATATACACGAAGGAAATTATGATATAGATCATGTTGTGCCACTAAAAATGAAAGGTCCAGATAATCCCAATAATTTTGCATTAACACATAGCAGTTGTAATAGATCAAAACAAGCTTCAGATTTAAATGTCGCGCGTATTTTAAAGGGATTTGAAATGTTGAGAAACAAACTGACTGTTGAAAACAGAGAGCCTAATTTAAACGATATTTTAGACCAAAACATGGGAGGAAAATATTCTATTAAATTTAGAATTGAAAATAATTATATTAAATATAGTCTTCCTGAAAGTGGGAAGAATGAAGTTCTAAGTGAAAGAATATTTGAGGATAAGTTAAGTGGGTTCAAATATTTTTTTGCAGTTTTACCAATAGAATACATTTTTCATGATGACAAAATTAATCCTAGGTCAATAGGGGCAAATATCTCAAAATTAGTTCATGAATTCTACTTAAAAAGACCTCAGCTTCACATTCAACTAAGTTGGATTGATATGACAGAAAACAAAATAAAAGTTAAAGTCTTTGACGGACAGCATAAAGCTTCAGCACAAATAATGCTCGGTGTTAGAGAATTGCCTTTGAGAGTGTTTATAGATCCAAATATAGATATTTTACTTACTACAAATACTAATGCTGGCACAACTCTTAAACAAGTTGCATTTGATAAATCAGTACAAAGACATCTAGGGAGTTCCCTTTACTTTGAACGAATTGAGCAATATAGAATAGATCATGAGATAGAAGATGAAAATTATAATTTCTCTGAGAGGGATTTGTTAAATTATTTCAAAGGTGAATCCAAAGAAGTAAAAAAATATATTCTTGATTCTGTTAGAGATTCAATATCTCATAATGTTGATAATAAATTGAAGGATTATATTGATTTTGGTGGTAGAGCTAATGATAAACCATTTTCATATAGTACTATTGAGAAGACATTTTATTCGTTTTATATTTATCAAGAGGTTTTAGATACTCCCATCAATCATAAGATGGAAGTTGGTGAAAATCCTAGAAACTTGGAAAAAGAACAAATAATGCAACTTATGAATATAATCGCAGATGAAATATATATAAACAAGTATGATTCTGATAGAGGTACATCTCAAATAGAAAATAAAATTCAGAAAGGTGAAGATATCCCATTAGCTCATTTGATAGCTTATAGAATGGCTAAAGAAGAAATTGCCTACAATTGGTTAAAATACATTTTACAGATTGCTCAGAATTTTTTTATTACGACTGGTGTACCTATCAATGAGAAAAAAATCTTTCAATACAAGTTTCCAGAGCAATTATGGCAAAATATTACAAACTTTATAAGAAATTTCAGTAATTTGCCATTATGGGTAAATAAAGAAATGTCAAAAACTATTTTTGGCGGCAAACCAAATAATGCGTATTGGCAAACAATTTTTGAAACAGGTAAATCTCCTCAAAATATAAAAGTTCTCGTGGAACCAATAAATTTAATGAATTTAATAAAAGGCGATGAATCAGAAAATATTATTGGGAATTAATAGATGGGGATGTGCTTACAATATTAGCATTTTCGTATTGAATGAAAAGCATTTTTGGAAATAGGAGGAAAAAATGGAAACGGATAAAAAGACAACTTCGAAAAAATATAATATTGTTGATGATTTATTAAGAACTTTTGTTGGAAAAATGGGGACGATAGGTTTTGTCAATACTTTTAAGCGACGCAGGCGAAGACGCACCGTGTGCCATGAGCCGTGGGCAAGAAAAGACAGAGAAGAAACAAAAGAAAGATTCTGATAAAAAAGGAGAAATGTTGACAAAATGGATTTGAAGGATAGAATAAAGAAAAATAGGAGGTGATTATGGCGGATTATAAGATTGACGGGAAGTATTTAAAGGACAGGCACGGGAGCAAAATCGGAGAGTTTGATGGAAGGTGTTTTAAGGATATGACAGGAAAGAAAGTCGGGAGTATCGACCATGAATTTGTTAAAGATGACGGAGGAAGAAAAGTGGCAGAGATTGATGTCGACATTATAAAAATCAGAAATAAAAAATATGACTTTGATGATTTAAGAAGGAAAATTTACGGTGACGGCATTATGTCTCTGATAGGCTTTTACGCTTTGTTTGTTGATGAGAAATAGGAGAATATATGAACTTCATTGATTCCGATAATGAAATTATTGATGCATCTAAATTTATAGAAATTTGGTCAAAAAAATACTACCAATATACAAATATAACTGATAAATACTATTTTGACATTTTAAAAGATATTGCAGAACGAACAGATGCAACTATGATTTTAACGAGAATCGGGGCATGGAAAACTAATTCATTGAGTACTAATTCAAACAGATATAGTGAAGAACGAGAAATCTACAGGTGTAGTTGCGAGAAGCCGGCAGTTCTATGTCTTACAGGAATGTGGAAAAAGGGAACATCATCAGGATATGAAGTATGGATAAAACTTAGTGAACGATTTTATAACGATATAGAAAGAATTAAGATTGACTCTGATGCTGAAGAAATCATTAATAAGATAAGTGAAATGAGGTATTCAGGTCCAAGGGGGAAAAATATTAGGTTTGGGAAAATATATTCCTATACCTACCTTCACTTCTTGGCGCCTGATAAGTATTTCATACTGGATAAATTTAACAAAATAGCACTAGAGTTCTTAAAACAGCCTTCAAAACCTTCATTACCATTCTCCAATGAAATGAAAGTGAATACTTTTGAAGATTATCTTGAATATAATGAAATGATAAAAACCATTCAGAAAAATGCAAGGGAAGAAAATAACAGAAATGTCGATAAAGCACTTTGGTCATTTGGTCATTGGTTAAAAGATCAAAAAGAAAGAAAAGAGAAAATTGTTTGCTGTAAAACATAGGGGCGGGAGGGGGCGATAGGTTTTGTCAATACTTTTAAGCGAGACAGGCGAAGACGCACCGTGCGCCTTGAGCGAGAAAAGGCAGTTAATAGTTTATAGTTGATGGTTGAGAGTTGACAAGAAGCCGTGAGCCATGAGCAAGAAAAGAAAGTTAATGGTTTATAGTTAATAGTTGAGAGTTGACAAGAAGCCGTGAGCCGTGTGCCTTGAGCCGTGAGCGAGAAAAGAAAGTTAATGGTTTATAGTTGATGGTTGAGAGTTGACAAGAAGCCGTGAGCCACGCACCTTGAGCCGGGGGCGAGAAAAGGCAGTTAATGGTTTATAGTTAATAGTTGATAGCTGAGAATCGAAAGCGTAGAATACAAAACTGATAAAAGGAGCCATGTTGACAAAATGGATTGAAATGAATAGAATTAGAGAAAAATAGGAGGTGAAGATGGCTTTATATGTTTTTCATGAAGAATCTATCCTGTTAAAAATCGTGATAAAAATGACCCACCGTCCCCCATATAAGTAATTAATTTATAGATGGTTGGGAGGGGTGAAGAAAGAGGTGATTG
>JBFXGO010000016.1:0-46474 GCA_050239825.1 bacterium
GGGGTGTCTATGTTTCAGGAGATTATGCCTATGTTGCTGATCGTAGTTCTGGTTTACAGATAATAGATATCTCAAATCCGTCAAGCCCAACCCTTAAAGGTAGCTATAATACACCGGGTTATGCATTGGGTGTCTATGTTTCAGGCAGTTATGCCTATGTTGCCGATTCTTATGATGGTTTACAGATAATAGATATCTCAAATCCTTCAAGCCCAACCCTAAAAGGGAGCTATGATACACCGGGTTATGCATTGGGTGTCTATGTTTCAGGCAGTTATGCCTATGTTGCTGATGATAGTTCTGGTTTACAGATAATAGATATCTCAAATCCTTCAAGCCCAACCCTTGCAGGAAGCTATGATACACCGGGGTGGGCTTATGGTGTCTATGTTTCAGGCAGTTATGCCTATGTTGCTGATGATTATTATGGTTTACAGATAATAGATATCTCAAATCCGTCAAGCCCAACCCTAAAAGGGAGCTATGATACACCGGGTTATGCTGTTGGTGTCTATGTTTCAGGCAGTTATGCCTATGTTACTGATGGTACTTCTGGTTTACAGATAATAGATATCTCAAATCCTTCAAGCCCAACCCTTGCAGGTAGCTATGATACACCGGGGATTGCAAGAGGTGTCTATGTTTCAGGCAGTTATGCCTATGTTGCTGAGGAAAGCGCATTATATATTTTAGAGTTTAATTCCGACAATACTTTTCCAAGCGCATTTAACCTCATCTCACCGATAGGCAATATAACAGATGACACACCCACATACCTATGGAATAAATCTTATGATGATTATTTTTCCAATTACAAACTCTATGTAAACGACACATTGAAAGCGACGATAACAGATACGACATGGACTCAACCGGCGGGACTGACAGATGGCCAGTATGTGTGGTATGTAATTGCATCTGACTCTGCAGGCAACACAACACAATCAACGCAGAGAGATACATTCTATCTTGATGCAGTTTTACCTACACCACCTGTACTTTTGAGCCCTGCGAATGGCACTAATGAAACAGTGCTGAACGCACTAATCTGGAGGAAGTCGACAGATGCGTATCCCGGAATAAGCGGATATAAGGTACAGATAGATGAGGACTCACTCTTTGGAAGCCCGGACAGTGTATTGACAGCTGACACGAGCTATACACCTGTGTTAACGGAGGGGAGATACTATTGGCGTGTGAAGGCGATAAACCTGTTCAGCCATGAGAGCGAATGGAGTGCGATGTGGAGCTTTGTTTATGACACTAATCCTACAGGAATAGCAGAGAAGTATCTTGATGAGAAGAGGGTAATACCTGATAGGACTGAAGTGATAGTGACAATGACTGAGGTCAGATACACGAATACTGCAATGGAGAACATTTTTGCGGTTTATGACATCACAGGCAATGTTATGCATAGCGAAGTGAACATCAGGACAGGCAAGCACAGCTACTCAACAGAACACCTTTCATCAGGCATATACTTCATAAGATTCAGAGATGGAGAGAGACAGATAAACAGAAAGATGGTGATAATAAGGTAGAACGGAAAAAGGTAAAAGAGAAAGCAGTTTTCCCGCAGAGGGCGGTTTAAGTTTAAAAGCCGCCCTCTCTCTTTTTTCCCCGAGGTGTTCCAAGTCTCCGCTCAATATACCCATTAGCATAATCATCATTACTTGACAGATATATCTCTCGCTCACTCTTCATTATTCGGTTCAATATCTCCTTCTTATTAATCTTATTATATACCACTCCTAATATTTTTACACAACTTTTATTATGCTCCTGAAAAAGCTGTTAACAACTTCGTAAAAATAATAGACAAAGTGGCTAAGGAATCTCAGCTGAATGCCCAGCTGCTGAGGAGGTCTCAGCCTCAATAGAGGAGCAGACAGCTACATCCAACAACATGACGGAGACAACCATGACGCTTTCGGGTCTTGCTGAGCAGATTAAAGCTCATGTTGCCAAATTCAAAGTCTGAAAACTTCCCACACTCTAATCTGCTCTTTTCTTCCTTGTTTTTTAATTTGTTCAGGCGCTTGAAGTTCCATCCCTTGACTTTAATCATTTCTTTATATAAAATAAAACAAAAACACAAGGAGCGGATATGAAAAGAGTTTTGTTGCTCGCCTCAATAATCACGGTATGTTTGTCAATCTGCGCCGCGTATAATGTTCAGTATGCAGGCAATCAGTTTGACTTGCTTGTTAAGAAGAACGGGGAGGTAACTCTTCTCTCCTCCGTTCCCGCAAACAATACAATAGTCGACAGAAGGATAGATGAAATCATACTCACATTCTCTGAGGACATACTTCCGCTCCAGTCGGTTGAAGACATTAAAATAAATTATACAATAGAGCCTGAGATGAAGGGGATATTCCGTCAGCGCGGAAAGAACACTATTGTGTTCGTGCCTGCGAAGCCATTTGCGCCGGAGAAAAAATATACTCTCACTATAAAAAAGGGAATTCTCTCAATGGATTCATCTGTCCTGAAAAATGACATAAAACTGACAGTGGGGCCTGTGAATCTAAAGGTTGTCTATGCATCCAACACAACTATTCACCCTGACTCTTCTATTTATCTTATTTTAAACTATCCGGTATTGATTGAAGAGCTCAAAAAAAGCATCACTTTGAAAGAAGGAGGCAGAGAGATTGAGTTTGAAGTAGTGAAATCCGGGAAGAAGAGGGATTATTCATACTACTACTACAATAATTATTACTATACTGACAATGAAGATGATACTCTCACTCTGACAGCAATTGAGATAAAGCCGAAGAAGACTCTTAAAAGCTCAGGCACGTTCAAATTGAGCATTTACCTGAAAGATTACATGCGTAACAGCGAAGATTACACAATATACACACTCGGTGATTTCAAATACTTTCACCGCGAAAATATAGGAGCGGTATATTATAATTCAAATTCTTACATCAACATAGAGTTTTCAAATCCGGTGAAGACAGAAGAGATTTTCAAAAAAGTATTCTTTATAAATGAGGGAAAGACAGAGTCTCTCTTTGACTACTACTACTTTTCCCAATCCCAGTATTTTTCTGCCTACAAAAAACTTGTACCGGGCGGCGACTACATGATAAAGATTGGTGAGAATCTCAAAGATGTGCACGGAAGCATCATAAAGAATCCCGGTTTATACAGGATAACTGCCGGAGACTATTATCCCTTCGTCTCATTTGACGGCGGATACTACAATCCCATAAATCGTCTGCTGCTCGGTTTCTCTCTGATGAATATGTCGGATTTTTCTCTCTTCATAAAAAACACGAGTGTCTCGGAGTTCATAAAAGAGATGGCAGGAGACAATTATGAATACTGGGACAAAAAATCATACAGAAATTGGAGCGGTAAAAAATACACTTTTGAAACAAAGAAAAATATTCTTTTTGAGGATACATTGGATGCGGAGCAGGATTTCGGAAGAAACCTCGACCTCGGAACAGGAATTGTCGAATATGTAATGGGTCGCGACACTTATGATATTAACTTTACATATCAGGTCACTCCCCTCAGAATGCATTCAGTAATGACAAATAAGAACGGCTACATCTTTCTCACCGACAGAGGAGGCGTGGAATTGATGAAGGGAGAATCAGATATCTTCATTTACAATGCCAAAGGGAGCCAGCTCTTCTCTGTACCTGTAAAGAATGGTATTCTTGAAATGACAAAACCCCAGATGAAATGGTTCACGGTGAAATACGGTGAAGCCGGAAAGTTCCTCTATGCCGAGCATAAAAATGAAAAACTTTTGATGTCATACTATCTTCCGGAAAAAGAGAAAGATTCGAGAGTATACCTCTTCACCGACAAAAACCTGTATAAACTTGCGGATTCTGTCTTTGTAACAGGGATTTTGAGGGATGTTGAGGGGAATAATGTAAAATATTCATCTGTAAAAAAACTTTTCTATTCAGTCTATAATCCCGACTATAAAGAGGTATACAAAGGAACCGTCTCAACTGACAAAAGCAGTATATTCTCTTTGAAAATAATGATACCGGATTCATTCAAGACAGGCTACTATTATGTCTCATTCACAGATAAAAAACTCTTCTCCTCACAGGTGTCATTTACGGTGCAGGAATTCAAAGAACCCACATTCGAGATAAAGGTCACATCGGAAAAGATCATATTCAAAGCAAATGAGAAAGTGAAAATCGCAACAATCGCGAATTACCTCTCCGGAATGAAGATGGCTGGAGATTCAATATACTCAACTCTTTTAATAAATCGTTCATCATTCTACTCGCAAAATTTTGCGGGATTCAATTTTTATATATCTAACGATACTGCAAAATTCAACTCTCAGAAGTTCGACAGAGCGGATACTCTAAGCGGAACCGGGGAGTTTCTGTATGAACAGAATGTGTATTATCCCGAGGTGATGAATCCTCTCTACGGGCAGTACATAGGGTCAGTAAAGGGAATCGACAAAGAGGTAATATCTCAGTCGGTCTATTTTACGAAATATTCCCGGAATTCATACGCAGGGCTTAAAATTTCGAACATGAGCGATAAGGATGACTCAACACTCTTTGAGACAGCAGTGTGCGATAATGACGGGAACGGACTGAAAGGAAAGAAGCTCAAATTGAGAATAATTAGGCAGTATTCATACACTGATTCGGTGCCGGACACTCTCGCGGTTAAGAGTTTATCATCAAAAGTCTCTGCGGATTCTCTCTGGATGAAGCTTGAGAAGAGGGCATACTATACTGTCGAGCTTGAGTATGAGAAGACAAAGGTAATGCAGTCCTTCTACTACGGCTGGTGGTGGTATTATGACGAAGCAAAGACCATAACTATAACTCCGGATAAAGGACTTTATGAAATCGGAGAGATGGCAAGAGTGAAGATATATTCTCCTGTGAGCGATAAGAAGCATTACTACTATTTCAACACGGATTCCATTCTGGGAATTAACGAGGTAAAATTTGAAAATGACACATCTCTTATCGAGATTCCAATCACTAAAAATTTGATTAACGGATTCTATTTTACCGTATTTACTCTTTCCGAGGATACTTCCGAAAGAGAGAGGATGAGAACAGAGTATATAGATGTGTCATCCGAATCAAAGCGCCTCTTGTTTGAAATGAAGACAGACAGGGAAGCATATCAGCCGAATGACACTGTGACAATAGAGCTTAAGACGGAGAATAAGAAGAGCGTCAATGCAATTATAACAGTTGTTGATGAAGCGGTGCTGATGCTTACGGGGTATTTATACCAGGACCCGATGAATGTTTTCTACGGTTACTATGAGAATGACGCCCGCTATGCAAATTCGACGAACCTTGCTTATCCATATTACTATTACGGCGACTGGAGAGGAGATTATGCTCTGGACGGTATGGCTCAGATGGCGCCCTCTCAGGCATACAAGATGACTGAAACAAGCGCTCTAGGGGATAAGGATGAACCAGAGTATGCAACAACAAAAGAATCGAAGAATGGAAACGAACCTCAGCCGGCGCTTCCGCAGAATGTCGCGATAAGAAAAGATTTCACACAGCTTCCTTTCTATACGACTAAGGTTGTATTTTCGAAAGGAAACGACGGGAATGTGAAGTTCCGCCTTCCGGACAACATAGGCAAATTCAGAATCAGCTGCGTAGTGATGACGGAAGATGAATTTAATGTGAAGTCCTCAGAGATAAGAGTGGAGAAGAAGATAATCATAAATCAATCCCTTCCTCTCTTTTTGAGGCCTTTTGACAAGGTGGATGCGGCTTTTGTAGTTCTCGACAACACTGAAACAGAAGGAGACATTGTTGTCGGCATCAATTCAGAGCAGATGAAATTCAGTTCAAAACAGAGTTCTAAGCAGAAACCCATCAACAACAAGACTCTTGCTCTCTTTAATGGAGAGACAATGTTCGAGGATTCCGCAGTCTTTGTAATGTCTGCCGAAAAGGCAGGTTTCAGCGATTATGTTATGGTTTCGATACCTGTCATAAATCATAATCTATATGAACACTCCTCTGTTTTTTCGTCAAGCGAGGAGAGCGTCAAGGAGCATATCAACATATCGAATGATATTGTTAAAGAAAAGAGCAGTATAACAGTCTCTCTCAATTCAACGATAATAGGCGGAATGGAGCTTCCTCTGGAGTACCTGAAAGATTACAGATACCTATGCCTTGAACAGAAGCTCTCAAGGGCATTTCCCTTTATAATCGGAGAAGAGGTTATAAATCTCTACAACCTGTCAAGCATAAAGAAAGACAAACTGAGAAAGTATGTATCAAACCTTCTTAAGGATGTAAGCAAGTGCCAATCCGGCAACGGAGGATTCAAATACTATGAGGATGACCAGTATGAGAGCGAATATCTATCCCTGTATGCCATGTATGTGCTACATTATGCATCAAAGGCCGGATACAACATTGATTCAGAAATACTAAACCGCGGACTGGAGTATATAGAGCTTCTTGTTGACAACAATTTCAACAATATCTGGAGCTACTCTGAAAATGCAAAACACTCTCTCCGCACGATGGCAGTTTACATAATGATGCTTTACGGCAAGAATGAATACAGGGATATAGTGAGTGAGGTTTACGAGAAGAGAGACAGGCTCTATCTGCCTGAAAAGGCGCGACTTTTGGAGGTTTTATCCGCATACTCTATGACAAGGGAGTATAATCAGCTTTTGTTAGAGATAAAGTCAAATGCGAAGATAGAATCCGCTTATGCATATTTTGACGACGGAGTCTATGACTGGTGGTTCTTCTCATCCGATCTGAAATCAACCGCAGTTGTTCTGACAACCCTTATGCGCACGGAGAAGAAATACGAATATGCCGAATATGTGATGAACTTGTTCAACACACGGCTTAAGAAGGGCATGTGGATAAATACTCACACGACAGCCCTTGTTCTTGAAGCAATAACCGAATACTACAGAATATATGAAAAGGAGACTCCGCTTTTCACTGCATATCTAAATCTGAATGAGAAGAGTCTTGCCGTAAAGAAATTCAGCGGAAGGAAGGATCAGAAATATTCATATGAAATAGAAGGAAGCGCGATGAAGGATTCAATGAATATTCTTGAACTGAAGAAAAACGGAAAGGGAAGAATGTACTATACCTTAAGAATGAAATATGCGCGGAACAAAGTTGAGCATGAGCTTTTCAACGGATTTGAAGTAAAGAGGGAATACCTTGATTTGAAAGGAGATTCCGTGAAAGCATTCAAGAAGGGAGAGGTGTATCAGGTGAAGATAACCATAAAGACAAACAAATGGCGTTCCTTTGTCGTACTTGAAGATAATCTTCCTGCCGGATTTGAGGTTATAAAGAAAGAATTTGTCACAGAGTTTGCCAATCTCGCCCATTACAGTGGCAAGAGGTGGTGGTGGGGCGAATTCTATCATGAGGAGTTTTACAGGGACAGAATTGTGGCAAATTCCATATACCTCTATGAGGGAACCCATGATTATACTTATTTTGTAAAGGCGAATGTCTCGGGAGAGTTCAATGCTCCTCCGGCAAATGTCTTTGAAATGTACACACCCGAAGTTTTCGGCTATACCTCGTCGAATATTATAAAGATTGAGTGAAGTGGGGGCTTGCACGAAGGTAAAGACAAATCATGTAAGGGAGGGTTTTAGACCCTCCCTTTTAATGTTGCTGCTGGTGGGCATAGCGTCGGCTCGCACACTCCGCTTCGCCGCTTTATCAAGATGGGATGTTGTGGGGACACACCGTAGGAATGTCCCCAAACCACTTGATGGGCGTCTGCGCGGAGCGTCCTCGCCGACTTGTAGCTTTCGAGTATCAATAAGTTATTTAATTGATTAAATCTTCACAAAGCATTGGCTGGGGTGTAATGTGCGCGAACGCACATGATAGAGTTATCGGGTTGCACCAGAACTTTGTGAAGATTACTGTAAAGACAAAATATTAATCATCTCTCCGTATTTTGCTCATGGCACATGGCTCAGGGCTGACTTGGTGGCTATTGGCGCTCGCTCAGAAGAAGATAGTGGACTGGGATGACAGGATCAGAATTCGGAAGATTCGAGGATATTCTCTATGTAATCAATTACAGGGTTATCTTTTTCATAGGATATTCCGATGAAATCAAATCTGTAACTCATGTCGGAGAATTCTCTGTGCAGATTAAGCCAGCATTTTGCGGTAAAGAGCATCTTCTTTGCTTTGAAAGGCGTTATAGCATCTCTGGGCGACCCCTTGATTTCAGACCTTCTCAGCTTGACCTCGACAAAAACTATGGTATTCTCCTTCCTGCAAATAATGTCAATCTCACCACCCCTTCCTGCGTGGAAATTTCTCTGAATAACAAAAAAGCCCCTCTTCTTGAGAAAAAGAGAGGCTTTATCTTCGCCGTAATCTCCAAGATTTTTAGTGCCTATTGAAACCTCCGAAAAATGTTGTGAATATCTCCCTAATTGGAGAGAATGTCTTCCTGTGTATTTCACAGGGGCCTCTCCTTCTGACTGTTTCAACATGTTTGTTGGTGGCATATCCTTTGTTTGACTGAAAATCATACTCAGGATACTCCATCCCGTAAAACTCCATTATCCTGTCCCTGTGAACTTTAGCCACTATAGATGCTGCCGCTATTGAAATAGATTTTGCATCTCCCTTGATTATATTTTCCTGCTTTACCGGAAGGTCAGGTATGGGATAACCGTCAACAAGAACTATATCAGGCATTACCGGAAGTTTCTTTATTGAGCGGAGCATTGACAGGTATGTGGACTGGAGTATGTTCATCTTGTCTATCAGAACATTGTCAACATAACCCACTCCCACAGCAAGCGCTTTCTCCATTATCTCATGGTATAACTCCTCCCTTTCTTCAGGAGTGAGCTGTTTTGAATCATTGATTCCCTTTATTCTGACATCTTCGGAAAATATAACTGCAGCGGCAACCACAGGTCCTGCCAAAGGACCTCTTCCGGCTTCATCAACACCGGCTATGTAGTAGCAGTGGTTGCTCCACCACTTCTCTTCGAATTTCCTGAGGTTTTCAGTCAACTTTAACTGCCGCCTTTCCTGTTCTCTTTCTCATGTAGGTAAGCTTTGCCCTTCTGACTATGCCCTTCTTTATGACCTTGACATCGGAGACAGCGGGGGAGAATAAGGGAAAAATTCTCTCTATTCCTACGCCCTGAGATATCTTTCTTACGGTAAATGTCTTCTTTGTGCCTGCGCCTTTCTTTGATATCACAATTCCTCTGTACTTCTGAATTCTTGTCTTTCCGCCCTCTTCTATTTTCACGGACACATCAACCGTGTCTCCAACATTGAATGGAGAATCATCATGTTTTTTTGTCTGTGTTTCAAAGTCTTTCTGAATCTTGTCAATGTTTAGCTTTGCCATTTTTTTCCTCCAATGTTAATCTATATATAATTTCTTTTTGCCTCTTTGTCAAGTCCAATTTATCAAGCAAGTCGGGTCTCCTTTTCAAAGTAAGCTTCAATGCCTCCTCCTCTTCGTACTCTTCTATCTTTTTATGGTTTCCGGAGAGAAGGATTTCAGGAACCGATTTTTTTTCAAAAACTCTCGGTCTTGTGTACCGCGGACAATCAAGGAATCCTTTCGAAAATGAATCATTTTCGGCTGAATCGATATCTCCGAGAAAACCATCGACAAATCTTGAAACAGATTCGACGATAAGCATCGCAGGTATCTCTCCTCCCTGTAGCACATAATCACCGACCGAGACCTCCAAGTTTACATATTTTTCAATGAACCTCTGGTCAACAGATTTGTATCTTCCTGCTATTATTACGATATGCTTCTGCTTTGAAAGGTTTGTCTCAATGAGTTTCTGGTTCAGCTGAACTCCGGCAGGGGATGTGAAGACAACATACTTGTCTCTTTTTTTTATGCTTTTCAGCGCATTCTTAAGGGGTTCTGCCATCAGTATCATTCCTGTCGATGTTCCGTACGGATAATCATCCACCCGGCGGTGTCTGCCCTCGCCGAAATCACGGAGGTTTACTATATCGACCTCCAATATTTTTTTCTCTATAGCCCGTTTGATGAGCCCGGTTTCAAAGAACGGCCGCATTAATTCACCGAACAGAGTTATTATGCTAAAGCGCATAGAAATTTCTCGGATATCTCAAAACAAGTCTCTTATCCTGAAGGTTTATCTCTGAGAAAAAATCCTTTTTAAAAAGAATCGTCTCTTGTTTTCCGCCTTCTCCTTCAATTTCAAGAACATCTCCTGTCGGCAGTTTCATTACATCCTTAACCCTGCCTACAATCTTTTGATCCAAATCGTATACGATAATTCCTATAATGTCATGGTCGTAATACTCATCAGGACCGAGGTCAAGAAGGTCTGCTTCATTGACAGAAAGAAACTTTCCCGTAAGTTTTTCAGCTGAGGTTCTGTCATCAATTCCCTTGAATTTGATGGCAAAGTTGGCTCCGATTTTGCCGAAACTCTCAACTTTGAACTCGTTTCCTTCAATAAAATAGAGACAGTCAAGCATTCTGTCTGCCCTTTCAGTTTCATAAAGGTGAATCTTGAGATTGCCCTTGAGTCCGTGCGGTTTTAAAATTTTACCAACTGTAAAGAGCATTAATCAATAATTTCCAAAACCGATTTCTTGTTATTCTTGACAGAAGCGACCGAGAGAAGAGTGTTGATGGAATCAAGGGTCACTCCGTCCTTTCCAATTATCTTTCCGATATCGCTTTTGTTTATCTCTATTTCATATAGAGTTGTCATTTTGCCGCTACAGGAGTGTATGTTGACCTCCTGTGGATTTTCGACTATCGACTTTACGATATAATCAAGAAGCTGTTTCATCTTTCTTTAGAACTTTGCCGGTTATCCTGTTGTTCCTGTAGTCGTCAAGAATGTTGGCGACTCTCGGCGTCGGTTTTGCGCCCTTTTTAACCCATGCGTCAAACTTTGCGACATCAATAATTGTCAGGTTTAAACCGCGCGGATCGTATGAGCCGATTGCGTCAACGAATCTTCCGTCTCTCGGGAATCTGGTATCGGCTACAACTATTCTATAGTTGGGGCTTTTGCTCTTTCCGATTCTCTTAAGATGTATATTAATCATTTTACCTCCGTAAAGGTTTAAGTTTAGAATTTATAAGTATATAAAAATCCCAAAAAAAGTCAATAGATCCATTATTAATGCATTTAATATATTATTATTTAATACTTATCAAAATGCTATATTGACTAGTTTTCATTTATCAGTAAAATCATATTATGGAATTTTTTACAAAACATATCAATCTTCTGTTTGAACTTGTCAAATCTGATTTGAAATCAAAGTACAAGAATACTCTTCTAGGATTTTTATGGATTCTCTTCGAACCGCTCTTTCTGATGATTATCCTATATCTTGTATTCAACAAGTTCATCCGTTTCCAGATGGACAATTATCCGCTCTTCATATTATCAGGCGTAACACTCTGGAGATTTTTTATAAATACAACAAGCCAATCCCTCTTCATTTTCTACAGAAACAGAGAGATGATATTGAAAGTCAGGATACCGCGTCTTCTTCTGCCCTTCTCTCTGGTTCTCTCAAATCTGATCATCACAATCTTTGAATATTTAATCTACTTTTTTCTCTTCATGGCTGTGGGCATGAACCTCTCATGGACAATGCTTCTTTTCATCCCCTACATTCTTCTTTTTTCGGTCTTTATTGCGGGTATCTCGATAATTCTCGCACTCATTTATCCTTTCTTTAAGGATATCAAACCCGGTTGGGAGATATTCTCGCAGGCTCTCTTTTTCCTTTGTCCGATTTTCTACCCGTTTGAAATTGTTCCATACAGGTTTATTCACATATATCTTATGAATCCGGTTGCGGTCTTTGTTCTTGGAATACAGGGAATCCTCTATTCGGGCTCAATAGCCGACAGTACGGTTATTGTTAACTCAGTCTTCTTTTCTGTGACATTCTTTATTGTGGGTATCATACTCTTCATGGTCAATGAGGAGAGGATGGTGAAATCTTTATGAATTCGGTTGTAATGGTAAAGGATATTCATCTTTCATATAATGTGCGCACGGGTATCTTTTCAAGACAGCTTATAAAAGCAGTGAATGGAATTTCATTTGATCTTAGAAGAAATGAGATGCTCAGCATAATAGGGCATAACGGAAGCGGCAAAACCACAACACTCTCAATAGTCGCCGGAATTCTCAAGCCCGACAGGGGCAAGATAATGGTAAAGGGAACCGTGGTTCCCTTCCTTGGTCTTGGAATAGGATTCAATCCGGAACTTACAGGAAAAGAGAATGTTTTTTTATACGGAGCGATTATGGGATTTTCCAGAAAACGCACTCTGGGGATTTATGATGCGGTTGTTGAGTTTTCGGAATTGAAGGATTATATGAATCTCAAAATCAAAGAGTTTTCAACAGGCATGTATGTGAGGCTCGGCTTCTCCGTTGCAATATACACATCTCCGGACATCCTTATAATAGACGAGGTTCTTGCCGTAGGAGATGTTCATTTCCAAAGGAAATGCCTTGACACGATAAACACGATAAAATCAAACGGCACAGCGATAATGTTCGTCTCACACGATATGGGACTTGTGTCAAGATTTTCGGACAGGGTGATACTGCTTGACAAGGGCAGAATTTTGAAGGAGGGGTATCCTGATGATGTGATTCAGGAGTATATGGAGATGGAGGAGAACAGTCCGATGCTTTCCAAGAGCAGAAGGGGAAGCGGCGAGGTGGAGATAACCGGGATAGAGCTTGACAGGGATAACAGAAGCTATAATGCAGATGAAGATGTGACTGTCTCAGTGAGATACAAAAACAACTCCGGCATAAAAGAGGGCATACTCGGGTTTGCTGTTACAGAGGAGAGCGGTGTTATAATAAGCGGACCAAATACGAAGGATTATGCGAATACTCTTATCGCTTTCCAAGAAGAGGGCACTCTCTCATTTTCATTCAGAAATCTCTCTTTAAATCCCGGAAAGTATTTTCTGACAGTGGCATTGTATGACATATCAAACAGATTTCCGTATGACCATATTGACCATGCGGACTATTACATTCTTAACGGAGCAAAAAGAAAACATCTTGGTATAGTCAGGCTTCCTGTAAAATGGAATATAAAGTGAAAGTGGGGTTTGTAAGCACATTTCCTCCGGTTGTTTCCGGCTTGTCAAGATATGCTGAGGAGTTGTGCGATTTCATAAATGCTTCCGGAAGGGAAATTGAAGCTGAAAAACTCTCCATTGACAGATTTTCGCCATATAGAAAAGCAGACAGCGCATCAATCGCAGAGTGCGATGTCGCTATTTACAATCTTGGAAATCATCCAATGAATCTACCATCATACAAAGCTGCCCTGAAGAATCCTTCAATATGCATACTTCATGAATACACTCTTGATTCTTTCCGCGGGAAAGTTATGAAGAGTCTGCCTGCATTGAGTCCGCTTAAAATGCTCATAAGGAGTGGCAATATTTTTGTCGTGCATACTGCTGAAAACGTAAGGCGCCTTGTATCTCTCGGAGCCGATGCGGTTCAAATAAGGCATATGCAATATAGGCTATTTCCAAAGGTTCCAGATGCCACTTTCGGAGCTGATGCCTTTCACATAAGAAAATTCGCATTTTCTTCTCTCAAATCGTTTCAAGACGCGGACAACGGATACATTGGAGCATTCGGTTATGTCTCTTACTCCAAGGGTGCGCGGGAGATTCTCGACGGTTATGAGGAATATTTGCGCAGAGGTGGAAGGCTGAACTTTCTATTCGCTGGGAATGAGGCGGATTTTCCTCTGAGGAAGGAAATAAGCAGAAGAAAACTTGCCTCCAGAGTCGAGTTTGTAGAGAATCCTGATGACCTTACTTTTGACTCTCTCATTGCATCATGCTCTGCCGGAGTCAATCTAAGGCTCACAGACAGTGGGGAGACAAGCGGCAACATGCTTAAGCTCTTTTCTCTTTGTAAACCGGTAGCAATGAACAAGACCTTTTCATCGGAGGAAGATTTCGCCAAGTGCTATTTTGAGGTGAGAAGAAATTCCTGCTCAAATGATCTGGCTGAGTTTTTTGCTTCAGTCGAAAGAAAAGATAAGAATCTCTATGAGAAGGCAATTACTGCTAAGAGAGTCTCATCTGAGAGAAATTCAATAGAGCTGGTTACCGTTGAATGGATTAAACTGCTGACCAACCCTTCTCTGAAAGCGAGAATCAGAAGGGCAAAGGCGGAAGGAAAGAGAAAATTTTTCATGCAGGAGGGAAGATGAGAATACTTGTTTTGGGGCATAGCGGTCTTTTGGGTTCATATCTTGAAAGTACTGCGGACAAAAATGATGTTCTTTTCTTTCCGGACAGAAAGGAACTGAACATTAAAGATACTCAGAAATTCTATGATTTCATAAGAGAGAAGAAAATAGAGATGTGCATAAACGCATCAGGCATAACAAATATATATCTCTGCGAAACAAATGTTGAGGAGGCATTCAAAGTAAATGCTTATGCTCCTGCAGAGTGTGCCAAGATTGCAAAGGAAGAATCTGTGCGCTTCATTCACATCTCAACAGGATTTGTCTTTGACGGAAAGAAACACACTCCTTATGTTGAGTCTGACTCTCCCTCTCCCATAAATGCATATGGAGAATCAAAGTACATGGGGGAGCTCTTTATTCTGCGCGAAAATCCGAATGCCCTTATTCTTAGAACAAATGAGATTTTCGGAAGAACCTCTTCTACTTTCAGCCATAATGTCATTGCTTACATAATAAATCAGATACTTGCAAATAAAACAATTGCAGTCTATCCCATTAAGACATCTCCGACATACGGGCTCGACCTTGCTGAATTCATCTGGTCCATCAAGAAGTTCAAAGATATCAAGGGAATCCTTCATGCTGTAAACAGCGGTTCTTTTACCTATGCGGAGGCGGCCGAATTGGCGGCAAAGTATATCAAGGGGAAGGCGGTTATCAAGAACAGGAATGACATGCTCAAGTATAAAATGCCGGAAAACTGCTCCCTTGAGAGCGAAAGGATTTCAAATTTGAATATTCCGAAAATCAGAAGTTTTGAGGATGCCCTGAAGGAGTGCGTAAGAGAATTCCTATGAAGCCTCCTCTCGCCGTAATACAGATTGTAAATTACAATGGAAGAGAAAATCTGAAAGATCTCTTTTTTGAATGCTATGAATCTGTCTTTTCTCAGTCGTATACAAATTTCAAAGTTCATGTTATAGACAATAACTCCACTGATGATTCCGTTGAAATCTTAAAGGCGGAATTTCCTGAAGTCAAAGTGACAGAGGCTGGCGGCAACTTCGGCTATACTGCCAACAATTTCGGATTGAAATATTTTGAACTCATAGAGGCGGATTATCTTCTGGTTATGAACAGCGATGTTATTCTGGAGAGAGACTGTTTGAAAAACCTGATTCATTTTATGGAAAACAATACCGGCGTCGGAGCGGCAAATCCTATGATAATGATGAACAGGAAGAGGGACATTATCTGTTCAACAGGCATAAATCTGAATGAAGCGGCATTTTCAAGGAATTCCGGATTCCTCTCTTTTAAGAAGGAGGCTTTAAATGGCGACGACAGGCGTCTGCTTTCAGGCGCATGCATGATATTAAGAAAGAACCTTATAAACAAGACGGGTCTATTTGATTTTGACTTTAAGTCATACTATGAAGATGCAGATCTCTCTTTGAGAATTCTAAGTTTCACGGATTTTAAATTAGCCCTTGTGAAAGAGGCGGAATGCTTCCACGAGGGCTCGGCATCCTATTCAAAAGAATCCCGGGAAAGCGATTATCTGATGCTGAGAAACCAATACCTCATCATATTGAAAAGATTTCCGATAATTTCAGCAATAAGAGCTTTTTCTTTTTTCGCCAGAACAAGGTTTTTGAAGAGGAATCTCATTCATCTGAAGATTGCCGCATATCTTCTTTTGCATTCTTTTTCAATAACGGTTCACAGAATCAAATCAAAAGCAAAAACCATTAATAGTGTAAACACTCTCCTTGAAAAGGGAATGAATCCATATTTTATAGAGAGAATGACATCCGAAAGAACAAAAATCATCAGAGATGAAGCGGATGTAGCCAATTTTGATATTCCGGATAGGTTTGTCGCGGGAGTGACAGACAACGCGATAGGAGAGGGATTTTCAATGCTATTAGGGAATTTTCCTCTTTCAAGAAGAATCTTTGAGAGAGGAGTATGTTATATTAAAAACAATTTTAAAGAGTATATTCTTTCAGGATACCCTGATGATGTTAAAGTGGCTCTCACTATAAACAAGACTCAAAAAATTTCAGGCACACTGCCTATGAAATTCAAAGTTGAAGCGGATGGGGAGATTCTTGAACTTGAAATAAATCCTTCATCTGATGTTTATATCACCTATGCAGGCGGAGTAGATGGCTTCTAAAAAATTCTTATTCATTGTCAACAGATATCTGCCGTGTCAAAGCGGCGCAGAGGTGCTTACAGGTCAGATAGCTGAAAAGCTTTCTTCAATGGGTCATTCGGTAAAAGTGCTTACCCTGAATGCAATGAATGATGATGACTATGTGCAGAGGAGAAGCAGGGAGCCGCAAAAAGCAAATATCAATAGAGTCTCAGTGAGAAGATTTAAAATCACGAGGCTGCCTTTCCACGAGAGAGTGATGAAGACGGCGGAGGAATTGTCAGTGGCAGATTGGTTGACAGGAAGAAGAGCAATCTTCTCTATCCCAATGATGAAATCCCTAACGAAAGAGATAGGGGAGAGCGATGTTGTGATATCCGGAGTCATGCCTTTTACTGGAATAATCTATCCTGCTCTTATAACAGCGAAGAGAATGAAAAAGAGATTTGTCCTCCTGCCCCTGATGCATTTCGGGCAAGTCGGGCTTAAAAGCAAAATGAATGATTTTGAGAAACAAACAATATATCCGAAAGAATTCAGATATGAATATTTTTCCGAAACCGCAATGAAGATATACAGAGAGTCGGACATTATCCTGACTCAGGGGCTATATGAAGAAAATTTCATAAAAAATAATACCAAATCGTTCTTTGCGAGAATTAATCCGCGAATAGAGATTCCTGAAAAGTTTCAATCGGATCACTCCGGTTTCACTGTTTTCACTCTTGGAAACCACAACTATCATAAGGGTATTGAAGCGACTCTAAAGGCATACAACCTATTAAGAAAAAGCAAAGCTGATGTAAAACTGATAATTTCCGGGAGAGTGGGCAAGGAGTATGAAGAGCAGATAAAATCCACAGCAGGAGTTGAGTTTATGGGACAGTCGGACGATAAACTCAAAAGAGAATGTTTCATGAAATCGGATGTATTTCTTCTTCCATCAATAGCAGAGTCGCTCGGAATAGCCGTTCTTGAAGCTCACAGCTACGGCATCCCAACAATCGGCGCCTACTGCTCGGGAAGCATGCAGTTGATAAAGGAGGGTGTCAACGGATACCTTGTTCCTTTCATGGATTATCGCTTGACTTATGAATTGCTTATGGCATTATATGAGAATGCATCTTTGCTTGAAAGACTCAAGAGTGAATCAAGAAGAATAGCATCAGAGGGTGATTTAAGTATAGACGGATACAGGGACGGACCCTTTGATGATTCAAGGCAGGAGAAACAGATTAAAACATTTCTGGAAATGATATGAAAAAAGCTCTGCACTATATTTACAGATACAATTCTTCTGGCGGAGGCATGCCCTCGTTTGTTGATGACATTGCAACCGATGAGATGATAATAGCCGTCGAATCAGACAGGATAGACACACGGCTGAAGAAGGTAAATCTCGAAGGAGACTCAATTAACAGAAAGGATTTCTTATCTGTCGTGAATTTTGAAAATCCTGAAATCATCATATTGCACACGCTGAAACATATTAATGTCTCTCTGCTGGATGAACTGAAGGCTCTCAATCACAAAGTGATACTCATTGTGCATGACTATTATCCGATTTGCGAAAAAGAGGTTCTGATAAACAACAGAAAGCAGATTTGCGCCGGACCGTACTCCAAAAACTGTTTATACTGCTACTATGACAAATACAGCTTAATAATTCCGATAACAAGACAGATCCGTGATTTTTTGAAACCGCTTTTGTCTCTCTTTCTGAGAAGAACCCATTGGTATGAAACCCGGCTCGGAATTCACAGGGAGATGATGAAAAAAATAGATATGGTTGTCTTTCCTTCAGAAAAGGCAAAGATGGTTATGATGCGCTTTCTTGACCCATCTACAAAGACTGCGGTAATAAAGCATTTTCAGAGGCAAATTTCCTGCAGAAGGGAGAAGCAGGATTTGTGTGAATTTGCATTTATAGGACACGAGTCATATCACAAGGGATTTGATGTTCTCAAAAAGGCGGTCGCTGGCACCAAATATCAGGAACTGAAAGTGCATCTGTTCGGAGATTTTAAGAAACATTCAAAGATAAAAAGTTTTACAAATGAAGGGACTTTTGAGAACAGAAACATATCTTCGGCAATGATGAAGTTTGATGCATTGATTTTCCCATCTGTCTGGCCGGAGACAAGCGGCAGAGTCCTTACTGAGGCGGCGGCTTGCGGGAAATATATCATCGCCTCAAACATTACTCCCGCCGGTGAAATTCTCAAAGGATATGAAGGGCTTATATTGTTTGAAAACAATGAACCTGCGATGCTTCTTGCCGCAATGGAAAAACTCTACTCTTCATGGAAAAAGAAAGATTATCCTCTGAAGCCGTATAGATTGAAGAGCGTAGCGGAATACAGAACCGAGGTTTTTAAAAAAATTGAGGAGAATGAAAATGGTAAAGACTGACTATATAGTTATGAAAACCGAGAAGAAAAAGTGTCTTGTGCACATAACAGAGAGAGTTTCCGACTTTGTAGCAAAGAGCGGAATAAAGGAAGGAATGGTTCTTGTATCTGCAATGCACATTACAGCGGGAATAATAGTGAATGATTATGAAGAAGGATTGTGGGAGGACATAATGGAGTGGCTTGAGAAGGTTGCCCCTGAAGGGAATTACAAACATCATCGCACCGGAGAGGATAACGGCGATGCTCATTTGAAGCGGATAACTGTTCATCATCAGGTCATAATCCCGATAACGAAGGGCTCTCTTGATTTGGGTCCGTGGGAGAGAATCTTTTACGCAGAGTTCGACGGTCAGAGAAGCAAGAGGATAATCCTCAAAGCCATGGGAGAATGAAAAATCTATCTAAAAACAGTATCCGCAAAGAATGTTTTCCACAGGCATTCACTGATTATGTGGCATTTAAAGACTTAATAAATGACTCTGAGCTGGGAATATCTGGTAAATAGCCGTTCAATTCTAAATAGATTAGTTTTTTAATTTGAATCATTGATTTTACCCTCTATTGACTATATATCATATCAGATTATAATATAACATTATGAAAAATTTGGCGTGTTTTGTCATTTCTCTAATCATTTTTGCGGAAATTTCCGCGGATTATGCCCTGTCAGACGAGAATGGCAAGACAATAGAGGCAGGAGAGTATGTTTATATATGCAATACTGCAGGCCTTGACGGATTTTCCATTGATTTCAACAAACAGCTCTTTGCCGACGGCGGAATTGTAAGAGATGAAGGCAACAGGATTCTTATAGGACGGCTTAGGGATGACTTAAGAAGCGGTACAGCCGATACTCTTATTATAAATACCATTGATGGAATGGACTATCTTGAACTGAAAATCTCCCCCATGTTTTCAGAGATTGAATTGAATGAAAGAATATCGGAGAAAGACACTCTTATTTCAGGTTTTATCTCATTTGAGAGCAGGGGAAAGACAACTCTTTCGGGCATCGATTCAGTCAAACTGATAGTAACCGGAAGCAATGAGAATGACTCAAAGGAGTTTAAGATTTACACTGCGGAAGAGACTGAGGACAAAAGGCAGATGATAGATTTTGAACTGATGATGCATTCTGGTGAAGATGAATATGCAGTATCGGTTGCACATTACTCCCTCTCTCTAGCAGAAACCACATTCTATGCAGGAGGATTTTCAACAAAGGTGAAGGAAGAGTATCCGAAAAATCTATTGATAATAGATTCAAGAAGCAGAGTCACAACAGAAAACCTGAGCGAACTGTACTATGATAACAGATTTGAGAACATAAAGACCTTCTACGAGAAATGCGATTCCAATATCATTAAAGTGAGTGACGACGGTATAATAGTTCTTGTGATTGTAGAAGGAGGATTTATTCTTCAAGACCTTGACCTGTTTTCAAGACTGCGAAACGAATCAAAAAGAGTGCCTCTTTTCATTTTTGCAAACAAACTGGGCGGCTACCTTTCCAATGAGGAGAACCGTGCCGCAAGAGATTATTTGGATATGCTGTTTGATGCTGATTTCTCTTCCGCCGAGGTCTCTGACATGGCAGAGTGCGAGGCGATTAAATCATTGGAGGAGACTGAAGCAGAGATTGTTTCGGCAGGCGGCAGGGACGGGCTCTCTTTCATCAAGAAAGAGAACATTTACCTATTCCTCTATCTGCCTGAGAGGATAGATGTTGACCAGCTTTATGCCTTGAAGAAGAACTGGTGTCAGAGCGCAGTGAAGGAGAAGATGAAAACACTCTCCTCTGTTGTTGATATCGAATATATGGGGTATGGAGAGTATTCAGTGGAGATATTTGATGTCAAAGGAGCGCATCTCTTCACGCAGAATGTGGGAGAGCTGCCGGCGACAACAAAGAGTCTGGATATGGCGAAGTTTTTGAAGGAGAAGAACTTAGACGACACGGGAGTATATACTTATAAGGTAATAAAAGATGATGAAGAGATAAAATGCGGAAAATTTTATTATATTTATTACTGACAACGATTTTTGTTTTGTCGTTTTCCGACGAGATAACAATCAATCTGCTTGGATATGAAGAGGGTGAATTTGAATACATGCTCACTCCGGTTCTTGATTCGGATTCAAAGAACAATCTGCCTTTTCTGCTGTTTTCATTCGACAAAAATCTTTCAAATGTTCATATAGATTCTTTTTTATTTTTAAACGAAGGCAGAACCGATGATTTTAAGCTTGAAAGTTTTGAGGGAAACATACCCCTCTCTCTTCCGGCTCCGGCATTGAAAAAAAACGAACCCGCGCTGTTTTCGGAAAAAATTCTTTTTCAGGATGATGCGCGGAGCTTGAGAGTGCATCCATTCAGATACAATGGAAAATATTTGACTTTTTTCAGGAAAGTGAAAATATTCTATACAGCCTATCCTAATCAGGGTGTGAAGAACTCTCCGGTCTATGATTATCTTATTGTCTGCCACGCCGATTATGACACGGCATTTGAGAGGCTGAAGATGTGGAAGGAACAACGAGGATTGAAAACACGGATAATAACAACGGATTCAATATTCACATACTCAACCGGGCGCGATTCTGCCGAGAAATTAAGGAATTTTATCAAAAATGAATACACACTCTATGGGTTCAAATATCTTCTGTTGGGAGGAGACAGAGCCACAATTCCAGTAAGAAGAATGTTTGCAATGGACTGCAATGCAGAGTATTATGCTGATGAGGATTCAATACCGGCAGACATATACTATTCCAATCTGGACAAAGATTTTGACTTTGACAATGACGGAATCTTCGGAGAGGTTGAAGACTCTTCGGATTTGACTCAGGAAATTCTTGCAGGGAGAATTCTGTTTGACACAATATACTACGGACCCTCTCCTATAATAACGAGAATAATAGATTATGAAAAGACAAAAAATATAGAGCAGCTGAACAGGGGAATCTTCATGGGCATGATTCTCTGGAATCCTCCCTTTACTTCCGGCGGGGAGGCAAAGGAGATGATATTCAATGACATCATCCCGCCATCCTTCCATGTTTTGAAATTTTATGAACATCTGGGGCATTCCGGAAAACTTGACATACTGGATTCTCTGGATATGGGTTATGGAATAGTCAACCACAATGGGCACGGCTCTTTCAAGGGAATCTGGGTCGACACCCTGACGAGTTTGTCAAGGGGCGACATGACGGGTCTGACAAACGATTCAAAGACAGGGCTCTTCTACTCTATAGGATGCTGGGTCGGAGCATTTGACAGGGACAATACAACATACAATCTCCATTCAATAACTCAGAATATGCAGAATTCTCCGACAGGAGGATATATATCCATAATAACAAACTCAAGGTATGGATGGGGAGCTCCCGGATATCCCGGCTACGGTGTTTCGGATGTTCTTGATTACAGATTCTTCGAGATGCTCTTCTCCGATTCCGTCAAGGAGCCGGCTTATATTCTTAAAAAACTGAAAGAGGAGTATGCGCCGTTATCCTCGGAAGAGAATCTTTACAGATGGCATCAGTATCAGTTGAATTACTTCGGCGACCCTTCGACATCTATATACACCGGTTCACCGGATTCGCTCTTTATATCCTACAGAAAATATGATTCAGAACTCTATATTTACGCTTCTTATAAGACAGGCGCTCCGGCAGGAAACATGAATGTCTGCATATTTAAAGATACCATAATATCAAGAGGCGCAACGGATGCGAACGGACTCTTCATAGGCAGTATCAGCGGACTCGACGATTCAATTGTCTGCGTTACAGTGACAGGAACAATGGCGACAACTTTCATCGACTCTCTCAATTTAGCTTCATACGGAAAAGATTCTGTGATTATATTTTGCGACACTCTTTACTCTGGGGCAAAAAACAATATCCGGATAGTAAATCCTTCATCTGCGTCATTAAGCATACTTGTTAAATCATCATTTATAGATACAACAGTAACCGCCGAAGCAGGAGAGACTCTTAACTTGAATTACTCGCCTGTATTTTCAAAAGAAAATGTTGACATCCTGACATTCAGAATCAATGAGACAATGGAGACAGAGACCGTTTATGCGAAGGTGCTGATGTCAGTTATCTCCTTTGATTCTCTTAGGTTTGACAATACTCTTTTTAAAACTTCATTGAAAAGCAATCATGACAAAATTATAAACAACATGAATCTCAGAGTTCTTGTTTACGGAACAGACACAATCCTAGACACTCTTCTGACAGGCGATTTCTTGAGCAGAGAGAATTTCTCTGAAGCCACAGGAATACCTCCCGGTCTTGATTACATAACAGCGGAGGCGATTCTTTCAAAAGATGATACCCTGCTCTGCAGGATAAAGAGCTATATGAACAACGGCGAGTACTCATTTTTGGATGATTTTAATGCGGATTTGTCTAAATGGGAATACTCAACATCCTATTGGAATATAAATACAAATGAACAACTGTATGCCGGAGAGGAAAGCGGTTATCTGAACTATATGAATGACACGCTGGTATCAAAGGATTTTTTCATATATCCGGGTTCCGTCTGCTCCCTCTATGTTGACGCATACCTTCCATCTCTTGAATTCATAGGCACTGAGCCGGTCTTTGATCTTGACGGACTATTCATCAGGATGATAAACAATGAAAACGATACTGCCACTTTGGATTTTATCAGTTCGGGAGGAGCTCTTAAATCAATTCAGTCAATGCAGATAAAGGGTTGGCGCGAATACTTCTTTAAGAATGAATCTCCTGTTTCATCAAAAATATTTTTGAATTTCATCTCCGACAGCGTCATTACTGATTCAGGCATATATATAAGCTGTATAAAAGTTCATCCGCCATTCTACTATGCAGAATCCACTTCAATAACCCGCGACGATAAAAATGTAATAGGAAGGGATAATGTGAAGTATTCACTGACAGGACTCCTTGGCAAGGTGACTGCCGAGATAATAACTATTGACGGCAGAGTGATAAGAAGGTATAACTTTAATGACGCGGCGAGCGCTGTCATCTCTTTCGAGGGTGTGCCGAGCGGCGTCTATTTTGTAGTATTTCGCGCAGGAAAAGCTAAATTCAAAGATAAACTGATAATACTGAAATAAAATGAAAGAAAAACTAAAAAACTATTTTTTGTCAGGACTGATTGCCGTGGTTCCGATATCCGTGACCTTTTTTCTGATATTCTTTCTTGTTCAGCAGTTGGGCGGACTCTGGGATTTTGTCTTCAAGTTTATTCCTGTGGTAAAGGATTTCCCCGATCCCCTTCTGAGTATTATAGGCATAATACTGTTTCTGGTGATAATACTGCTTCTGGGATATGTTATTCAGCATTACCTCGGCAGGTCTCTTATGAAAAAATTTGAAAAACTCTTCATGTCGATACCTATTGTAAAGAACATATACTCTCCCGCAAGAGAGATAACAAATACTCTCCTGCAGAACAAAACATCATTTCAGAAGGTTGTTTTCATAGAGTATCTGCACAAGAATCAGTACACTATGGCATTTGTCACAAATGACCGTTTGTGGAAGATAAATTCAAAAAAAGCGACAGCCCTTTTCCTGCCGACAGCGCCTAACCCGACAAGCGGCTTCTTTGTAGTTGTGCCTAATGATGAAATAATAGAGACGGAAATGTCGATTGAAGAGGCATTGAAAATAATAGTTTCAAGCGGAATGATAAACACAAGAGAGGTTCAGATAAATGATAGAGAAGATTAAGCAGTTCATAAAGGGTTTGTCAAAGAAGGACTTTAACTCAAAAGAGGCCTTCCTCAAGGAGATGATGGAGGATACTGACGACACAAGCATAATATCGGAAGATGAAAAAGACCTCGTGGAATCTATATTCGAGCTGGAGGATACATCCATATCCGAGATAATGATACCGAGGGTTGATATTCATACCGTATCGTACGATGCGACCATTGGGGATGTCATTGAGCTTATAAACAAAACCGGAAAATCAAGGATACTCGTCTATCAAAACAAGGTTGACAATATAGCGGGAATAATTTATGCGAAGGACATACTCAGATTTTTTGATTATGAGGGAGACATGAGAGCGATAGAGATTATTAGGCCCCCCTACTTTGTCCCGGAAACAAAATCAGTTCTCTCATCTCTCAGGGAATTTCAAAAAAACAGGATTTCAATAGCAGTTGTTATAGACGAATACGGCGGAGTCGCCGGTTTGGTTACAATGGAAGATATCATTGAAGAGATAGTCGGCGAACTTCAGGATGAACTGGACAAGGAGGAGGTCGATTACAAGCAGGTCTCAGAGAATACTTACCTTGTCAACGGGAGAATGAATCTTGATGATTTTAATGAAACCCTTCTTACATCCTTTGAAAGCGAGGATGTCAATACAATCGGAGGATATGTCATTTCAAAGCTTGAACATCTGCCGAGAAGAAATGAGGTGATAAACATTGATATGCTTGAAGTGAAAATACTTGAGATTCATAAGCACCGAATAAACAGGCTTCTTGTAAAGGACACAAGAAAGGAAAAGAAATCTTGAAGGATTTCGCGCATCTTCATCTTCACACCGAATACTCTCTTCTTGACGGCGCGGTGAGTTTAGACAAGCTTATTCCGAGGGCGAAAGAACTTGACATGAACTATCTGGCAATAACAGACCATGGAAATCTTTTCGGAGTCATTGAATTTTACGAAAGATGCATTAAGGCAGGTATAAAACCAATAATCGGCCAGGAATTCTACATTGTTAATTCTCTGGAGAATGATAAAAACGGACGGCAGGAGGGTTACAACCATCTTCTTCTTTTGGCGGAGAATGAAACAGGGTACAGGAATTTGATGAAACTCTCCTCTTTCGGCTACACGAAGGGATTGAAGTTCAGACCAAGGATTGACAAAGCTCTTCTTAGAAGCCATTCGAAGGGTATAATAGGGCTTTCAGCGTGCAGAAAGGGAGAGGTTCAACAGAAGATTCTGGACGGAACCTATGAAGATGCAAAGAAGAGCGCAGAGGAGCTTTTGAATATTTTCGGAGAAAACAATTTCTTCCTTGAACTGATGAGAATAGGTATGAATGATGACGAGAGGATAATTGAAGGGCAGTTGAAGATTTCCGAAGAATTAAAGATAGGATGCGTAGCGACAAATGATGTCCACTATCTTCTGAAAGAGGACAGCGAAATGCAGGATGTACTGCTGTGCCTTCAGACAGGACACACATTGAATGATGAAAAGAGACTGAGATTTTCTTCAAAAGAGTTTTATCTGAAATCAAAAGAAGAGATGATAAAGCTCTTTGAAGATGTGCCTGATGCAATTGATAATACGAAAAAGATAGCCGACAGGTGCAATCTGAAGATACAGGTTGAAGAGAAAAACTTTAAAATGCCGAAGGTTTCAATTCCTGAAAAATATGCGGATGAGGTCTCATACCTTGAAGAGGTGATAAGCGAAGGACTGAAAAAGCATTTTGGAGAGAATCCTCCGAAAGATGTTTTGGATAGAATTGAATTTGAGCTTTCTGTGGTAAAAAAGATGAACTATGCGGGTTACTTTATCATAATCTACAATCTTGTTCAAACTGCAGTTGAAAACAACATACCGGTCGGTCCGGGAAGAGGCTCTGCTCCCGGCTCCCTCATACTCTATCTACTTGGAGTGACAAAGGTTAATCCTCTCGAATACGGACTCTTCTTTGAAAGGTTTTTAAATCCTGACAGGGTCTCTATGCCTGATGTTGATATAGATATTTCCAACAAAGATAGGGACAGACTCATTAAGCTTCTCATAGACCAGTATGGCGCTGAAAATGTTGCGCAGATAGCGGCATTCAACAATCTTAAATCAAGACAGGTTTTTACCGATGTGGCAAGAGTGTTCTCTCTCCCGGCATCCGATGTCAAACAGATAACCAAAAAGCTTCCCGCAACGGAATCTTTGTCTGCAGGAAAGGATACAATAACTAATTGGAATGAACTCACGATGAACAATCCTGTTTATGAGAAAGTCTTGAATATCGCGATGGCTCTTGAACAAAACAAGAGGCATGTGTCAAAACATGCGGCGGGCATTGTTATAACTCCCGGACCATTAACCGACTATGTGCCGGTCTGGAAGGCGAATGAAGCAGACAACAATGTGATAACGCAGTTCGAAAAAAACTGCATTGAGAAGATAGGTCTCGTAAAAATAGATGTGCTCGGACTCACTACTCTCTCGGCAATGGCTGAGGCTGTGGAGCAGATACGGGAGAAGGGGGAGACAATCGAAATTGAAAATCTTCCTCTTGACGACGAAAAAACCTATGCACTTCTGCAGAGCGCCCAGACAGCCGGAGTCTTTCAGCTTGAAAGTTCGGGCATGAAGGACCTTCTCAGAAGGTATAAACCAAACCAGTTTAAGGACATCATAAACATAATAGCTTTCTACAGACCGGGGCCTATGGGAGCTGAACAGAAAGAGTCCATTATAAAAAGAAGGCACAAGCTGGAAGAGACTACATATATGCACAGAAAGCTTGAACCGATACTGAAAGACACCTACGGACATATAATCTATCAGGAACAGGTAATGCAGATAGCAAATGTGATAGGCGGATTCAAGGTTTCCGAGGCAGACACTCTGAGGAAGGCGATGAGCAAGAAGAATGAGCAGATAATGGATAAGTATCAGCCGAAATTCATCGAGGGCGCCCTGAAAGAGGGAATGAAGAATGAAGAGGCATATGAGCTTTATGACAAAATAGCCCAGTTCGCCGGTTACGGATTCAACAAATCCCACGCCACCGCATACGCTATGCTTTCATATTATACCGCATACCTTAAAGCCCACTATCCGCTTGAGTTTATGAGCGCCATAATAAATGCCTACATAGGCAACATAAAGGATATTGTTTTGTTCATTGAAGAAGCCAAGAACATGAACATTCCGATTCTTCCCCCAGATGTCAACAAGTCTGATTTCAAAGTCAAGGTGGAGGGAGATTCTCTGCGGCTCGGACTCGGAGTCATAAAGAATGTTGGAGAAAATGCGGTGAAGGAGATAATCAACAACAGAAGACAGGCACTCTTTTTGAATCCCTATGACTTCATGCTGCATAGTGTGTCCGGGGCTGTAAACAAAAAATGCATAGAGTCTCTTGTGAAAGCTGGAGCATTTGAATCTCTCGGCACTCCGAGGGATATTCTCTTTGAGAATCTTGAAACCCTAATGCAGACCGCCCAGTCAAAGAGCAGGGAGAATGAAAACGGAATGATGAATCTCTTCGGAGAGACAGATTCTGAGGAGTGGAAGAATCTGCTCATCTCGGCAAAAAGATGGGACAAGGAGACTCTTTTGAACAATGAAAGGGATGTCCTTGAGTTTTATCTTTCGGGTCACCCTCTTGAAAAAGAGAAGGAGTTGTACGGGTCGGTGATGTCAATGACACTTGAGCAGATATTTGACCTTCCGACGGATTCGCCAGTTACCGTTGTGGGAATAATAACCGCTGTTTCCAAGAAGAAGGCAAAGAGCGGAAAGATGTATGCCAATTTCAAGCTCTTTACTCTTGAAGGAGATATCGAAATAATGGTCTTCAATAAAACATACGATGAACACATAAAAATAATAGAGACCGACGCTGTGGTTGTCGTCAACGGGAAAATATCAAAATCAGACAAGGATACAGTCAACAAGATTTTCGCAGACAGCATACTTCTTCTGCAGCAGGTAAAGGAAAAAATAGAGGGCATAGAAATTTCAATTCTTCTTGAAGATATCAATGAGGAGTCGATGTCCATGCTTAGCAGTCTGCTTGAATCTCAGAACGGTACAAACTCGCTTTATTTCAAGCTTAAGAGGGAAGACGACACGATAAAAATCAAATCAACGAAGTACAGAATACCTGCAAATAATGAAATTTTCAGAAGAATTCAAGAGATATTCGGGCAGGAAAATGTCAAATACACTTTCAGGAGGTAGGTTTGAAAAAAGCTTTGCTCTTTGTTCTTTTACTTTCAACAGTAATGCTGTGGGGCTATCCTCTCTATAATTTTGAAACTATAAAGAATCCTACGACGCATATAATACCTCCCAAAACATATAATATCTCCTTCGAGATGCTTCCCAACGCGGGATTGGGATTTTCCGCGAATATTTCACTGTTCCCGAGAGTTATGTTCGGACTCTCATATTCAGCAACTGACATAATTTCATACGAAATTCCCGCATTCAGCAAGTATCCGGGGTTTCTTGTGAAAGTCGTGATAGTTGAAGAGGAAGAGTATGTTCCGGCCGTTGCTTTCGGCCTGCAGTCTCAAGGTTACGGAGCCTATGATACAACCTCTGCCAGATTTGATGTGAAATCAAAGGGCTTCTATGCGAATGTGTCGAAGATTCTATATCCTCCCATAGGTGAATTCATGATAGGAGGAGGAATGAATTATTCCATATTTGAAAACAGTGTTGAGAAGATGGTTGATTTCTTTGCACAGGCTGAATACTATCTCACAGACAATGTGGGGTTCCTTATAGAGTATTCACTCGGACTTGATGACAATGACGGAACATTTGGAAGAGGTGTCGGCTATCTGAATGCCGGAATGAAGTGGATTTATGAAGAAAAACTTGGAATAGAGATTGATTTTGTAGACCTTGTTAAAAACAATACCGCAAATACTACAATCGGCAGAGGAATAAAAATCTCCTACACCGACTTTTTCTGAGGTTCCGATGAAGGCGAATATAGTTGTCGGTCTGCAATGGGGTGATGAAGGAAAAGGCAAGATTGTAGATTATCTCGCAAAAGCATCCGACTGTGTCGTGAGATATCAGGGCGGGGCAAATGCAGGCCATACGATAGTCTTAAACAAAGAGAAGATTGTTCTGCATCTGATCCCTTCCGGAATTGTGAGAGGAAAACTCTCTCTAATAGGAAACGGAGTCGTAGTAGATATTGAAGAACTTATAAACGAAATGAAGCAATTGAAAGATTTAGGAATCGACACTGAAAATCTGAGGATCTCATCAAGAGCGCACATACTCTTTGATTTTCATAAGGAGATAGATAAAGCATCTGAAAAAGCAAAGGGCAATTTGAGCATCGGAACGACAAAATCCGGAATAGGTCCGTGTTATGTTGATAAATACGACAGAACAGGCATAAGGGCGGGAGACCTACTCGATAAAAAAGTTCTCAGAAAGAAGCTGAATAATTATGTTTACTTTTTCAACAAAACAAAAGCCTCTGCCTACGGAGTTAAAAAGATTGATGCCGATAGGCTCTTTGAAAGCGTCGTATCAAAGGCAGAGAAAATAAAAAGCAGAATAGTGAATACAGACGAATTCGCATCTAAACTGATTAGGGAGAAAAAAAGAATACTCTTTGAAGGAGCCCAGGCAGCAATGCTTGACATTGACTTCGGAACATATCCTTATGTCACATCATCTCATCCGATTTCTTTGTACGCATTTGCTGGAAGCGGAATACCTCCATATTTTGATTTCAATGTCATAGGAATAACTAAAGCATACACTACGAGGGTGGGCAACGGACCCTTTCCCACAAAAATGGATGCAAAATCAAATGTGCTGATTAGAGAAAGGGGAGGGGAGTATGGAGCAACAACCGGAAGAAGCAGGGATTGCGGATGGCTGGATCTTTTTGCCCTCAGGTATGCCGCATTTCTAAACAGATGTAATGAAATCATAGTCACAAAACTTGACATTCTTACAGGAGTGGAAAAGATAAGAGTGTGCACCGGTTACACATATAAAGGCAAAACACTCAGCTGTTATCCGGATTCAGTCGAAGAATTGAATCTTGTGAAACCTGTATACATAGAGATGGACGGGTGGAGCGAAAATGATATTTTGATGCTGAAGAAGAGAAAGGTCAGCAAGAGTATAGGAAAATTCGTATCATTGATTGAAAAAGAAACAAAAGTCAGGGTAACCTATCTGGCAGCCGGTCCAAAGAGGCGCGATATTATGAAATTGGAGAAATGATGATATTGATTTTATTTCTTGTCATTGTTTCATTCATTCCTTCATACCCGTATCTTTCGGAAAGATTCTCCGCTTATGAGGAGTATGTGTGGTATCAGGGAATAAAAGGGGATGTGCCTCTGACAAACAATTATCCATTTGAAATTGGTGAATCAGGGGCAGTCTATCAGAATAATTATTCAAGATTTCTTCTGAATAAAATAGATTTTGAAAAGACACTGAAGAATGAAAATATTTATCTGGACGCTTCAATCGGAGCATCATACAATGACTCATTTACTCCGTCTATTTCCATTTCTCCCAAAATAGAGTTTCCTTTGACTGATAATATTGAAGCTTCAGTGAAAGTGTTTTTATCCAATGATATCGGTAACAGCAGGGGCTTTTCAATAAAACCTTTCAAGGAGAAGATTATAGCCGGATTTGAAAGGGGATATGTCAGGTATTCCTCAGATAAATTATTTATTCTCTTCGGAAGGATTGATTATCATTCATCATTTTCAAAGGACAATTCTCTTTTGTTTGATTACAAAGCAGTGCCGATGGACGGCATTTATCTCAGCGGTAAGGCAAACAGATATTTTTCCTATGATTTCAAATATGTCTCTTTGGGAAGCATGAAACTTGATTCCACATATTTGTTTGAAGGAGAAGAGGTCGATGTAATTTCAAGATACCTTTCATTTCATAAATTCACCTTGACATTGAAGGATTATCTCAGGATGTCTTTCTCCGAGTCATGCATATTCGGAAGAAAGAGCATCGGTAATATTCTTGATTACACATTCCCGTTTTTTGTATTCTACGGCGAGCAGAACAACATAAACATAAATGACAATATACTTTGGTCATTTGATATCAATTACAATTATTTGGGCAGGGTTAATCTTTCATATTCTCTGCTTGTTGATGATTATCAGTATGAGTATGAAGGAACAAAAGATCTTGAACCGCCTGAGCTCGGTCACATATTGCGTATTGACGCTCCAATGTGCTGTGCTGTAATGTCTCTCTCCTATATGCGGATAAATGCGTGGGTTTATAATCAGAGATACCCTTGGAACAGATACACTTACAATTCAAAGAATATAGGAGAAGAGAGAGGCCCCGACATACAGGGATTTGAAGGAAATGCGGCAATCTCCTACAGCTCAAGCGGAAGATTAAATATCAGAGGCGCCTATTTTGAAAAGGGAGACAATTACTCATCTTCGGACTGGGTCTTCCCTATAACAGACACATATTACTATTATACACAGATAGGAATAGACCCTGTTAAAAAATGGACTGAAGTTTCATTGTCCGGAGAGCAGATTTATAAATTCTTATCCTTCAATCTTTCGCTCAATTACATTTACGGAATTGAAAATACAGACAGCGGATTATCCGTTGATTCATACATAAGAATTCTTTTATGAAATCAATAGTGGCTGGACTTGGCAGAGTCGTCTATTCATTGATTATTCTTCTCCTGTCGGTTATTGCATCAAGAATCCTTACAGTGGAGTGGTACGCATTCTTCAAGGAATTCTTCATGTATTTTCTCATAGGAATAACTGTTTCGGGCATACCTGCAACAAATTCAATCTTTTATTTTACCAAGCGGGATGTTTCATCATATATCAAAACACTCTTAATATCATTCATTTCTCTCATTCTGGTATTTTTAGCGCTACTCATTTTCAGAAGGTCAAGCGCTGTTTTTCCGGCGTTTATACTTTCAGTATCATCCACACTGTTCCTCTCTCTTGAGGCTGTCCTTCTTTCAAAGCAGATGATGAGGAGAGTCTTTACCCTTAACATACTTGAAGCTTTTTCCGTTTTGATGCCGATTTTCCTTGTTTTACAAAACAGGGAGAGGCCTGATTTGTTTTTTACAGCCATTGTTGTGATTTCATTATTCAAGGTATTGCTTTATTTTGTGTTTCTCTCTCTCGCGCTTAAAAAGGACAGAGAGAAGTATGATTTCAAAAAGATATTTTCTTATTCGTTTCCTCTCTATTTAAATGGTTTATTCGGAGCATTCTCCAGACAGACGGACAAGTACATTGTTTCCCTTTTATGTTCTCCGGGAAAATTTGCCGAGTATTCCACAGGAGCGTTTGAAGTTCCTCTCGTATCAAGATTCTTCGGCGGAGTTTTTCATGAGAGAGGAGAGAGTATAAGGCATCTGATACTATCAGGTGAGAATGAAAGGGTTAAAACAATGCTTTCGGATATCTTCAGAAAATCATTTCCGATTTTATCTCTGCTTACTCTCTTTTTATTCATTAATGCGGAATTTATCATGAATCTTTTATTCACTTCAGAATATTCAAATGCGTATAGGTATTTCATAATCTATCTGACAGTTCTTCCCCTCAGGGTCTTTCCGTTCGGATTTCTTCTTTCACTCAAGGGAGAGACAAAGCGTCTATTTGCCGTCTCTCTTCTTGATGCGGGTTTGACACTTCTACTCTCTTTTGTTTTTCTTAAAATTTTCGGCACAACAGGTCCCGCTTTCGCATTTGTATTCTCCACAATGTTTTCAGTTGTTCTTCTCATAGGGTTTATGAGGGATATATTTCCTGTTGCATCCTTTGTATTAAGGTACTCATCCCTTATCTTTTTTATTTTAGCGTCATTTATATTCTCTTATGTTTTGAAAAAGCCGCTTCAGGCAAATATAATAATCCTGGCATTTCTGGGTATGGAGCTTATGGAAAGGAGATTGAAGAAATGAAAGTGACAATACTCGGGTCAGGCACATCAACAGGAGTGCCTGTAATAGGATGCAAATGCAGTGTCTGCTCCTCGGATGATTTAAAAGACAAAAGGACCCGCCCCGGAGTGCTTCTTAGCAAGGATAGATTCAATATACTGATTGATGCTTCGCAGGAGCTTAGACTGCAGCTGATAAACAGAACAGACAAAATAGATGCAATAATTATTACCCATGCGCATGCAGACCATATATTCGGACTTGATGACACAAGGGTGATATCAATGAGATACAGCAAAGAGATGCCGATATATTGTTCGCAGGAGACCAAGAGAGAGATAATGAATATCTACTCGTATGTTTTCAGGGAGACTCAGGAGGGCGGAGGCAAACCGAAATTTGTTTTTCATGATATAGAAAATATAAATAATCTTGGTCCGTTCAAAGTGAAATCATTCAAGGTCTATCATGGAAAGATGAAGATTGACGCATTCATAATAGATAAACTCGCAGTAGTGATGGATGCCTCTTACATTGGGAGAGAGGAGAGAGAGCTTATAAAGGATAATGCTGAGAGTATAATAATCAACGGACTGAGGATGAGGCCTCACACAACTCATTTTTCAATATCCGAATCAGCATGCCTTATAAGAGCCCTCGGAATGAAGAGGGGATATATACTGCATCTTTCGCATGACCTAAAACAAGAGGATCTCGAAAAAATTCTTCCCGAAAAAGTTTTTGCGGGATATGACGGAATGGAATTTGACGCATGACTGATTTTAAAGTTGTTTCACGATACTCTCCTGCCGGAGATCAGCCAAAGGCGATTGAAGAACTTTACAGAGGCATTGAGGAGAAAAAAAAGTATCAGGTGCTTCTCGGAATAACAGG
This sequence comes from bacterium, assembly GCA_050239825.1. Classification (GTDB taxonomy): domain Bacteria; phylum Hydrothermota; class 32-111; order 32-111; family 32-111; genus UBA2202. The sequence goes on from JBFXGO010000016.1 coordinate 34,417, forward strand.
TTCCGGAAAGACATACACGATGGCAAAAGTCATTGAGAGAGCCAATTTGCCGGTGCTGATACTCTCACACAACAAGACTCTTGCCGCTCAGCTTTACGGGGAGCTTAAATCTCTCTTCCCTCACAATGCAGTCGAATACTTTGTCTCATACTATGACTATTATCAGCCGGAGGCATACCTTCCCGCAAAGGATGTGTACATTGAGAAAGAGGCGACTATAAATGAATACATAGACAAAATGCGCCTTAGAGCGACTGCATCTTTATATGAAAGGGATGATGTTATTATAGTCTCGTCAGTCTCATCAATATATACTTTGGGCTCTCCGGAGGATTATAACAATACAATTTTCAGCATAAGAAGAGGCAATTCATTGAGTCAGGAAAAGCTGATTGACAATCTCATTATGATGCAGTATGAGAGAAATGACATTGATTTCAAAAGGGCGAGATTCAGGGTTATGGGAGACACTATTGATATTTTCCCTTCTCATCTCGACTCTCCTGTGAAAGTGCAGTTCTTTGGCGATGAGATTGAGGAATTATTCGTGTTTGACGAATTGAATAATTCAAAAATAGAGGATAAAGAGGTTGTGTCAATGTTTCCCGCAAAGCATTTCATGTCAGGAGATGAAAAAATAAAAAGAGCCGTTGTCTCTATAAGAGAGGAACTGAAGGAGAGGGTAACTGAACTCAGGGGAATGGGGAAGATGCTTGAAGCTGAACGCCTGAATTCAAGAACCAACTATGACCTTGAGATGATGAAAGAGGTGGGATACTGCTCCGGAATTGAAAATTATTCCAGACATATTGACGGACGCGCTGAAGGGCAGAGGCCATATACTCTTGTAGATTATTTTAGAGGAGATTTTCTCACAGTAATAGATGAATCGCATGTGACAATACCGCAGATAAGGGGAATGTACAATGGAGACAGAGCGAGAAAAATGAATCTTGTGGATTACGGATTCCGCTTGAAATCTGCTCTTGACAACAGACCTTTGAAACTGAATGAATTTGAAACAATAACCAAATCTATTGTCTGCATGTCCGCCACTCCTGAAGCGTATGAAATTGACAGGTCCGACGGCAAGGTTACTGAGATGATAATCCGGCCTACAGGTCTTATAGACCCTGAGGTCGTAATAAAGAAATCAGAAAACCAGATTGATGACCTTATGAATGAGATAAAAAATGTTGTGGATAGGGAGGAGAGGGTTCTGGTCACAACTCTGACAAAGAGGATGGCTGAATCCCTGACCGACTATCTGAAGCAGAGGAATTTCAGAGTCAAGTATATGCATTCGGATATCGATTCGATTGAGAGAGTTTCAATAATCAGGGGGCTCAGGCTCAAGGAATTTGATGTTCTTGTCGGGATAAATCTTTTAAGAGAGGGGCTTGACCTTCCGGAGGTCTCTCTTGTGGCTATCCTTGATGCAGACAAAGAAGGTTTTTTAAGGAGCGAGACATCTCTTATCCAGACAATAGGAAGAGCTTCGAGAAATGTGAGGGGAAGGGTCATTCTTTATGCGGACAAGATGACAAAATCCATCGATAAAGCAGTCTCTACGACAAACAAAAGAAGGGAATCCCAGATGAAGTATAATGAACTTATGGGGATCACTCCAAAGTCCATTTCAAGGTCTATTGAGGATATACTCGTTTTGACTGATGTAGCATCAAATGCGGATGTTGAGGAGGAAATAGAGACAAAGACAGAATCGATGTCAAACATAGAGAGGATGGAGCTTTTGGATTCTCTCACAAAGAAGATGCACGAGCTGTCCGCAGAGCTAGAATTTGAAAAAGCGGCCGAGGTGAGAGATATGATAAGAAAGGTAAGGAAAGAGATTAAGGATAATTGAGAAAAGTTAAAACTGCTATCTTAGCCTAATATAATCTTGACCCGAAAAGAGCATTGTAGTATGATTATTATAATCAGGAGGCAGGATGAAGAGACTTTTGACATTGTTTCTTGTGATTGGAGTAGTAGAGATGTATGGCCAGACAATAGAGGGTGAACTACAAACAGAGACACAGGCAGAGACAGATACAATACAGCAAGCAGATACGATTACTCTACCCGATACTATTGATGTTGAAAAAAAACTACAAACCAGCGATTTTGAATTAACAGAAGATAGTTCAATAATAAAACAAAATGAAAATGACGAATTGAAAAGAAAAAATAACGAAATATATTGTTGTTGTATGCTTGATTGGAGAGGGTTTCAGAAAAGACAGAATCAAGATTCTTCAGCATATAGCATCGGATATACTTTGAATGTTTATCCCAGAGTATTTTATTCATTGTACGACGGTCGAACATTCTTAGGGGCGGATCAAGACGGATACCTTTTTGCAGGCAATCCATTTTGCTTGTTTCATAAGATTGAAGTAAGTCATAACATGAATCTATTAAATAAAATACTATTTAAAATAGGATATAATTATGAGTATTCAAATTCAATTGATAAAGTAGCAGATGTATATGTGAAATCATCTAATTTAGAATATTCCTTGCGTTATTATAACGGATTGAACCTATTTACATTTCATTCTTTGGGTATAAATATGTATAAAGAATTCGGCTGTTTTAGAATGGGATTGTCTAATGGGATTACATATATGAAACAAGAGTTTTATGCAGTATATTTAAGTGATGACGAGTGGTATGATATTGATGTAAATAGGTTTCATTATCAAATCGGTATGAATGCAGGAATTAATTATACAGTATCAAATCATGTGACACTCAATTTTGGTATGGAGTATAAAAAGTATTTTCAAATGGCATCTTACGTGAACTACCCAAACATAATTTATGATGTAAGTAAGATAAATCCAGGAATGGTTATGCATTATATAACACTAACCTTCAATTTTTAGGAGAAAATATGAAAAAGGTATTATTCTACATATTCATACTTTACTCTACTAACTTGTTTTCAACTCCAATAATATTCATAACAGGAATTAAATCTGAGGGTGTGGACACAATGGGATTCCTAACATGGAATGATATCAAAAAAGAGAATCCGGACGATCCAATTTATTACTCTTGCATGCATCAAGCAGTCGGTTATAAAGGATATCAATTATCTCCAGTGTTAGATTGTAATAAATATGTTGTTTTACCTTCTGGATTAGATGAAAACACGATGTTCAATTTTTCATATTATGATACTTCAAGTTCAATACCTGGATTAATTTCAATTTCTGCTGATAGTATTAAAGTAGGATTCAAGATATTTAATTACATTAATGCTTTGGGAGCAGAAGTTTGTGATACGATTGCTTTCCCTCCGTTTTTAAAACAGTTTAAAGACGATGAATTTGACTATTTTGAATACTTTCCCAAATATATAGATGAATTTAGGTCGTATTCAATTATAATTAATGGAGAATTAATAGCTGGCTATAAAGTGACGCAAGAGTCTAAAGTATATAGACAATATTGGCGCACCAACCGCTATGCAGAGCATTTATGTAAATTTATAGATAAAGTATTAGCAGCCACTGGTGCGAGTAAAGTTAATCTTGTGTGTCATTCAATGGGTGGATTGGTTGCAAGGGCGGCTCTAATTGGATATGGATATTCGTCAAAAGTATATAAAATAATAACCGTAGGAACACCGCATCAATCACTGGAAGGTGATGCTGGAGAGTTGTTTTATAGATTATTTGAAGTACCAAATGAATGGCAGAGATCAGGAGAGTTGATGGAGTTAGATGTTGAATATGATTATACCTATGGTGATATTGAATTTTATGATTTAGAAACAGGTGTCGTTACGAATTTCGCTGATATGCTTGGTTACGATGTGAGTCCAACAAAGATTGTTTGCATTTCAGGCGATAGGAATGCTGGAGTTGGAGGAACATTATACTCCAATGAATCAAATGACGGATTTATTTTTAATAGCATCTCAAAACTTTCTCCAAACAGTCTTGCAGATTATAATCCGATTATATATGCAAGTCATTCCATGTCTGGAGATATAGGAAGTTTCGGGAATTTAGGACAATCTGAATTATCATTAACTCACTGCACTTATGTAACAGAATTCATAAAAAAATGGCTTATAGATGATACCATAATTGAATTTACTGGAACTGCTGAGGATTTAGATGCTAAATTTTATGTGGTTAACGATGAGGAAGGCAATAAAACTTCTCGTTCAGTTAGAGTTCAAATTGAAAATAACGGAACATCCAATATTAATTATGGGGATTTTTTGTCGTTATTAGCTTATCCCATAGAGAAAATTGTAATAAGTGGTGATACCAATGAGAAAAGCCCATATGTTGGAATATCATTATCTAATGCGTATAACAATAATAGAATTATAGGTAATCCGATGGGAAGTCCAATCTTTATGATGAATTGTGAATATAATAACACTACTTTTGATTTAACAGATGAATATCGCTCTGCAATTTATTTATATGATATGAAAGGACTAATAACCACTGATAAAATTTACAATTATGCTCCTTTCGACAACTGGGTGAATGCTGAAGCACCGTATGTTAAGTTGCTGCCAAGCGCAACAGTTTTAACAGTGTTTACAGCTCTAAACACATACACTATCGACTGGGAATCAAATGATATAGCTGTAAGGAATAGACTGTGGTATATAAGAGCTGGAAGTATAGAGATAATAGACAGCATGATACCCGGTTCAGCAATGAGTAAGAGTTTTAGGATACCGCCACTCAGGAGCAGTAAATCACACGGAATACCGGAGTATAATTTAATGAATATGTATCTTCGTTTTGAACTTGATGACAACGGCTATTTTTGCGAAGACAATAAATGGATAACAGTCAGTACGCCCGACTGGAACCCAGATAGTTTAAAATTAGTATATCAGGATGAGGATTCAATAAAAGTGAAATGGACAGACAGCTATAATTTAGTTGACAGAATAATAAGGTCAAACGACAACATGCAAAGGGATGTTTCTCCATTAAATACATATACGGATACGAACTTTATAAGGGGTATGAATAACAACTATGAGGTACATTCGAGATGGGTATATCCGAACGGGGATATACTAATAAGCGAGAATGACAATAACACACATAGAGAAACAGTGTTTGGAATACCGTGCAATGCTCCCAAAGCATATCCGATAGCTTGTATTTGGCAGCCAAACAATAAGGCATTGATAAAGTGGGTTGATAATTCAAGAAAAAGTGCTAATATGGGATTATATAATCAGGAGGCAGGATGAAGAGACTTTTGACACTGATTCTTGTGATTGGAGTATTGGGGCTATACGGACAGACAACAGAGGGTGAACTACAGATAGAAGCTGATACAACACAAAATGAAGATACAATAATTAAAGTCGATACTATTGGTGCTGAGAATTTATCGATTGAGGGAGATACCGTTTCAACCATTGAAGAAAACATTGAAAGCATGAGTGTTTCAAGTAAGGGCAATGATGATTCACTGATTACAATAAAGAAGAATCCATGGCTTTATGATTGGAGATATGGGTGTTTGACAGATGGTCTGACCTATTTAATACCGATGATAACACTTTATTCAATTGCCGAGAAGGTTGATGATAAATTTTTACCTCTTGATAATTACTGCACCCCATGTATATATCCAATAGGATTAGTCTTTGCTGAAAGGATGTTAAAGAGTATAATTTTAGAAAAAACTGAATATGAAATTAAATCAAAATCAAATTTATCTATTTGCTTCCAAACTGGACCATCACTTCCTCATTATACTAAACTGTTTGATTCTCAAGAAGGAGTTATCTTTCCATCCGTATCAATGATTTTACTAGCAAATTTTAAAGTCAAGTATGATTTTCAAATTAATCAGGACCTGAAATTATGTATAAATATTGATTACTATGATCATTTTTATTTACGGAATATTAATCCGGGATTTATTTCTACAAGTTTTGGGTTGGAAATAAAGGGTTTTGATATTAATTTAGAGAAAGTCATTTTTGGATATTATAATGAAATATCCCAAGGTCAATACCAAAAATTTGTATCAAATGAATATAAAATAATTGAAATTGATAGTAGCTACATAGTTAATTTCAAGTATGACTTCTGGGGTGTTGGAATTGGCTGGAGTAAAAAGTATAAGATATGGAAAGAACTATATATTGAACCAATGTTGAGTTATAAATTCATTTATACATTCGATTTTAGTTCAGGAAGCATAGTTTGTCTTGCTGGTGGCTTGGGAATAGGTTATAGCTTTTAGGAGGAAAAATTGAAAAATAGTATTTTATTAATTATTTTATTATTTTCATTTTTATTTGCATATTCTAATGAAGTATTACCAAACATCATATTTATTCACGGAATAAGCGAAGAGGCAATACCAGATTTAAAAAGAGATAATGATGATGGATATAAGAAAGGTTCACTATTTTCATGGCATCCTTTGCGATATAATGAATCTTTAGGAAAGTATATAGAAGTGGACAGCACGGCTTTGCTTAGAATATTAGGTTATAAAGGATACAAAAAAGGGAGTCCCTTTGACTGCACAATAGACTCATATCCAAGAGATGCTTCCGGGAATGTTGTTTACAATTTTAGCTATTATAATCCGGATGGAGATACTGGTGTTATTGGGAGCGGAGAGGATGAAGCCGGTAATCCCTTATTTATTCCAGCTTCTGAAAAATATCAAGACGATTATTTGCTTGCATTCAAGCATGGCCAATGGGCAAAACACGTTGCTGTTTTCATAGAAAAAGTTTATAACAAGTCAGGAAAGAAAGTTTATATAGTTGCTCATTCAATGGGAGGACCTGTAGTAAGAGCTGCAATGACTTTCTATGGAGCAGGAGAATATGTCGCGAAAGTAATAACTATAGGTTCTCCAAACCTTCCCTTTACTCAATTTGATGCTGTTGAGGATTTTGTAGCAAATGTAGCTGATTATCATGAATGGCAAGAGGTAGGAGAATTGCTGGAATTGGGTGCAGATGTTGAACTCCATGCCGGTAGTGTTGCTTTTGTTTCAACTTCAAATCCTACTTTAATTAAGCCATATTTGGAATTTTTATATGACAATGATTTTATAAGGCTAAATAGAGGAAGCGTTAAATTAGCAACCGTTGTTGGAGCGAGGAAAACCATTTTGATGTCAATGTTGGAACAAAATGATGGTTTCATACCATGTTCACAACAGAGCTTGGATTTTGCAGAAAGAAAACCTATAATATACGCAAGTCATTCAAGATTGAAAGAGTTTTTGAAAGTACCAATAAATGACACAATTCCTGAATACGCTGAGCAATATTCTACATTTCTTATCGAATTCATCAAGCATTGGATGATAGATGATACAGTCATAATTTATGATAAGAATAAACTGTCATCTTTGTCGGGGAATTTTGGATTTTACCCAAATGAAGAAAACCCGACGTCACGGTCTTTACGGCTATTAATTAATAGCTTAGATTCATACAATAACAAAACATAATAATGGGATAATGGCAGTAGTGGGAACTACATTAAAAGAAAACTTTGATTCACGGGATGACATAGGGCCAACATATGCATATGATTTATCAGTATTATCAGAAAACAATAGAGTCAGAGGCCAACTAAGCGGAAGCCCTCTTTATACAAGTTTCTGCGGATATGATGATAAAGAAAATGATGTTTACTATTCGAGAATATGGTTATATGACATGAACGGATACATTTTCCCTGATAGCGGGAACATGACAATTCCGCATGAATTGAGTTGGAAAAGCGCCACCGCGCCTTTTGTTGAAATCAGATCAAAAATGCCTGTTACAAAAGCATTTAACAGCTATACTTTTGCTTGGAAGAGTAATGACATTTCGGCGAAATGTGATTTAAAAGTGCGAAACACCTCCCTTGGTGAATATTGGTTGAAGGATATAGCATTGGCAAATTTGAACTATACATATAAGATAGCTCCAATGAGCAGTGGAAAGAGCATAACTGAAAGCAAGTTTAAGTTAAGGTTTCATCTTGATGATTATAAAAATTGGATTGAAGATTCCATAGGATCATATACACATACTCCCGACTGGAACTCAGACACATTAAAATTAGTATATCAGGATGAGGATTCGGTAAAAATATCATGGAAAGATCTGTATCATAATGAGGATTTAATATTTAGAAATGATGTGTTAATTGGAAGTTCGCCGTACAGAAATAGCTTTGTTGACAGTGATTATGAATTTAACACAGACTATACATATAGAGTAAATTCCGTATATCATTATACTTCAACCGATTCAATTGTCAGTATAAACGATAATTCTACAAATTATCTTTCTGTTAAAACGAATAGTTTAAATGCTCCCAAAGCATATCCGATAGCGTGTATCTGGCAACCTAACAATAAGGCATTGATAAAATGGATTGACAACTCAAGAAAAAGTGCTAATATGGGATTATATAATCAGGAGGCAGGATGAAGAAACTTTTGACATTGTTTCTTGTGATTGGAGTATTGGGGCTATACGGACAGACAACAGAGGGTGAAATACAGACAGAAGCAACTACAACACAGCAGGTGGATACAATTACTCTACCCGATACTATTGATGTTAAAGAATTGCAGATTGAAGATGATACAGCTTCATCAATTAAAGATTCATTATTTACGGGAGAAAGCAAAAAAGACCAAAAAGAGATAATAGAAAAGAAGGATAGCCCGATATCATGCTGTTTAAACGGAAAAACCCAATCGGAACAAAAATCGAAATGGAACTTTGGAATAGGGTATGTCGCTGAATATAATTATGCCGGACCCCATTTGACAGCAGATTATTTGGACAGAGTTGAATGGTTCGGTGAACTAAGCTTAAATCAACTGTTGACATTATTTAATTATTGGATGAATGGTGCTGAAATGTATATAAAATGCTCAAAATTAAACAGATTATTCTTAAGCAATACAACAAGCTATGCATACACAGAAAGAACCAATTGTGCAATTATGACAGATTATGTCATTCTTGATGATTCAACTTTAGCAGCAAATTATAATGTTTATAATATAAAGAAAATTTCTTCTAGTTTTTTATTTTCTAAAAATAACTTTGTTTTTGGTGGACCTTGTATTGAAATTACAGATGTAGCAGGATTAGAAACTCTATATAAACGAAAGGATGAACAATGGCAAAAAGATAGTACAAAAGTCCAAAGGATTGGATTGGGCCTGGGAGTTGCTTTCAGAGTTATATATAATTCAATGCAGGTGAATAATATGAAATTGCCAATATTATGGTTTGGAATAAGAATAGGTCAAACGATAGAGGTGTGGAATAACTCGCCATGGAAGGAAGTTTGGTGTGATAGCAAACTTATAGTTGGTTTCACTGGCATTAATTTCGGGCTTCAACTAAATTGGGGAAAATAAAATGAAAAATATATTGATTTTATCTCTTGTAATGCTTATTTCGATATTAGTTACATCCGATAATATACCTCAAATCTATATTCACGGAACAAAGTCTGAGGCAGTACCCCTGCTTAGGTTTTTTGATTTAACAAAACTCAAAATAGTTTTAGCTGGTGGTTGGACTACTTGGTATCCAATGGATCCAATAGATTCTTCTCTACTTTTTCCAACTGCAATGACACGAATAGTTGAGGAGGGATATGATGGTTATAGGTATGGAAAAACAATCGATGGCGAAGATGCAGTAATGTGTGATAAGAATACTGAATTAATGATTACGAATTATCCAAAATCGGTTTATAATTTTTCATATTATCGTCAAGACGGAGGACCGGGAATAATCGGGAGCAACGGACGACTTGAATGTATGGTTCAAAAAAATGTTAAAATTTATGTATGTTCGGATACGAGCGCACAAGAAATATTTCCGGAGTATTATATGGCGAATAAAGGTACACCAAATGATATATATACAGAATCAATTAATGGATACGACTATACGGTTACAGAGATAAAGTTGTTTGATTTTACAAATAATTCTGATGTTGAATGCTGGTCTGAAAACTTGGCAGTTTTTATTGATAAAGTGTTGGCTGCAACAGGAGCAGATAAGGTAGATTTAATATGTCATTCTATGGGTGGAGTAGTAGCTCGAGCCGCAATTAAGTATTATGGGTGTGAAAACAAGGTTAGAAAATTGCTAACCATAGGAACACCCAATCACCCCTTTGGAACTCGTTTTGGGGAATTACTTTATTCCTTAAATCCAACCAATCCCGAGTGGATGAAGCACGGGGAACACTGGGAAATGGATGTTGAAGAATGTGGACGAATTCTTTTCAAAAATATTGAGACAGAGGAAACAGGCCTATATCTCGACTTGATGGGATATGATATAAATATTGAAAGAGTAGCAACTATTGTTGGTAATATCGGGGTTGATTTAATATCGGACGATAATGATGGATGCACTGGAGTTGAGCAGTCCATTTTGGACTGTGCAGAATTTAATGCAGTAATTGATGCAACTCATTCATCAAGTGAAGAAAATTTAGAGCATTGTGAATGTACAAGTACCTATGTAACATCTTTTATTAAAAGCTGGATGATTGATGGCGACAGCTTTGTGTTTGATGGAGAGATAACAGATTATGGATTTGGGATTGTTGGAAATATAAATAATCCCACCTCAAAATCAATCCGACTGATTGTTGATGGAACAGATGAATTTGGTAATGATTTAAAGAGTTACGAAGGAATATTGTGCGGTGTTGTGACATCAATTTATGAACATCAGAACATTACAGATGATGTCGGTCCTACAATGGGAATAGATTTTACAAACATTACAAATAACAATAGAAAACCTGGCATTCTAAGAGGCAGTCCGATTTACTTGAAGGAGTGTCCGTGGTCAAGTAATGCAATATTCACAAAATATCATCCAAAGGCATCCTTTTACGACATGAATGGTCTAATAGAGATTCCTGAGATAGAACATGATTATAGTTTCAACTGGGGAGATGCAATAGCTCCATATGTAGATTTGCTTCCCGGTGTTGCAGATTTTGCTCTTGCTACAGCTCTAAGCACATACACTATTAACTGGATATCGAACGACATATCAGTAAGAAATAGATTATGGTATATAAGAGCAGGAAGTATAGAGATGATAGACAGTATGATACCGGGCTCAGCAATGAGTAAGAGTTTTAGGATACCGCCATTAAGAAGTTCAAAAACAATTCCTTCTCATCCGTCAACTTATAATCTGATGCAGTTTAATGTAAGATTTGAACTTGATGATAACGGGTATTTTTGCCAAGACAGCAAATGGCTGACTGTCAGTACGCCCGATTGGAATCCGGATAATTTAAGCTTAGTATATCAAGATGAGGATTCGATAAAACTGGCTTGGACAGATACATTTAACTTAGTTAACAGAATAATAAGGTCAAATGACGATATGCAAAGGGATGTTTGTTCATTAAATACATATACGGATACGAACTTTATAAGGGGTATGAATAACAACTATGAGGTACATTCGAGATGGGTATATCCGAACGGGGATATACTAATAAGCGAGAATGATAATAACACACATAGAGAAACAGTGTTTGGAATACCGTGCAATGCTCCCAAAGCATATCCGATAGCTTGTATTTGGCAGCCAAACAATAAGGCATTGATAAAGTGGGTTGATAATTCAAATCATGAGGATGGATATAGGATAAAGATAAAGGAAAACGATACACTTAAAGGAACAAAGGATACAATAATAAATTTAGCGGAGGATCCTGACACATTGGAATGGATACATCAAACAACGAGAACAGGGCAAATGAAGTATATTGTATATTCAATGAATAAAGGAGCATTTTCAAAAGATTCTGTTGAATATATCAATTATAGAGGATACGGGACACCGTTTGTATCATTAGATAGTATTGACCTAAGCAAAGGAACCGTAAGAATAACAGGGGATACAATAATAACGGGAACGAGGAGAAGACTGAATGGAGATATACTTTCAGTAGAATCATATAAAGAAGGAGTTGAAAATAAGATTCTAAAATCCGAATTTGTAAAAGATAGTAATGCACAG